>NZ_CP130058.1:1583565-1900278 GCF_030644365.1 Schaalia sp. HMT-172
CGACGTATTAGGACGAATCAAAAACGAGAGGTCCGACTTGAACTTGTTTGGTTCATAGTCCACGCTCTCGACACTGACAGGCTCGCTCTGAACTTCCAGGACCGCCAGATTGCGGCTCTGCAGTGGAACCGGACAGCCACGATCAAGATTCCCTGCGGGAGTCACGCACGCGTGAGTCTTCTCCTTGATCGCTGCGAGTGCCGCCTCACGAACGTCCGGGGTGTACTCGGTGTTCACCTCGACATCCATCACATCAGAGTCTGCTGAACGCCCGTCGTTTCCCTTCGCAACAACCGCGACCGAATCAGCCGTGACGTACTTGCTGGACAATTCCGGTTCCAGATTGTAGGTACCGGGGTAGAACGCCAGGAGGGCCCACCGCCCAGTGTTATCGGTCGTCAGCGGAGCAGTAGCTTGCACATTGTCGATGGTCATGCCCTCCACGTTGCGTCCCGTCACGTAGATTCGAGTGATGAGGGGATCGAGAATCTCCCAGTTGTCGAAGAATCCTAGCGTCGACTCCCTCTTCATGACCCGGAAGGTCTGCGAAAAGCTCTCTCCCCTGACGCTCATCGTAGCCCTGACCTGATGCAGAGAGGACGAGGAGTCCTCATCTGTGTCAACGATTTCCTCGACAGTCAAACGGTTGGGCGTGGCCCCGAGAGCCTCATCCGTCAAGAACACGCGTTGCTCACTGGGAATGCCCGGATCGACCATCCGCGAGGCGGCACTGGCCTGCCCACTGGACAGCAGACCGAGATAGCGCCGAACCTGAGCCTCGGGAGTGCGCATTGCTCGGGCAACAACGAGGCCTGCCACGCCCACGCCGATCAGCGCGATCACGACGGTGAAGGCGATGATCATACCGTACGGACGACGCTTGCGGACCGCAGCTGTCGGATAAGCGCCGGGTTCTGGCCCGCCGACTTGTCCGGTGGACACGCGCACGAGGGTTCCGTCCTCTAACAAGCGAACTTGCGCCCTCTGCGCGCCGGTAACGCCATCGTACGACGACGCGCCGGCACTCGACATGTCCGCTCCGAACCGCGCGAGCGGATCTCCGTTGTGGGGGTATCGACTCGTACCCATGTGTCACTCCTGACCTCTTGAGCGGCGGTGCGCCGTGTCGTAACCAACGAGTACTTCCTCGCTACATGGTTACCCAGACAGGGCTAACGTTAAGCACCGGGACCACGAAAGTCAAAACACCAGGTGGCGGAACGGGAATCACCGCTGATCCACCCCACGACCGCGCGAACAGGCCGCGAATGACACCTCGCTGCCCGCCGGGACCTCGTGAACACGGGTCGAGCGGGCAGCGAGGGATACGAGCGCTACAGGAGCCCGGCCGCCAAGTCGAGCGGCGTGCCGAAACGGTGATTCGTCAACGACACCGCCTGCTCGCGCAGGAAGGGCAGCAGCTCGGCGTGCGGGCACGTCGTCACGGCACTGGTGTACAGAGCGATGTCGGGGCTGCCAGCACTCACGCGGCAGGCATGCACCCACCGATCCTGCGCGGACTCCTCGCGCGGACCAAGGACGCGCACGCGCAGCCCCAACCCGCCGGAGGCGGCCAGAGCGGCGAGTCGAGCATCCCACGTCTGTTTGTCGTCGACGCTCACCTCGACGCCCGCGGCCTCGATAGCGACCGCCATCGAGTAGGGCAGCTGATCGGCAACCGACAGGGTGACGGGGCCGCCAGCGAGGATACCCGCCGCCATCACGCGCGCGATATCCGCCAGGGCGCTCCCCCGCTCTGCTCGGACGAGGACTGTGGCCGGGCGGTAGCGCAGGATGTTACGCTCGCACGCCAGGCCCGTGACGTCGCGGTTGACCCCGTAGTCGCTGGCCCAGGCGGCGGCATCGGCCACGATGGCGCGATGCAGCTGCGCCAGGTCCGCCGCTCCCAGGTGCTCGCCCGCCGCGTCGTACAGGGCGAGCACGCGGGTCGACAGACCCATGCTCTCCGGCGCATTGGGTTCTCCCGCGAGCTGATCGTGGGCAGGTTCGATATCGCCCAGGCCCAGTAGGTAGGAGGGACCGCCCGCCTTCGTCGTCGAACCGATCGCGGAGCGTTTCCACCCACCGAAGGGCTGGCGGCGCACGATGGCCCCCGTGATGCCGCGGTTGACGTAGAGATTGCCCGCTTGAATGCCGTCCAGCCATTGAGCTAGCTCGTCGGTATCCAGGGTGTGGAGCCCGGAGGTGAGGCCGTAGTCGACGGAGTTCACCGCCTCGATGGCGTCCTCAAGCGTGTCGACGCGCATGACGCCGAGGACGGGCGCGAAGTACTCGGTGAGATGGAACTCGCTGCCGGGAACGACTCCCGCGCGGATGCCCGGCGTCCACAGGCCGCCTCCCAGGCAGCGGGGCTTGAGCACCCAGTGTTCGCCGGGTCCTAGCGTGGTGAGTCCGCGCAGGGCCTTCTCGTCGTCGGGCACGACCACGGGTCCCACCTGGGAGTCCAGGGCGGAGGGCGCACCGACCCGCAGCGATGCTGCGGCGTCCACGAGCTGGCGCGCGATGCGCGCGGAGTGTCCGGCCGACCCAACGAGGATCAGCAGGGAGGACGCCGAGCACTTCTGGCCGGCGTGGGCGAACGCCGAGGAGACGATGTCGCGCACGGCCAGGTCGGGGTCGGCCGACGGGGTGACGATAATGGCGTTCTTGCCGCTGGTCTCGCCCAGCAGATGCATGTCGGGTTTCCACGACTTGAAGAGGCGCGCCGTCTCGTAGGAGCCGGTCAGCACGACACGGTCAACCCGCTCGTGGGTCACCAGGTGGCGTGACACGTCCCCGTCCTCGAGGGGGGCGAGCGCCACCAGGTCCTTGGGGACTCCGGCCTCGTGGAAGGCCGCGATGAGCTCCGCGGCACAGCGCTTGGCGGGAGGCGCCGGCTTGAGGATGACGGCGCTGCCCGCGGCCAGTGCAGCCGCGACGCCACCGGTGGGGATGGCCACCGGGAAGTTCCAGGGTGAGGCGACGACGGTGACGTCCACGGGGACGAAGCATGCCCCCGCCATGTGTGCCTCGTCGGTAAGCTGCAGCGAGGCATCCGCGTAGTGGTGGCAGAAGTCGATGGCTTCGCTCACCTCGGGGTCGGCCTGGTCGATCGTCTTGCCAGCCTCGGAGCCGGCGACTTCGATGAGCTCGCCTCGGCGCGCGGCGAGGACGTCGCCGACGCGGTGCAGCGCGGCGGCTCGCTCCTCGGGGGCCAGGGCCTGCCAGGCGTGGGCGGCCTTGGCGCTCGCATCGATCAGCGCGTCGATTGCCTCGCGCGTGGCCAGGGCCTGGGCGCCCTGGCGCACGGTCTCCTCCCCTCGCGTCGAGGCCGGGATGGCCTCGGCGATGTCGCGCGCCCACTGGCGGTTGGTGGCCAGGGCGGGGTCGGAGTCAGCCTCCGAGGAGAAAGGCCGACGGGCGCGCTCATCGAGGCTCCCCTGTTCGACCGGGACGCCGCCGTCGCGCTCCGCGAGCCGGTTCTGGGAGCGGTTGGGAACGGGGATGGGCGCGTGCGGATCCACGTCGGACAGGGCGGCGAGGAATCGGTCGCGCTCTCGAGCGAACACGTCCTCGTTGGTGGCGATGTCGAAGACGCCGGACATGAAGTTCTCGGGGGCCGCGTTTTCCTCCAGGCGACGCACGAGGTAGGAGATGGCGACGTCAAACTCGCGGGGGTTGACGACGGGCACGTACAGGAGGAGGGAGCCGACGTCTCGGCGCACGACCTCCTGAATGCCGGTCGCCATGCCGGAAAGCATCTCGAACTCGACGCTGTCCTCGACGCCGCGCGCCGCGCGCAGCTCGTAGACGAAGGCGATGTCGAAGATGTTTTGTCCGGCCACGCCCAGGCGGATCGCGCGGGTGCGCTCGGGGGTCATCGCCCAGTTGAGCATGCGCTTGTAGTTGGTGTCGGTGGCCTGTTTGGAGGGCCAGGTGGTGAGCTCCCAGCCGTGGATCTCGGCATCCACCCTCTCCATGGACAGGTTCGCGCCCTTGACGATGCGGACCTTGATGCGCGAGCCGCCGGCATCGACGCGCGCGGACGCCCACTCCTGGAGACGTTGAAGGGCACCGAGGGAGTCGGGCAGGTAGGCCTGGAGGACGATGCCGGCCTCGTAGCCGCGCATGTCCGGCTGGTCGAGGATGGCGGTGAACACGGCGATCGTGAGATCCAGGTCCTTGTAATCCTCCATGTCGAGGTTCAGGAAGGTCCCGTTGTCGCGTGCGAGTCGGTAGAGGGGCGCCAGGGCGCGCACGCCATGGGCGACGACCTCGTCGAAGCCCCAGGGGTTGTGCGGGCCGGTGACCGCAGAGACCTTGATGGAGACGTAGTCGACGTCCTCGCGCGTGACGAGGCGGGAGACCTCGGCGAGGCGGTGGGCGGCTTCCTTCTCTCCGAGGACGGCCTCGCCCAGGAGGTTGACGTTGAGGCGGTGTCCGCCTGCGCGCAGGCGGGCGAGCGCCGGGCCGAGGCCCTTGTCCGTCGCGTCGACGACCAGGTCACCGACGATCTCGCGGAAGACTCGGCGCGCGATGGCCGTCACGCTGCGCGGCGCCAGGCGCGACGCGCTCGATCCGAGGCCCATGGCGGCGGCGAGCGCCGGGGGCAGGAAGTCCTTGCGTCCCCGTGCCAGTTTCTGGAGGGCCGCGCTGGCCACGTCGAGGTCCACGGGACGCACGACGTCGTCGACGAAACGGGTGGTGAACGTCAGGCCGTCCGGGTCGGCGAGGATCCGGGAGAGCAGCTTCGCGGATTGAGGTGTAGGTTCGTGGGCCGACTCGTCTGCCCAGCGGCGCGCTCGGGTGACGGCCCTCTCCCCCAGTTTCCACAGGTCATCGGGGCACTGGCGTCCCTTGGCGCCGTGCGTGCTGGGTCGGGGTGGGGTGGGAACGGCGGCGTTCGTCATGCGTGGCCCTCCAGGCTCGGGTGAGTGTCGGATACTCCGCATCACGTGCGCCTCGATCATTGACCGCGCGTCCTCGCTCTGCGGCGTGCCAGGCTTCCGACGGTGTAAAGCATGCTGGTTTGTCTATCCTAACGCGCCTGAGGGTTCTTAGTGGCGCCGTGGGCGCGTTCGTCGCGCCACGGAAGCACGGGACCTAAGCCCCGCGCCCAACACAAGCCATTGTGACATTGGACATAGACAACTGTGATTGCCGTTCTCATGCCTTCTTCGAGCGTGAGGAGGCAACGCTGCGATCAAGAACGAATAAGCCACCGATCCTTGATATCCGAGACGACGCCCGCTGTCACCGCTCGCATGTCGACATCGCGCCCACCATCGGCACGCGAGCACAGCCACTGGACCTGCAAGCCATCGGACAGCGCGACGAGTTTGCGGGCAATCTGTTCGCTCGGCGCGTCGGGATGGACCTCGCCGGCGGCCTTTCCGCGCTCGAGGGTGTCCACCAGGTATTCGATCGTGGCCATCAAATGCTGACGGAACCAGGGGTAGGCCTGATGACTCGCATCGATGACCGCCGCGGACATCGCGGTGTACAGGGCGACGCCATCGGGATGACGTTGATTATGCGCCACCATCTCCACCCACGCGTCGAGCGCCGCCTCTGTCCCCTTGTCCCCGTCGGGCAGGCGGCTCATCGTGCGCCGATCGCGCTCGTCCAGGACGGCGGCCAACAGCTGGTCCTTCGACGAATAATGATGGAGCAACCCCGCCTTGGAAATATCCGACGCCCGCGCAATATCCGCCAGGGAGGTCGCCACGTAGCCGCGGGTCGAGAAGAGAGTCAGCGCCTCGGCGAGGATGCGCGCCTTCTTGTCCTCAGAACCGGCCTTGGGGCGTCCGGGCCGGCGCGTCGTCGTTACCTGTGCGTCGTTGCTCATGCAGGCTGCTCCACTCTCGCTGTGACAGAGTTACCAACAACCCATCATAGCGTCCCACGCGCCGTGTGCCACCCAATTGGCAAACAACTCTCAACACAAGAAGCGGCGCGGAGCCCTCGCCCCGCGCCGCCCCTTGTCAGAACCCGAATTTCACGTCGAAGACCGGCTTGCCCGCCGAGTCGAGCTGGATTTTCCCGTCGGAGTCCAGCTTGACGGTGACCCTCACCGTCGCTTCCTCGTCGTGAGGAGACTTGTCGAAACCAGAGTCGCTCTGAATGCTGAAGACTGCCTCGCCAGTGTAGGTATCGCTCCCAGGGCCATCCTGCTTCACAGAGGTCGGCGCCGACTTCAGCTCCAGCACCGATAGGTGTTTGGATTGAACGGCGTAGGGGCAAGCCTTGTTGATATTGCCGGGGATCGTCACGCAGGAGTTCGTCAGATCAACGGCGGCGTTGAGAGCCTCCTGGGCGAGCTTGTCGTTATACCGTCCAGTCAACTCCACGGTAGCGCTCGAGGAATTCGTCAGGAAGTCGCTCGCCCCCGCCTTGACGGGCTGCTTGACTGGATCAGCGCTGACGTACTCACCCGTATCGACCGGGGTGAAGGTGTAGACCCCCGGGTAGAACACGAAGGAGGTGCCCGAGGAGTACTTGTTGCCATCGAGAGAAGACGTGACGTCGCCGACGGAGAAACGGTTGACCTTCTCGCCGGTGACGAGCACGCGCGTCACGAGCGCGTCCTCGATCTTCCAGTTCTTCAGGAAGCCCATCGTGGGCTTGGCTGAGGACACACGGAAGGAGTGGGTAAAGCGGTCGCCATCGAGCTGCATCGTGGCGGTGACGATGCGAATGTTCCCGCTGGTCGAGTCGGCAACCACGTCCTCGACCACCAGGCGCGCGCTCGCCGAGGCCATGACGTCGTCGGAGAGGAAGCCACGCTGGTCATTGGGCAGGCCGGGGTCGACCATCGCTGTCGCCGCGCTGGCCTTGCCGTCGGCCAGGAGGTCCAGGTACTGGCGCACCTGGGCCTCGGGCGTACGCGTCCAGTTGGCGAACATGAGGCTCACGGCACCCACGAGTCCAAGGACCATGATCGCAACCAGGACGATGGCGGTGCGCTTGACGCGGCGCTTGCTCGTAGTCGACATGGGGGTAAAGGAGAGGGAGCCCTGCACCTGCGGCGTGGGAACGCCAGCAAACTGATCTGCGGGGACAACCTGCGCGGGCGCCTGCTGCGCCGCAGGTGGCGCAGGGACGGCGTGGGCTTCGGACACAGCCGGAGCTCCTGCCTCCTCAGGAGCGGGAGGAGGCGTCAGACCGTGGCTATTATCCTCGCTGCTCTGTTTCATCGTTGTTCCTCTCTGCCCCGCGTCCGTCATGCGCCCGGAAGCGGACGTCATGGAGTGCCTGGTGGATACAAAAACCGAGCAATTTTCTCACACGCCATAACCTGATTCAACACGCATGCGATACAGGACCGCGCGGCGTGGTTTTCTTCAAGGGGGACACGCATCGCGCGCAGCTCAGAGGCATCCTGTCCGGATCAGACAAGTAGCGGCGCGAGGCATGAGCCCCGCGCCGCTTGTCGCTATCACAGTGACCGCGAGGGTCTCCTGCGCTACGCGCGTGAAAGACGTCCGTGTCGAAGGCGGCGCCGGCCTTAGCGGGATGCGCCCACCCAGAAGTCCGGTGTGCCCTCCGGTGTGAGCTTGAGAGTCCCATCGTTGGCGAATTGGACGTTGACAACCACCGCGGCGTCGACGTCGCGCGTGCCCGGCATGTAGGACTTGTCGGAGTATGTCACCGCGAAAGTGACCTGACCCTGGAAGACCCCCGGGTCCAGGTCCATCGGTTCGAGCGTTGTGGGCATCGTCTTGATGGAGATCGCGCTCACCGCGTCGCTATTGAGGGCGGAGGGGCACTCAGAATTCTGGTTGCCCGGGATGGATGCGCAGGAGTTCAGGAATTCCTTCGCGGACTCGAGCGCCGCTTCCTTCAGTTTGTCGCTGTAGGTTGCTTCCAGGGACACGTCGGCGGCGTCAGCATCGTTGGCGGTTCCACCGTGGACGCCGTCAAGGACGGCAACGGTCTTGGTGTTGACATTCACGTATTCGCTCGGGGCGACGGGCGTGAACGTGTAGACGCCGGGGTAGAAGAAGTACGTGGCCGGCTTACCGGAGACAAGCTTGCGTGGAGCGTCGGCGCTCACCTCTCCGACGGTGAACTGGGTGTATCCCTGCGCGTCGACGCTGACCTGCGCAGCCAGGGAGTTCTTCACCGTCCAGTTATTGAGAACGCCCATCGTCGGCTTGTCCTTGGTCACGGTAAAGGCATGGGTGAAGCGTTCGCCGTTCACCTGCACGGTGGCCGACACCTGACGGGTCTGGGAGTCCTCGTTCGCATCGGCGACCACGTCTTCGACGACCAGCAGCGACGTCGCCGAGGCCATGGCGTCGTCGGTCAGGAAGCGACGCTGGTCGTTCGGCACGCCAGGATCAACCATGGCCGTCGCCGCACTGGCCTGACCGGAGGCCAGCAGATCCAGGTACTTGCGCACCTCGGCCTCGGGCGTGCGTGAACTGTTGGCAACCTTGAGCGCCACCACGCCGGCGATCACCAGCACCGCGAGGACACCAACGAGGATGCCGATCCGGATCGCCCGCTTCTTGCCCCGGCCAGATGGAGGCGTCGACGCCACGCCTCCCCCGGCGGACGTCGACGGAGCCGGAATCGCGGGGGTTGCGGGGTGTTCCGGTATCGGTGCCGTGTTCGCTTGATTCTTCTCAGTGCCCATCGTGTGCTCCTCACAACGTTGACAATCCTCAGCCGGACGGCGGCACACGCTGTGCGCGACGTCATCCAGCCACTCAACCGCGCCCAGTATTACGCCACGCATGCAACGAGTCAAAGAAGGATCACAGTGCGGATAAGCGGTGCCCGTCCGCTTCACGCGAACGGGCACCAGGTGTATAGGGACGGCAGAAGCGGACGTTAGTAGGCGAAGGACACCTTAAAGTCCGGCTTGCCGTCGGCGGTCACCTTCAGCACTCCGTCATCGTCGAAACGCGCGTCGACCTTCACTGTCAGGCCGACGTCCCTCGTTCCGGCGAACAGCGTTCCCTCTGTCGTGACCGTGTAGGTCACGCTCCCAGAAAATGACGTTGGATCGAAGCTGTAGGAATCGAGAGATGTCGGCTTTTCCTTGATGGAAATAGCGGTGACGCTCTGTCCCTGAATCAGGGATGAGCAGTCGTCGCCCTGGTTGCCCGGGTATGTCCCACACGATTCAACGAGCGCCTGAGCTGCTTCGAGAGCAGCGGCTTCCAGCTTGTCGTTGTAGGTTGCCTTGAAGGTGACGTCGCTGCTGCCATCGCTATTTCGAGTGTGCACCTCATCGAGCACGGAGACGGGCACGGGAGTCGCGTCCACGTACTCGTTGGGCACGACGGGCGTGAAATTGTATGCGCCCGGATAGAAGAGGAAGGAACGCCCTTCCATGAAGAAGCTTGCCTTGTCGATAGAGGCCTTCGTCTCACCGACGGAGAACTGATCGATCCCGTCACCGTCCACGGTCACGGGCACCGCCAGCGAGTCCCTAATCTTCCAGTTATCGAGCACCCCCATCGTTGCCTCATCCGAGGTGACACGGAAGGCGTGGGTGAAGCGTTCCCCGTTGACCTGCATGGTGGCGGTCACCGTGCGCGTATCAGAACTGTCATTCTTATCGGCGACCACGTCCTCGACGACCAGCAGCGACGTCGCCGAGGCCATCACGTCGTCGGTCAGGAAGCTACGCTGATCGTTATCCACGCCGGGATCAACCATCGCCGTCGCCGCACTGGCCTGACCGGAAGCCAGCAGATCCAGATACTTGCGCACCTCGGCCTCGGGCGTGCGCGAACTATTCATCACCTTGATAGCAACGACGCCGGCGATCACCAGCACCACGAGAACACCAACCAGCGCTCCGATCACCTTCACGCGCTTACGCGCGCCAGGCGAGACCGGCGTGAAGGACACCCCCGCGGCGGGAACCCCACCGGGCCCCGGAACAGGCGCAGCACCGGGCCCCGGAACAGGCGCGGCACCGGGCCCGGGAATGGGGGCAGCACCGGGCCCCGGAACAGGCGCGGCACCGGGCCCCGGAATGGGGGCGGCGCCAGAAGTTGGGTCTGCCCCAGCCGGGGACGGTGCAGGTATCTCGCTGCCGGTAGTTTCGTTATTGTCAGTACTCACGACTCGCTCCTCACGATGCGCTGATGGTCCGGAGCCAGCATTGGGCGACAAACACACCAATACCAACCACCGGTCAAAAAGACGTGCCCATGATCACACGCCACCAGCCGAGAGTCAAAGCCGTGTCACACTACGGATACGACGCGCTCCCCGACCGCCAAGCGATCGAGGAGCGCGACAGGTCGCTTGCCGGGGGACCTTAGCGGGTGAAACTCACTTCGAAGTCGGGCTTACCGTCCTTGTCCAGCTTGAGTACTTGGTTGTCATCCAGCTGCGCGCGAATCTCCACCTTGGCCTCCACGTCTTGCGTGCCTGCCATGTAGTACTTGTTGTTGTACGTCGCCGTGAAGACGACAGTCGCCCGAAAGACCGTCGGCTGCTCCTCGGACACCGGCGCCAGCGCCTTCGGCATTGAGCCACCCGTTACCGCGGTGACGGCATCGCTCTGGATCGCAAATGGGCACCAAGAATTCTGGTTGCCCGGAATGGTCGAGCAGGTGTCAATGGCCCATTGCCCCGCCTCGATCGCGGCCGCCGTCAGCTTGGTGTTGTAGGTGGCCTTGAGAGTCACGACGTTGTCTCTGCCACCCAACCCATCATCGAGGACAGAAACCGTCTCGGGGTTGGAGTCTGCATACTCGCTCGCCGCGATGGGCGTGAACGTGTAGACGCCGGGGTAGAAGAGGTAGTCGTTCTCCTGTTCGTTACGGCCCACCGCGGACGCATCGGCATTCACGCCGCCGACGCTGAACTGGGCGTATCCCTCGACATCAACGCTGACCCGAGCGACCAGAGAATCCTTGACTGTCCAGTTATTCAGAACGCCCATCGTCGACGCCCCCTTCGTCACGGTGAACTCGTGGGTGAAGCGTTCCCCGTTGACCTGCATGGTGGCGGTCACCATGCGCGTATCAGAACTGTCATTCTTATCGGCGACCACGTCCTCGACGACCAGCAGCGACGTCGCCGAGGCCATCACGTCGTCGGTCAGGAAGCTACGCTGATCGTTTCTCACGCCGGGATCAACCATCGCCGTCGCCGCACTGGCCTGACCGGAAGCCAGCAGATCCAGATACTTGCGCACCTCGGCCTCGGGCGTGCGCGAACTATTCATCACCTTGATAGCAACGACGCCGGCGATCACCAGCACCACGAGAACACCAACCAGCGCTCCGATCACCTTCACGCGCTTACGCGCGCCAGGCGAGACCGGCGTGAAGGACACCCCCGCGGCGGGAACCCCACCGGGCCCCGGAACAGGCGCAGCACCGGGCCCCGGAACAGGCGCGGCACCGGGCCCCGGAATGGGGGCGGCGCCAGAAGTTGGGTCTGCCCCAGCCGGGGACGGTGCAGGTATCTCGCTGCCGGTAGTTTCGTTATTGTCAGTACTCACGACTCGCTCCTCACGATGCGCTGATGGTCCGGAGCCAGCATTGGGCGACAAACACACCAATACCAACCACCGGTCAAAAAGACGTGCCCATGATCACACGCCAGCAGCCGAGAGTCAAAGCCGTGTCACACTACGGATACGACACGCTCCCCGACCGCCAAGCGATCGAGGAGCGAGGATTGTCATACTTATTCGACTTCGTACCTCAGCCAGAACTGAGGCTTACCAGCAGAATCGACCACGATCTTTCCGTTTTCGTCAAACTTCAGCGTCGCGTACACAGTTGACTTCAGGGTGTAGATCGGAGTCCCGGCCCCCTGCTGCACCTTAAAGAAGGCATAGTCGTGGAACTCCGAGGTCGAGTCCGCCCACTCTTTCGCCTCGGTCGGCATCTGCTTGACCTCGAGGACGGTCAGATCTGTCCTCTGTAGCCCAAAGGGACACACCGTATCGAGATTCCCCGGAGGCGTGGCGCACGACGTGGTCTGCGCGACCATCGCCTCGACCGCAGCTGCAAGCAACGAATCACTGTATGATGTATCGACTGTCACATAGCGAAGCGGGTCGGCACCGTACTTGTACTCGTCTCTCGCGGCCTTGAAGATGACCGGGTCGGCTTCGATATAATCCCCCGGGTCGGCGGCACTCACCGTGTAGACCCCTGGATACAGCATGTAGATCGGGGACGTGTATGGAAAATAATTGTCATCACTGACCGGCGCCGTCACGCCGCCGATGCTAAACGTCGACACATCCTTAATCCTGACGGCGATGGGAACGACTAGGGCGTCTTGGATCGTCCAGTTCTTGATGATTCCCAGTGTCGGTTTACTCTCTTGGACTTCAAAGGGGAATGTAAAATGGACATCGCCGACCGTCACTGTGGCATCCACGGTGTGTTTCTTCGATGCGCTGCCTTCATCCCTGTCGACGACATCTTCGACCTGCAGCAGCGAGGTTGCCGAGGCCATGACCTCGTCCGTCAAAAAGACGCGTTCATCGTTGTCCACACCTGGATCAACCATCGCTGTGGCAGCGCTGGCGTTCCCTTGTGCGAGGTAGTCCAGGTAACGGCGCACCTGCGCTTCGGGTGTACGCATTGAGTTCGCAAGGGCGAAGCTGCCAACGGCTACCACCACGAGTGCAACGAGGAACAGGCTAGCGAAAAAGATGGGGTTGGCGCGCTTGCGCGGACGCTGCGAGACCGCAGTGACTAAGGGCTGAACTCCGCCAGCCATCGCCGGTGCCATCGCAATCGGCTCACCCATCGGAAACTGGCCCTGTCCAGGGCTGTATGCACAAGCCGACAGCGGGGCGGACATGCCTGGCACACTCGATGACAACGTCGGCGGATCGGGGACGGGATCGCCATCCATGCCACTAGCTATCGGACGGATCGCGCTCCCGGTCACATCATCACTAGCAGCATTCATTGCTCGCTCCTCACGGCGTCCGTCGGTGATGTCTCGGGTAATCCACCAGAGACTTCCTCGACAACTGGTTACCACGACACCACGAATGCTATCACCAGCGAAATGTCCCCGTCAAACACCTCCGACGCAGACGAATCCCCCGCATCAACGCGCCACACGAGGACGTATCTCGTTAGAACCAGGGCACGCTGAGACTGACAGAGAAAACGGGTTTGCCGTCAAGAGTGACCACGGGGATCCCTCCCTCCGTGGTGGCAACCGTCGCGGTGGGACGCACAGTGAGGTCGTGGGGGCTACGATCAGGGAACCAACCGCCCGTGTCCTGGTAGCGGATAGCTCCGTCCTCGCCAGTGTAGGAGCCATCCTCGGTCGCGCTCACCAGCGCAGATGGGAGTTTCGAGACCTCAAGGACACTCAGACTCGACGAATGTAGAGCGGAGGGACACGAGTCGGCCATATTCGTTCCCTGCGTCGCGCACGCCTGCACCGCATCTTGCATCGCCTGGAGCGCTTCCGTTTTCAGCTCGGCGCTCAGCGCTCCCTGGAGAGTGAGGGCTGTCGTCTCGTATGGACTGTCATGGCTCCCATCCTCGATCACCGCCTGTTGGGAAGGAGCGGTCACGTACGCTCCAACGCCTTCTGGTTCGACCGTGTAAACGCCGGGGAAAAACAGGAAGTCCCGTTTCTTGGATGCGGAGGGATCAAGGTCCGCGACGACGCCGCCGACACTGAACTGGGGCACGCGAGAGCCCGACACGGGCAGCGTGACGAACAGGCCATCTCGCAGCGTCCAGGCCGACACGGCCCCGTTGCCTTTCGCGCGCTCAACGGTGAAGACGTGCGTGAAGCGATCGCCGTCGAGTCGCATCGTTGCGGTAACTGTCGAGGAGTCGACACGCTTGCCGCCGTTATCTTCGGCTTCAACGGATTCGATGATCAGGCGCGACGAGGCCGAGGCCATGACGTCGTTGGTCAGGAAGAGACGCTGGTCGTTGGGCACGCCAGGATCGACCATCGACAGCGCCCCCTCGGCGTCCCCTTGCGCAAGGTAGGTCAGATACCGTCGCACCTCCCCATCGGGCGTTCCCTCTTTTTTCGCGATCCATCCGAGCGCCCCCATGCAACCGACGACGATCGCAACCAAAACAAGAACCGTGAGGGCGTCCTTTCGCGTCCACGCGCGTCTCTTTCGCCACTGCGGCCTGCACGTCGACATGCGCGGGCGCGCATTGCCTGGCACCCCGTACTGCGGACCGGGCATCTGCACCCTCATCGCTCACACCCTTACATGCTCGGTAACTACACGGTGGTGTCAGCCTACGTCATGACGCGAGGGTTGGGCAACGACACGCGCACGCGTCGGCGTCGCGCTGTTTGGGTAAGGGCGCCCTGTTACTTCGTGGAGGCCTCGTCCTCACCCACGACCGGCAGCGCCTTCGTCGGAGGCACCGCCGCGTCTCCGCGCAAGGCCGGAAGCGACAGGCCTGCGGTGGCGGGGATCTCCTCCGAGGACTCGGCGAGCTTACGCGCGAGGCGCGACATGGGACGGGACGAGGCCTGGGCCCTCTCGGTCGACGCGGTCATCCTGATGCACTCCAATCGTTGGTCGTCACGCCGCTTGGCCTCCCCGCCTACCGACGAGGACTCCAGCGGCCCACATCACACTAGTCTACGGAATCGGAGGAGAAATGATCCCACGCACCGCGCAGGACCTCGCCATCGAACATCGCACACGGCGTCTCCCCGGCCGCGCATTCGCGCGCGCGACCGATCGCCCGGAAACCCTCAGGCAGTTGTACATCGGGAGGGAATGCCGCGAGCATCCCATGTTCCTCGCCGCCCTGGAGCACCCACCACACGGGATCCGCCCGGCAGATCAGCGCCGGCCCCTGTAGCTTCCAGGCCTCCTCCTCGATCGAGGGCCGATCAAAGTCAATGACGACACCGGAGGCGGCGGCCATACGCGTCGCATCTGCGGCGGGACCGTCGGAGAGATCCATCATCGCGCGGGCGCCCGCCCCCGCCGCAGCCACGCCCGATCCGAGCGGAGGATGGGGAGAGCGGTAGGTCCGCACGAAGGGCTCGAGCTCCCCGAGCTCCTCCACGCCCCGCGCGCTCGGGACGACGTGGCCCCCCTCGAGCAGATCCAGTCCGGCGTAGGAAAAACCGAGGGTGCCGCTCACCGCGATCACGTCACCGGGACGCGCGCCGTCGCGGCGCACAACGGGCCCGGGACAGTATCCAAAAGCCGTGATTGAGACGACGAGCTTCTCCCCCGCGCTCAAGTCTCCCCCCACGACGCCCGCACCAGCCTGGCGCGCACGGTCCCCCAGGCCTCGGACCACATCGAGGAAGACGTCGGCGTCCATGCCGCGCGGAGCAACCACCGACGCCACAAGCGCCGACGGGCGCCCACCCATCGCGTCAATATCCGCGAGACTCTGCGCCGCTACGCGCTCCCCCACCTCGTATCCCGTCGACCACGAGAGGTGAAAATGCTGGTCCTCAACCATGACGTCCGTCGTCACAATAAAGGATCCTTCGGGAGCAGCCACCTGAGCACAATCGTCGCCGATGCCGATGATCGTGCGCTCGCCTCGCGGGAAAGACTCACGGAAGTGAGACACCAACTGGGCCTCGGACAGGTCACCTAACTTCATGAGACCCAGCGTAGTCGCGTGCGCACCGCTGCGCCGCAAAGGCCAGTCAGCTGTGAAGGCCTCGCACCGTCTGGGATGCGAACAGGCACGTCGCGGCCGCGCTGGCAACGTTCAGGGACTCCGCGTCCCCACTCATCGGGATCGAGACGAGCGCGTCGCACAGGCGCATGTCGTCACCCGACAGCCCCTTCGCCTCGTTGCCGAACACCCACGCGTGAGACTGCGACAGGCGGGAGCGTGCCGAGACGCCCTGCACAAACATCTGCGCCAAGTCGACGGATCCTCCGCCGCCGCTGGTCCCCAGCAAGGCGGCACCGCGGCCGTGCACGAGAGCGCGCGCTTCCTCAAAGGAAGGCACGACGCGCACGGGAATATGGAACACCGAACCGACGCTGGCGCGCACGACCTTCGGGCTCGAGGCATCCACCGTGCCCGCCACGGCGATGACGCCGACGGCACCGAATGCATCGGCCGTGCGAATGATCGTGCCGACGTTGCCGGGATCGCGCCCCTGAGCGAGCACGACGAGGGTCTCGCCCACGCTCGGCTCCGGCAGTTCACGCACGAGGGCATCGAGGGACGCCACCGCGCACACGCCCTGCGAATCACGCGAAAGCGCCGCCGAGACCTCGTTCGTGACGGGATGCACCCACCGGGTCGCACGCCTCGCAGCCTCCACGACGTCAGCGTGCGTGTCCCACGCATCCTGCCGCACGTACACGTCACGGACAGCGCCGGGGCGGAAGCGCGCGAGCTCGCGCACGGCCTGTGGCCCCTCGACGAGCATCAGGCCCGAGCGTGAACGCGCCGAGCGCCCGACCAGACCCGATACCCTGCGCACGCGATCGGCGCGGGGATTATCGAGAAGGGTCAGGCGCTCGGGAAAAGAACCCACCAATCAGGCCTTGGGGGCGTTGACGTCGGCGGGAAGCGCGTCCTTGGCGACCTTCACCAGGGCGTTGAACGCGTTAATGTCGGAAACGGCCAGCTCGGCCAGCATGCGACGGTCGACCTCGACGCCAGCCAGGTTCAGGCCCTGGATGAGGCGGTTGTAGGTCAGGCCCTGAGCGCGGGAGGCAGCGTTGATGCGCTGGATCCACAGGCGACGGAAGTCACCCTTCTTGGCCTTGCGGTCGCGGTAGGAGTAGACGAAGGAGTGAGTGACCTGCTCCTTGGCCTTACGGTACATGCGCGAGCGCTGGCCACGGTAGCCGGAGGCCTGCTCGAGTACGGTACGACGCTTCTTCTTGGCGTTGACAGAACGCTTAACACGTGCCATTTTCTACTGTTCTCCTCTAACTCGAGCTCACTTGCCCAGCAGACGCTTGACGCGCTTGACGTCGGCGGTCTCCAGGACCTGGTCGGTGGCCAGGCGGCGGGTCTTGCGGCTGGACTTGTGCTCCAGCAGGTGGCGGGCGCCGGCCTGCTCGCGCATGATCTTGCCCGAGCCGGTCGTACGGAAGCGCTTCTTAGCACCGGAATGAGTCTTGTTCTTCGGCATTTCTATTCCTTCGTTGTGAGGCGATGGGTATCGCCGTCAGTCCTGTTCGTCAGCCTTGTCGGCTGCCACTCGGGCCTGGTCCTTGCTGGCGCGCTCCGCGCGCTTGCCCCGACGCTCGGCGCGCTCGGCCTCGCGGCGCTTGCGCTGCTCGGTCAGGGCGTCAGCCTTGCGCTTGGTGGGGGCCAGCACCATCGTCATGTTGCGCCCGTCCTGACGGGGCATCGACTCGACGGTGGCGAGGTCACCGATCTCCTCGGCCAGGCGCTGCAGGAGGCGAACGCCGGCCTCGGGGCGAGACTGCTCTCGACCGCGGAACATGATCATGACCTTGACCTTGTCGCCGGCGGACAGGAAGCGCTCCACGTGGCCCTTCTTGACGCCGAAGTCATGATCGTCAATCTTCAGTCGGAAGCGGATTTCCTTCAGCTGCGTGTTCGCCTGGTTGCGGCGAGCATCGCGGGCCTTCTGGGCGGCTTCGTACTTGTACTTGCCGTAATCCATGAGCTTTGCGACGGGCGGCTTGGCATTCGGCGCAACCTCAACCAGATCGAGCCCGGCCTCTTCGGCCAGACGCAGCGCGTCCTCGACTCGGACGACGCCGACCTGTTCACCTCCGGGCCCCACGAGGCGAACCTCGGGGACTCGAATACGCTCATTGATGCGAGTCTCGCTGATGAGCGGCTCCTTCCACAGAATCCTTATGCGCGTAACAAAAAGCCTCCGTTACGCGACGCGCACGGAGGCTTCCAACGGGTCAACACGCACCGGTGCTGACCGCCGAACCCGATCCCCTGCGCGGCGCCCTGACGGGCGGCATCCCCTCTTTCGAGAGGCGGGTATCCAGGTGGGATTTCTCCGCTTGCGTTCCAGGCTTTCGCCCAGACGGTCGTATCAACCCTACCAGAGACGGTACACGAGCGCCAGATCAGCGACCGTTGCACGCCTCACGCTGTGCAGGCCGCGTCCGGTGCACACTCAGCGCAGGACGGGCGCGATCTCGACCCGGTCGGCCGAGGCGATGAGTCGGGGGTTCGCTCCCAGGGCGTTCAGGGCTCCCGACAGCGTCTCTTTCATCGCCGAGGCATCGGCCCCCTGGGCGAATCGCTCGCGGTCCACAGACACGACGACGCGGGTGAGGCCGTCGCCCGCGTAAACAATCTCCAGATCAACGATGGCCGGACACGCCGCGGCGGCCTCGGCCAGCAGGAGCTCGCGCAGGGAGCCGTCACGCCACGCGGGGAGCCACTCGTCCCCCTGCGCCAGGGCAGCGACGGCTGGGCGCGGCAGCAACACCGCGTCGGTGCCCGGGTTGACGACGACGCGTCCACCCGTCTCGACGAGGGCGGTCAGCCCAATCGTGCGAAAGTCCAGGGCCATCGGACGGGCTCCGGGGCGATGCGCGGACAGCGCGCGGACCGACGAATAGATGGCGAGCGCCTCCCCCGCGGGGGTCTGCGCACGCACGAAGTCGATCGGGTTATGACCGTTTTCTCCGGCGTGAACGCCCGTCACGCGCGGGTCCGGTTCGACGTCGATGGGAACGATGACGCGTTCAAAGACGAGGGCATCAACGAGGGCCTCAAGCCGGGCCGCTCCCCCGTCGCTCCCCTGCCCCAGCGCGAGCGCACGAGCGGTACGGGGCAGCCCCTGACCAACGTCAGCGCGGTCGTGGCTCATCATCGACAGGCGCTGCGCCAGTCGATTCTTCTGTTCCTCGGTGAGAGAAGGGGGCGCGGGGTTCATGAGAGTTCCTCGTATCCGGCAACGTCCAGTGCGTCGGCCAGGGTGAACGCACCCTGGTACAGAGCCTTACCTACGATGGCGCCCTCGATGCCGAGCGCGCGCAGGGCCTCGATGTCGGCCAGGGAGTTCACGCCACCCGAGGCGATAATGCGAGCCTGCGTCGCGTCGACAACCCGGGCCAGCAGCTCGCGGTTCGAGCCGCTCATCTGGCCATCCCGCGTCACGTCGGTGACGACCACGCGGGCCACGCCGGCCTCGTTCAACACGCGCAGCGCCTCCCAGACGTTGCCACCCTCGCCGCTCCCACCGCGCGCGGCCAGGCGATCCCCGCGCACATCCAGACACACGGCGACTCGCTCACCATAGGCGTCCACGGCCTCGCAGACCGCATCAATGTCACCCAGTGCCTGCGTCGCGATGTTGACGCGTTCGGGCCCCAGGGCCAGGCCGACGTCGATGGCCGCGCGGCTCACGATGCCACCCGACAGCTCGACGCGCGCGGGCGTCTCGCGGATCACGCGGGCCAAGAGCGCGGAATTCTCGCCGCGACCAAAAGCCAGATCGAGGTCCACGAGGTGAACCCAGCGTGCCCCGGCCTCGGCGAAGGAGTGAGCAACCTCGAGGGGGCTGCCCCAGCTCCCGGCGTCTACCGACCCCGAGGACAGGCGTACCGCCTGCCCGTCCGTCACATCAATGGCAGGAAGAAGCTCAAGGACCGTCATGACTGCTTGCGGCGCAGCCACCCAAGCGGGCCGCCGCCCTTCCGAGAACCATCGGCACTCACCGAATCCGAGTAATCGCCCGGCGTCGTGCGCCCCAACAGCAGGTCCTCCGTCGCCGCAGGCATTGCGCCGAGCAGCAGACCCGCGGGAATCGTCTCCTCCGGCTCGCCGCCAACGTAGCGCTGGGCCGAAATACGGCCCGACACTCCCGGCTCCACGCCGTCGCCCTCCACGAGCCAACTCATCAGCGCCACCGCGCCATACTTGGACAGTCGCGAGACGGCGCGGGCAACCTGATCGACCACGTCCGGCATCGGCCGCTGGCCCATCAGCAGCGCGTCGAGCTCCTCCTCGTCCGTCGGCGTCGTCTCAACACGCAGCCACACGGCAGTCCACGGCTTGAGACGCACGATAGACTCGCGGATGCCCGACAGCGCCAACAGCGAGTGCAGGGCCTCCGGGTAGGCGATCGGGGCCAACACCAGCGCGACCGACAGACGGCCACCCTCTAGGTGCAGCGACTCGTCAACGGGCGTATCGTCCGGATCGCGCGTCGGCTGAGAGGTAGCCGACGGCCCCGTCTCCCCCAGCGATGCGACCAGCGACTGGAACTCCGCATCGATATCGTCGTTGTGAGCGCTCACCGCTCCTCCTTATTGTGTGTCTCTCCCACCAAGGATACTGTTCCTCTACGCCCTCGCGCGTGATGCGCTCTCCACCAGCGAAAGGACCCCTCATGACGACCCCCACGATTCCCGTGCGCGGACAGATCAAACTCGGCCAATTCGTCAAGCTCGCCTCCCTCGCAGAGGACGGCGCGCAGGCCCGCGAACTCATCCAAGCCGGCGACGTGAGCGTCAACGGCGAGGTGGAAACCCGCCGCGGCCACCACCTGAACCCGGGGGACCTGGTCGAGGTCGACGCCCCCTGGGGACGGGCCGCCGCAATCGTCGGGGCCGCCTCCTAAACCGGGCGCGGGGGCACAGCCGCGCACGCCGACGAAGTCAGGATGCCCGCCTCGGCGAGCCTGCCCTACGAGCTGGTGACGACCCCGCCCGCGCCGACGACGGCCTTAATATGGCTGAAGAAGGCGCTCGTCTGCTCGACGCGCAGCTTCGGATCCAGCTCGACGACCGTCGTGCGGCCCGGTTCCGTCAGGTGCAGGCGCACCGGGGAACCGCCCGGGTAGGACTCGAGGACGCCGCGCAGGTCGGTGAGCAGCTCGGGCGTGCAGCGCGCCACCGGCAGGCGAAGGTCGAGCGGCAAGTCCGCACCGCCCGACAGATCCAGGAGGGTCATCGACTGGCCGTAGATGGTCATGCCCTCCTCGCGCACGTTCACCTTGCCCTCGATCTGGACGATGATGTCCTGAGCCAGGTAGGTCTGAATCGACTCATAGGAACGCGGGAAGAAGAGCACATCCACCGAGCCCGACAGATCCTCGATCGTCGCGATCGCCCACGCGTTGCCCTGCTTCGTGACCTTCGTCGTTACGCCCGAGACCAGGCCTGCGATCTTGACGATGCGATCAGCCATCGTGCCCTCCGAGCCCACGACCTGCGCGATCTCGTAGTCCTGGTGGCGCGCCAGAGCCGCCTCCACGCCACGCAGCGGGTGATCAGACACGTACAAGCCCAGCATCTCGCGCTCGGCCGCCAGCTTCGTCTTGCGATCGAACTCGGGCAGGTCCGGGATGTCGATCGTCAGACCCGAGCCCGACTCCTCGTCCTCCCCCAGAGCGCCAAACAGGTCGAACTGCCCGATCGCCTCGTTGCGCTTGACGTCGATGATCGCGTCCACGGCCTCGTCGCAACGAGCCAGGAGGGCGCGGCGCGTGTGCCCCATCGAGTCGAAGGCGCCGGCACGGATCAGGGACTGGATCGTGCGCTTATTGCACACCACCTGCGGGACCTTGTCCAGGAAGTCCTGGAACGAGGCGAA
This sequence comes from Schaalia sp. HMT-172, assembly GCF_030644365.1. Taxonomy (NCBI): domain Bacteria; kingdom Bacillati; phylum Actinomycetota; class Actinomycetes; order Actinomycetales; family Actinomycetaceae; genus Schaalia; species Schaalia sp. HMT-172. The sequence continues at coordinate 1,605,042 of NZ_CP130058.1, forward strand.
ACGCCCCTTCTCAGCACGGGTTTCCACGATGGCGTCGACGACCGGGCCACCCACGTTCTGGATAGCGTTCAGACCAAAGCGGATCGCCTCACCATCAGGGGCAAAATTGCCCATCGACGAGTTCACGTCCGGGGGCAAGACCGTAATGTCCATGTGGCGACACTCCGCCAGGTAGAGGGCGCGACGGTCCTTGTTGTCCTTCGTCGAGGTCAGCAGGGCCGCCATGTACTCGGTCGGATAGTTCGCCTTGAGGAAGGCCGTCCAGTAGGAGACGAGGCCGTAGGCCGCCGAGTGAGCCTTGTTGAAGGCGTAAGCAGAGAAGGGCACGACGACGTCCCACAGGGCCTTGATCGACTCCTCGGAGTAGCCGTTGTCGACCATTCCCTGACGGAAGCCCTTGAACTGCTGGTCCAGGACCTCCTTCTTCTTCTTACCCATCGCCTTACGCAGGATGTCCGCCTGGCCCAGCGAGTATCCCGCCAGCTTCTGGGCGATCTGCATGACCTGCTCCTGATACACGATCAGGCCGAAGGTCGTTCCCAGGATGTCCTCGAGCGGCTCGGCAAGCTCGGGATGAATGGGCGTGATCTCCTGACGCCCGTTCTTACGCAGCGCGTAGTTCGTGTGCGAGTTGGCGCCCATCGGGCCCGGTCGATACAGGGCGCCGACAGCGGAGATGTCTTCGAAGTTGTCGGGCTTCATGAGCTTGAGGAGGTCGCGCATGCCGCCGCCATCGAGCTGGAAGACGCCCAGGGTCTCGCCTCGTCCCAGCAGCTCGTACGTCTTCCTATCGTCGAAGCTCAAGTGATCCAAGTCCGGGTCCGGCTTGCCGTTGATCGCGATATTTTCGAGCGCGTCGGAGACGACCGTGAGGTTACGCAGGCCCAGGAAGTCCATCTTCAGCAAGCCCAGCGTCTCACACGTCGGGTAGTCGAATTGGGTGATGATGGCGCCGTCCTGGGGGCGCTTCATGATCGGGATGATGTCGGTGAGCGTGTGGGAGCTCATGATGACCGCGCATGCGTGCACGCCCCACTGGCGGGTGAGCCCCTCCAGACCGAGCGCGTACTGAACGACCTCGTGCGTGTCCGGGTTCTCCTCGTAGAACTTACGGAACTCCGCGGCCTCGGCGTAGCGCTTGTCCTTCTCGTCGAAGATGCCGTGGACCGTGATGTCCTTGCCCATGATGGCGGGGGGCAGCGCCTTAGTCAGCTGCTCGCCGACCTTGAAGTCCTTGCCGAGGATGCGCGCGGAGTCCTTCAGGGCCTGCTTGGTCTTGATCGTGCCGTAGGTGACGACCTGGCTGATGCGGTCCTCGCCGTACTTGCGCTTGACGTAGGCGATGACCTCGTCGCGCCTACGTTCGTCGAAGTCGACGTCGAAGTCGGGCATCGAGATTCGCTCGGGGTTGAGGAATCGCTCGAAGATCAGGCCGTGGTCGAGGGGGTTGAGCTCGGTGATCTTCATGGCGTAGGCAACCATCGACCCCGCGCCCGAACCACGACCGGGCCCCACGCGGATCCCCTGGGACTTCGCCCAGTTGATGTAGTCGGCGACGGTGAGGAAGTAGCCGGGAAATCCCATCGAAATAATGACGTCTTCCTCGTACTGGGCCTGCTTGCGCACGGCGTCAGGGATGCCGCCCGGGAATCGGTCACGCAGGCCTCGCTCAACCTCCTTGATGAACCACGAGGTCTTATCCTCGCCCTCGGGGACCGGGAAGTCAGGCATGTAGTTCGCGCCCTCCTTCGTGGTCGTGAAATGCACGTCGCAGCGCTCGGCGATCTCGAGGGTCGAGTCGCAGGCGCCGGGCAGCTCACTCCACAGCGAACGCATCTCATCCGAGGAACGGATGTAGTAGCCGTCGCCGTCGAACTTGAAACGGTCGGGGTCGTTGATGCGCGAGCCCGAGTTGATACACAGGAGCGCGTCCTGGATCTTGCGATCATCGCGCTTGACGTAATGCGCGTCGTTGGTGGCCACGAGGGGCGCGTTCATGAGCTTGGCGATCTCGAGGACCTGCTGGTGGGTGCGTCGCTCGATGTCGATGCCGTGGTCCATGACCTCGACGTAGAAGTTCTCCGCCCCGAAAATATCGCGCAGCTGGGCGGCCTCAGCCACGGCCTCGTCCCACTGCCCCAGGCGCAGGCGCGTCTGCACGGCACCCGAGGGGCAGCCCGTGAACACGATGAGTCCCTCGTGGAACTGCGCGAGGAGCTCCTTATCGGCGCGCGGCCACTTGCCGAACTGGCCGTCCGTCGAGGCATAGGACCCCAGGCGGAAGAGGTTGTGCATGCCCGTCGTGTTGTAGGCGACGAGGGTCAGGTGGTTGTAGGAGCCGCCGGCGCTCACGTCGTCGGCGCGCTGCCACGGCTCGCCCCACAGGACCTTCTGACGATCGAAGCGCGACGTGCCGGGGGTCACGTAGGCCTCGAGGCCGATGATCGGCTTGACACCGGCGTTTTTGCAGTTCGTGTAGAAGTCGTAGGCGCCGAAGAGGTAGCCGTGGTCGGTCAGGCCGATCGCGGGCTGGCCGAGGCGCGCCGCTTCTTCCGCCATGGCCTTCGTCTTCGCTGCCCCGTCGAGCATCGAATACTCGGAGTGATTGTGGAGGTGCACGAAGGAATCAGCCATGCGTCGATTCTACTGTCCGGGACCGCGCCGGGGCCGCGCGACTCCCGGGGGCGCGCGGTCGTTCATCTCACGGCTCACCGACGAGGCCGGGGCCGGGTGACGCGGGCATATTCCCCCGCGTCAGTCGCGGGGGTGGCGCAGCGTCTCCAGGGCGGACTGAAGGTCGGCCGGATAGGGGCTGGACACGCTCATCGGCATGCCCGTGCGCGGGTGTGCAAAGCCCAAGCGCACGGCGTGGAGCCACTGGCGGGTGAGCCCCAGACGCTCAGCCTGAGTGGGGTCCGCGCCGTAGAAGGTGTCGCCGACACAGGGATGGCCGACGGCCGCCATGTGAACGCGGATCTGGTGGGTGCGCCCCGTCTCGAGGTGGACCTCGGTGAGCTGGGCCCCCGCCATGAGCTCAAGGGTGTCGTAGTGGGTGACGGCGCGCTTCCCGCCGTCGATGACGGCCATGCGCCATTCGCGCGAGGGGTGGCGCCCGATGGGCGCGTCGATGGTACCCGAGGCGGGGTCGAGGTGGCCGGCGACGACCGCGTGATACACCTTCTCGATCGTGCGCTCCTTGAACGCGCGCTTCATGACCGTGTAGGCGAGCTCCGACTTGGCGACCATCATCGCCCCCGAGGTGCCCACGTCAAGGCGGTGGACGATACCTTGGCGCTCGGGAGGCCCGTAGCTGGTGATCCGATACCCGGCCGCCTCGAGATTGCCCAGGACGGTGGGTCCCTCCCAGCCGGGCCCCGTGTGGGCGGCGACACCAACGGGCTTGTCAACGACGACAATGTCCTCGTCGTCGTAGAGAATCGCCATGTCGGTGACGGGGGTCGGCTTGCTCTGAGGCTCGGGAATAGTGACCTCGATGATGTCGAGGGCGCCCAGGCGATCCGACTTGCCGGCCGCCGCCCCGTTGATCAACACGAGCCCCTCGCCCGCCAGCTCCGCGCAGCGCGAGCGCGACAGGCCAAGCATGCGGGCCAAAGCGGCGTCGACCCTCTCCCCCACGAGCGCATCGGGGACGGGAAGCATACGCGAACTCACTGGGCGTCCTCCTTCGAGGGTTCACGGGACAGCGCAAGGGCCAGCAGAGGCGCCCCAAGGACGATCCAGATGTCTGCGACATTGCCCACGAACCAGGTCCCGTAGGCGATGAAGTCGGTGACGTGGCCGACGCCGAAGCCAGGCTCGGCGGTCAGTCGGTCGATCAGGTTTCCAACGGCCCCACCCGCCAGCAGGGCGATCGCCAACAGCGTGGAGGCACGGTGAACGCGGCGAGCCATCACGACCAGCGCGCCGAGGATGACGACGGTGAAGATCGTCAGAATCCATGTCTTGCCGGCAGCGAAGGAGAAGGCGGCACCCGAATTGTGCACGAGGGAAAGCGACAGCCACTGCCCGAGGAGCGGGCGCGGCCCCTGGCCATCGAGGGCGCTGCGCGCCCAGATCTTTGACGCCTGATCGGTGGCGATAGCGGCAACGAAAACGAGGCCCGCATACATCCACGTCACGCGGGTGTGGGTCGGGTGGGAGGAGTCAGCCATGGTTCCCTATCTTAAAGATCGGCGGCGGCACACCGCAGGGTGCACCGCCGCCGATCGAAGCGATTGCGTTCAGTTCTCGCCGTTGCCGACCTCGTTGAGGAGGGACTCGAGGTGGCTGCGCAGGTTCGTGCGGTACTCGGACTCGAAGGTACGCAGGCCGTTGATCTTGTTCTCGAGCAGCTCGCGCTCCTGCTCGAGCTGGTTGAGCAGGGAGTCCTTCTGCTTCTGGGCGTCGGAGATGATCGAATCGCGCTCGGCGTTGGCCTCGGCGATGATCTTGGCGGCCTGCTCTTCGCCGTCGCGCACGTACTCGTCGTGGACGCGCTGGGCGAGGGCCAGCATGGAGGTGGCGGACTCGGCGTCCTGCGGACCGGTGAGGGCCGGGGCCGCGGGGGCGGGGGTCTCGACAACCGGGGCCGCGGGGGCGGGGGCCTCGGCGGGACTGAAATCGGAGTTGGAAAGCTCGGCGATGCGGCGCTCCGCGGCCTCCAGCTTTTCCTTCAGATCCTGGTTCTCCATCTGCAGGGAGTAGATGGTGGAGACAACCTCATCGAGGAACTCGTCAACCTCATCCTGGTCGTATCCCTCGCGGAACTTGACGTACTGGAACTTCTTGTTGAGGACATCCTCGGTAGTGAGCAGGGCCATTGCTTCGCCTCTCGGTCGTTTCGATTGGACACGCGGAGTCCCGCATGTCTGGACGACCGGGAAGGCCGCCCGCTATCACGTCACAAAAATAATAACCGATATTGTCACACTAGCAACATTCATCACGGGGTGAACGCGATTTATGTGCGAGCTCTCATGCCTAGTTATATTACCTATTGGCTAATAAAATAAAGGAGAGTCACGAAGCGCTGCGCAACGATAAGGACCAAAAACAACAGCAAAAAACCGATGTCGATGGTCATTCCGTCGCCAATCCTCACCGGCGGAATGAAACGACCAATCCAGCGAACCGGCGGGTCGGTCAGCGCGTAGAGAACGTTCGCGACGACGAGGACAATCCCGCGGGGGCGCCATCCGCGCACGAAAAATGGAATCCACTCCAGGATGACGCGCGCGAACAACACCATCATGTACAGGTTGATGAGGACGCTCAGGCCCCACGCAACCCACGACAGAACGACCACGACGGGGCTCAGCCCTGGTTATAGAGGGAACCGCGACGCGCCGAGGAGGAGTTATCGCCGGTGACCTCGACAGAGGCCGGAGACAGCAGGAACACGCGCGCCGTCACGCGCTCGATGACGCCGCGTAGGCCGAAGGTCAGGCCGGCGGCGAAGTCAACGAGGCGACGCGCCTCCTCCTCAGCCATGTCTGTGAGATTGATGATGACGGGGGTCCCATCGCGGAAAGCCTCGCCGATGGTCACGGCGTCGGAGTAAGCGGTGGGATGAATCGTCACGATGCGCGTGAGATCCTCGGAGGGCTCCTCGCGACGGATGGCGGTCAGCGTCGGACGGGATACGGGAGTGATATCGGCCACAGGTGCTACCTCTTCCACCTCGTCGAACTCTTGGAAGTCTTCAAACTCATCGATGGGCTCCTCCTGGGAGTACCAGCCCATGAACTTACGTGCGCGCGCACCGAACGAATCGCTCATCATTCCTCCTTTTGGCGATGCATAGCCACAAGCTACAGGCGCTTGACGGCGAGGAGGCGCAGCGGCGTCGGCGCGTCGCAAGGAACGGGCCGACGAGGCGCATCACGGGGTGTTTCACGCGCACAAAACCAACCGAGGCGACGGTTTGCCGCCGTGGGCTGGGCACCCGCTTTCGCTTACGCAGGCACAATAATGAGCGCTTGACGCCCGCACGCAGGATCGGCGCGATAGGAGAAGAGATCACCATCTTCGAGCGTGCACCGCGGATCAATCTCCACGCACACACCGGCATCGGCCAAAAGAGCCGCCGCGGCCCGCGGCAGGTCAAGGGAGGGGGTCCCCCACGACGTCACAGCACCGATTCCCGGCACAACGGCCTCGCTCTCGCGAACCATCTGCGCAGGAACCTCGTAGCAGCTGCCGCAGATCGCTGGACCAATCAGAGCGTCAATAGGCCCATCGGCGAGCTCGCGGATCGCGTCGACGGCGCGGGTAAGGATACCGCCAAGGAGGCCGCGACGGCCCGCATGGACCGCCGCAACGACGCGACCGCCGTCGGCCGCCAAAACGACGGGCAGGCAGTCGGCCGTCTGGACGGCGAGGCCAGGCGCCCCGACCCACCCACGCGCATCGATGACGATGCCGTCGGCCCCAACAGGACCCCACTCCCCCGGCGCAGGGGCTTCAAGGTTCGACGAGGCTCCCGCCAACCTCGGCGCCCCCTCGACGCACGCCAGGGCCTCGACACGCGTCGAATGCGTCTGGTCCATCCAGACGATGTCGCGGCCGATCAGATGCGCCAGGGCCTCGCGGCGCCGGCGAACGAGCCCCGGATCGTCACCCACATGCAGGCCCACATTGCCCGCAAGCGGGCCGGTGCCCGGGTCGACCTCAGTCAGGTAGATCCGGGCACCGGCCAGAAGCGATGGTGTCATCAGCGCAGGAAGGGAGGGATATCCAGCTCTTCCTTCTCAGGTGCCTCGGGATAGACGCGAGGAACCTCGAAGGAGTGCTCGGACTCAGACTCCTCGTACTCGACGGCTGCGGGCGTCTCGACGGCGGCAGGAGCGGCCTCACGGACCGGTGCGGCGACGTCCAGGCGATGCTGGGGGCGACGCGTCGAAACCTGGCTGATGCGGGTCGTCTCCGCAGCTGGAGCCTTGGCCTCGGGGGCCGCGGGGCGCTTCTGCGCGACGGGAGCAGAGACGCGCGACACCGCAGGACGCGCCGGGGTCGCCTCGGCCACATCGTCAAAGCCAGCGGCGATGACTGTGACGCGAATCTCGTCACCCAGGGTGTCGTCAACAACGACGCCGAAGATGATGTTCGCCTCGGGATGGACGGCCTCGCGCACGAGCTGCGAGGACGCGAAGACCTCCTGCAGGCTGACATCGGAGCCACCCTGGAAGAACATGAGGACGCCGTGGGCACCGTCGATCGAGGCCTCGAGCAGCGGGGAGGAAATAGCGCTCTCGACCGCGCGCAGGGCGCGATCCTCGCCCGTGGCAGCACCGATACCCATGAGGGCGGAACCGGCGTCCTTCATGACGGACTTGACGTCGTTGAAGTCGACATTGATCAGGCCCGGGGTGGTGATCAGCTCGGTGATGCCCTGGACACCGGAGAGCAGCACCTGGTCGGCGGCGCGGAAGGCGTCGAGCACTGAGATGGAGACGTCGGAAATCTCCAGAAGACGATCGTTAGGGATGACGATGAGGGTGTCGACCTCTTCGCGCAGCGTGGTCACGCCACCCTCGGCCTGCGCCGCGCGGCGGTTCCCCTCAAAGGAGAAGGGGCGGGTCACGACGCCAACCGTCAGCGCGCCAGCCTCGCGGGCGACGCGAGCGACGACGGGGGCCGCGCCGGTTCCGGTGCCACCGCCCTCACCGGCAGTCACGAAGACCATGTCCGCGCCCTCAAGCGCGGCGGCGATCTCCTCGATGTGATCCTCCGCAGCCTTGCGGCCGACGGCGGGATCTGCGCCGGCCCCCAGGCCGTGCGTCAGTTCACGACCGATATCAAGCTTCGTCTCAGCATCGGACATGAGCAGAGCCTGCGCGTCAGTATTGACCGCGATGAACTCAACGCCCTTGAGGCCGACCTCGATCATTCGGTTCACGGCGTTCACTCCGCCGCCGCCGACGCCGACGACCTTGATCACTGCCAGGTGGTTTTGCGGTGTCGCCATGGATGTCTCCCTTGCATCAGACCCTCAACCTCTAGTTGAAGGTTGATGTTGAACGTGCTTCGTGTCGGAAAGAAATTAGGGGTCCGCGCGCGATCGTTCAAGCCAACACGCGGACAAAGAAGAAGACTTAACTGGTCACAGGGTGATTCGGAGACGACACGTCGTATGTGCTCGCCTGGACATTCGCCAACAACGTGGCCAGCACCCGCGCCTTTTGAGGCGCGTCGGCGTTGGTCCCCCACTTGACACTCTGGCCCCCGCGCAGCGTGAAAGTCACCTGCGTCCCGGTTGCGGTGATCGCCGAGACCTGGGAGCGAGTCGACTCATCGAGCGCACCGAGAACAGAAGCGACATCGGAGGCCCCCGTCGTCCGATCATCCGGCAGCGTCACGAGCGGATAGGTACCCGCGCCACTGAGCTGCTGGAACGCCACACCCTGATCGTCCACCAGCCAATAGCCGCCCGAGGCAGCCTCGACGGCCATGCCCGTGCGCATCGTGACCGAGACCGTCAGGCTCGTCGGCCAGCGGCGAGACACCGACGCCGACTTCACGGCGACGTTCGATTCGACGGCGCGCGCGACCTCCTGCGTGTTCAGGCGCGTCAGCGGCACCCCCTCGAACGCGGCCACCGAGGAACGCACCGACTCGTCAGTTGCAAGCGTCCCATCCTCGCCAGATACCTGAATGGCGGACGTCGACAGGGCGAACAGGGGCGAGAAAAACGCCACCCACGCGGCACCACCCACGATCGCCACCGTCAACACGGCAATCGCCACGCGACGAAGAAGGAGCATGCGTCGCGCACGCGCGCGCTCGCGCAGCCGATCCCCCAGGTCCGTCGTCTCCTCGCCGCCCAACAGCGCGGCGGCATCCGCGGCCGCGATCGGAGTCGCCACGGTTCCTCGCGCGCTCCGACGCACAACCGCGGACGAGGCCTCCTCGCCGCCCTCACCGCGCGCCTGTCGATCCGAGCGCGCCTCGCGCGAGCCACGCTCGCGCGAGCGAGGCGAGGACCGGCGCTGAGAAGCCTCACCGCGCGCCTGGTCACCCTCCGAAGACAACCCCTGTCCCGACGAGGCTTCCACGGCCTCGTCGGACACCTTCCCGGACGCGTTCGACGCCGCTCGGGACCGGTCGTGGCGTCCGCCCGGACGCCTCGGGGAGGGAGGCCTCATGCCTCCATCCGCTTCCACTCTTCCAGGACGTCATCCCCGCAGCGCGTGATCGAACCCGCGCCCATCGTGACACAAACGCCACCCTCGGGGGTCACAGACGCCGCCAGGCGCGCTGCCTCGTGCATGTCCTCCACGTAGGAGGCGCCGGGAACGCGCGACGAAATCAGCGTCGAATCCACGCCCGGCTCCGGATCCTCGCGGGCGCCGTAGATCCCCGCCAGGACGACGTGGTCCGCGCCGGCTAGAGCGTGCGCGAAACGCTCGGCAAAGATGCGGGTGCGCGAGTACAGGTGCGGCTGGAAAACGACCGTCACCGGCGCCCCATCGGCGACGACGCGAGCCTCTCGGATCGCTGCCTCCACCTCCGTCGGGTGATGCGCATAATCGTCGAACAGCCGGCGGCTGCCCACCTGGCCACGCGCCTCGAAGCGACGCGCCGCCCCCGTGAAGCGACCCAACCCATCCGCGACGGCCTGCGGTTCCAGTCCGCACTCGATGCCCGCCACCCAGGCCCCCGCCGCGTTCAGTACATTGTGTTCACCGGGCACGGACATGACCAGCTCGGCATGACGCTCCCCCCACGCCAGGCGCGCCGTTGCCCCATGTGCCTTCACCTGCACATCGGAAATCTCGACATCCACCTCGCACAGCGAGCGCTCCGGGCGCCCGTAGGTCACGACCCGCAAACCCTGCGCGCGCGCCGCGGCGGCCAGGCGCACAGCGCCCTCATCCTCCCCGCACGTCACCAGCAGCCCGCCGGGCACCAAGCGCCTGGCAAACTCAACGAAAATATGTTCGAACTCCTCGCGCGAATGGTAGCGATCCAGATGATCGGGCTCCACGTTTGTCACGATCTCAATAGCCGGGGAATAGTTCAGGAACGAGCCATCCGACTCGTCGGCCTCGGCGACGAAGACGTCTCCGCCGCCCAGGTGCGCGCCCGTGCCCAGCTGGGGCAGCACGCCGCCCACAGCCACCGACGGGTCCAGCCCGCACGCCGCCAACGCGATCGCCAGCATGCCCGAGGTCGAGGTCTTACCGTGCGCCCCGGCCACGCCCACGAAACGCATACCCGTCGCCGCCAGAGCCAGCGCCTGGGAGCGGTGAATCACCAGCTGACCGCGCGTCCGTGCGATCGCCAGCTCCGGGTTGTCCTCGCGGATCGCCGTCGACACCACAACCACCGATGCCGGGTCCACATGCGAGGCCTCGTGCCCAACAAAGACGCGCACCCCGACGGAGCGCAGGTGCTCGAGCACGGCGGAGTCCTCGCGGTCCGACCCCTCCACGGTCGCGCCACGCGAGGCCAACAGCTCCGCGACAACGCTCATGCCGGCACCACCGATGCCAATCAGATGGAAACGATCCTCAAGCGTCGGCTCACTCATGGCCGCCCTCCTTCACCTGCGCCAAAGCCAGATCAGCCAGTGCGCGGGCCGCTCCCGCACGCCCCAGCGACTGCGACGCAGCCGCCATATCCGCCAGACGCGTCGACCCCAGCAACGGGAACACGTTGCGGCGCACGAACTCGGCGGTAAAGTCCTTGTCGTCGATCAGCTGCGCGCCACCGGCGGCGACATGATCGGCCGCGTTCAGGCGCTGCTCGCCGTTGCCGATCGGCAGAGGCACGTAGATGCACGGCAAGCCCAGGGCCTCCATCTCGGCGACCGTTCCAGCACCCGAGCGACACACGACGAGATCCGCGACGGCCAGCGCGTCCTCCATCGTCGTCAGGTAATCAATGACGTGCCAGCGATCCGCCAGACCGGCGGCCTCGACGGCCTCCCTCACCGGCTCGTCCTTGCCGCGGCCCGTCAGGTGCACGACCTGGGCGCCCTCGGGCAGCGCATCCGCCGCGCCCGTCATCGACTCGTTGACGTGCAAGGCCCCCAGGGATCCGCCCGTCACCAGCAGCGTCGGGGCGTCGCCGTCCACGCCCAGGCGCTCGGCTGCCTCGCGGCGCGCCAGCTTGGCCCCCTCCGCGTCCGCGCGACGGCTCGCCAGATCCGCGATCGCCGCCCGCAGGGGCAGACCGGTCACGACCGTCTCCCCGCTCTTTGCCGCCAGCGGCGACGAGGGGAACGTCAAAGCAACGACGGCGGCGTGGCGCGCACCCACCTTATTGGCCAAGCCCGGGCGAGCGTTCTGCTCGTGGATGACGATCGGCACACCCGCGCGCGATGCTGCGATGTAGGCCGGAGTCGAGACGTAGCCGCCGAAACCCACGAGTACATCGGCACCCTGCAGAGCCTGCGCGCAACGCTTCACCGCATCCGCGAAGCGAGAGGGCAACGTAAAAAACGCCAGAGAGGGACGCCTCGGCAGAGGAACACGAGGAATCTCCACCAGCGGGAAACCCGCGGCGGGAACCAAATCGGCCTCAAGACCAGCCTTCGTCCCCAACACGACCACCTCGGCGCCGCTCTCGCGCAGCTGCGCGGCCGTCGCCAAAAGAGGATTCACGTGGCCGGCGGTCCCGCCGCCAGCCATCACAACCTTGACCATAAGCGTCTCCTTAACGCGAGTGCCTGACCTTCAGTTTAGCGAGCGGAGCGCCTGCGGGGCGCCACCCGCGGGTCCCGACCAGCCGAGGCCTCGTCCGGCCTCCCAATCATCCGCATCCCCGCACGCGCACGCGCGAAGGACGCCACGACCGCCACCGACGTGATCGTGAACAGGAACGACGAGCCGCCGTAAGACACGAGCGGCAAGGGCACGCCGATAACCGGGCCAACGCCGGTCACCGACAGCACGTTAATGACCGTCTGCACACCGATCCACGTGCCCACACCCGACGCGGCGATAATGACGAAAAGATCCGAGGACTCACGCGCCACGCGGAACATGCCCCACACGAGCAGCCCCAAGCACAGGAGCACCGCGAAAGTGCCAAGCAAACCGAACTCCTCGCCGACGATCGCGAAAATGAAGTCCGTGTGCGCGGCCTGCAAGTAGTTCCACTTCTCACGCGACGCGCCCGGCCCCAGGCCCGTGAGCCCACCCGAGCCCAGCGCCCACAGCGAGTGGTCGATCTGCTCCGGCGCGGACTCATCCGGCCCCTTCGAGGTGCCCGGCAGAACCGCCAGGATGCGCCGGATACGCGTCGGATTCGACAACACGAGCAGCACCAAAGTCGGCACCGCAACCATGACAAGCCCGCCGAACCAGCGCTTGGGCAGGCCCGCAACCCACACGGCTCCGAGCGCACCCATCGCAACAACCATCGCCGTGCCCATGTCGCGCCCCAACATGACCGCTCCGAGAGCCACCAGGACCGGCAGGCCCACCGCAACACTCATCGTCTTAATATCGGAACGCTTCGCGGCCGACTTGGAGACCATGAATGCCAAAAACACGACGAGCGCGAGCTTCAAGAACTCCGACGGCTGGGCCATCACCGGGCCGAGCTTCACCCAGTTCGCGTTGCCGCCCTCCGAGCGGCCCAGGGGGCTCAGAACCAGCGACTGGAACGCAAGCGCCCCGATGAACATGGGTGCCGCCAGGCGCATCAGCCACCGCTGGGGCACCAGCTGCACGCCGGTCGCGATTAACAGCGAGACGAGGATGATCGCCAGCGGGCGCGCATACGCCGTATAGGGGTTCTCCCCCTGGGCAATCGACGTGACTGTCTGAGCGGAAAAGCCCATGACCAAGCCAAACAGAGACAGCATGAGAGCCGGGATCACGACCAGGTAATAGGTCGTCACCGGGTTGTCTTCACGCTCACGCCCCGACCCGAAGCGAATCCGGGGCAGGGTCACGGTCGGGATATGCCAGCCGCGCTTATTCGTCGCCACCGGCGCTCCCCCACCCGGCAGCCAGGCGGTGCACAGCCTCGGCGAACACGTCGCCGCGCTGGCCGTAGTTGTCGAACTGGTCCCAAGACGCGCACGCCGGGGCGAGCACGACGGTGTCACCCGGACGCGACAGGGCCACGGCCTCGTTGACGACCGAGAACATCCAGTCCTGGTGGCCATCGACCTCGACGACGGGCACCCCGGGCGCGCCGCTCGCCAGGGCCGCCACGAGGGCCCGACGATCCGCGCCGATGACGACGACGCCGCGCAGGACCGGCTCAACCTGGCTGATAAGCTCCGTGAAGTCCTGCCCCTTGGCGTCACCGCCGACGATCCAGATCGCGCTGCGCGGGGGCAGCCCCGACAGGGAGGCTCGGGCCGCGTGCGCGTTGGTTGCCTTCGAGTCGTCGATCCAGGTCAGGTCCGCGGCGCGGGCGACGACGGCGCGTCGGTGCCCGGCGGGACGGAAGGAACGAAGACCCGCCTCCACGGCCTCAGGCTCCACGCCGTAGGCGCGCGCCAGCGCGGCGGCGGCCAGCGCGTCGGAGAGAACGGCGGGCGAGGGGTGGGGGCCGAACGCCTCAGACAGGTCAGAAACGTGGGCGAGGGCCAGGGCGTGGCGCGCCCGATCATCGACGAAAGCGCGATCCACCAGCAGTCCCTCAACAATGCCGAACTGCGAGACGCTCGGCGCCCCGAGCGTCAGGCCGATAGCCCGTGCACCCTCCACGACGTCCGCGTTCTCCACCATGGCCTCGACGCGCCGGTCGGCAGCCGGGTACACGCAGGCGCGCACCGTGTTCTCGTAGACGCGCGCCTTATCGGCCGCGTAGGCCTCCACGCTGCCGTGCCAGTCCAGGTGATCCGCGTCCACGTTCAGGCACACGGAGGCGAGCGGACGCACCGTGCGCGCCGTGTGCAGCTGGAAGCTGGAAAGCTCAACCGCGAACACCTCGGCGTCAGAGTCGATCGCGCGCGTGATCGGCGTACCGATGTTGCCCACCTCTTCGGCTTTGACGCCCGAAGCGCGCAGGATCTGCCCGAGCATACCGACGGTCGTGGTCTTGCCATTCGTTCCGGTCACCGTCAGCCACGGGCGCCCCGCGTGGGGGCCTTCCTCCTGGAGGCGCCAGGCGAGCTCCACCTCACCCCACAGGTCAATGCCCGCCTGCTCGCACGCGGAGAAGATCGGGTGATGCGCGGGGATCCCCGGAGAGACAACGACGAGGTCGGGGCGGGCGTCGATCACCGCGGCCGACAGTGCGTTCGCGTCCTCCTCGACGTGGACGGGCACGCCCGCGACGTCGTCGAAGGAAAGAGAGTCGGTGGCCCGCGACGCGTAGGCGCGAACACTCCAGTCGCGGGCAAGCAAGGCGCCCGCGGCTCCCTGGCCGGACTTACCCCAACCGATGACGGCAGCGCTGCGGTTCATCGCGCGTACACCCACTCCGCGTAGAAGACGCCCGCTCCAGCGACCGCGACGATAGCGGCGATCAACCAGAAGCGGATGACGATCGTGACTTCCTTCCAGCCCAACAGCTCGAAGTGATGATGCAGCGGAGCCATGCGGAAGACTCGCTTGCCCGTCGCCTTGAACACGCTGATCTGGATCACGTCGGAGAGGACAACCGCGACGAAGAGGCCACCAACGATGATCGCGAGCAGCTGGGTCTGGGTGAGGATAGACAGGCCGGCGACGGCACCACCCAGGGCGAGCGCGCCGGTGTCACCCATGAAGATCTGGGCGGGCGACGCGTTCCACCACAGGAAGCCCGCCAGGGCGCCGATGAGGGCGGCACAGAAAATCGCCAGGTCAAGCGGGTCGCGGGTCGAGTAGCAATTCGCCGGGTTAGCCCCCAGCTGCGTGCAGGACTGAATACGCTGGAAGTAGGCGATGAACGTGTATGCGCCGAAGACGAAGATGGACACGCCCGTCGCCAGGCCGTCCAGGCCGTCCGTCAGGTTGGTTGCGTTCGACCAGGCCGTCACGATGAGGTTCGTCCAGATAAGGTACAGGATGACACCGAGAGCGAGCCCCGCGAAGCCGAGCGTCACCGCGGTCGGACGCGCGAAGGAGATCGCAAGCGTTCCGGGGTACTCACCGTATTCGTTCGGCAAGATGAGGGTGCCCAGCGCGAAAGCGGAGGCAATCAGCACCTGGCCGATAATCTTGCCCGACGGATGCAGGCCCAGAGAACGCTGCCTCATAATTTTAATGCCGTCATCGAGCAGGCCGATAACGCCGAGCCCCGCGAACAGGAAAACCAGGAGAAGACCCGACCACGAGGGACCAGCCCCCGCGACGAAGGAGCCGATCAGCCAGGCGACAATGGTCGCCAGGATGATGACGACGCCACCCATCGTGGGGGTTCCGCGCTTCGTCAGGTGCTGAGTCGGCCCATCCTGACGGATGAACTGACCGTACTGGTGCAGCACCAGAAAACGGATGAGCAGCGGTGTGCCCATCACGGACAGCGCCATCGCGATGATGAACGCAGCGATAAGACCAATCACCGGGTCATTCCCTTCTCCCGCAGGATGTCAGCCACCTGCCACGAATGTGAACCAAAGGAACCCTTCACCAGGACGACTGCTCCGTCGCCGGCGAATTGAAGAGCCAAGCGGGCGGCGTCGGAAGGATCCGACGCGACCTCGCGGTGGGGTACACCGCTGGCTCCCTCGAGATAGTAGTGAGCGTTCGCGCCCAGGCCGACGAGCACGTCCACGCCTGCCTCCTCGATCATCTCGCCGACCTGCTCGTGCAGCGACCGGGAGTCCTCCCCCAGTTCGAGCATCTCTCCGAGGACGGCGACCGTTGGCCTGCCTTGACCGATCGACGCCAGCGCGGCGATACCCGCGCGCATCGAGTCAAGGTTCGCGTTGTAGGAGTCGTCAATAAGCGTGAGCTCCCGGCCCCCTACGACGAGCTCGTGAACGTCCATCCGGTGGGGGCTGAGCGCGCGAGCACTGGACAGGACCCGCGCGACAGTCGCCAGATCGACGCCCAGGGTGAGAGCACCCGCGGCGGCGGCCAGCGCGTTCGCGACGTGGTGACGGCCGACGATTTTCAGGGAAATATCCGCGCTGCCCGCAGACGTGACGAGCGTGAAATGCGCGCGGTCCGCGGCGTCGACGCTCACGTCCAGCGCGCGCACGTCGGCAAGCGGGTTGCCCGACGCGGAGAATCGGATGACCTTGCCGCTGGCCAGGGGCGCCATCGCCTCGACATTGGGATCGTCCATGTTGAGGATAACGGGACCTCCCGGGCGGGTCCCCTTAATCAGCTCGGCCTTCGCCCGCGCGACGCCCTCAAAGCCGCCGAAACCGCCCACGTGGGCGTGGCCCACGCACAGCTCAATGGCCACGTCGGGGGCGACGATATTTGTCAGGTAGGTGATGTGGCCGGGGCCGGAGGCCCCCATCTCGAGCACCAGGTGGCGCGTGGACTCGTCCGCCAGCAGAGCCGTCAGGGGCAGCCCGACCTCGTTGTTGAAGGAGAGCTTGGGCGCCACTGTCGGACCATCCGCGCTCATGATCTGGAAGAGCAGGTCCTTCGTCGTCGTCTTGCCCACGGACCCCGTCATCGCGATGACATCCAGCGTCCCGCGGCCACGCAGTGCCTCGACGTGCGCACGCGCGAGAGCACCCAGCGCCTCCGTCGAATCCGTCACGACGATCTGCGCCACGGCCTCGTCGACCTCATGCTCCACGATCACCGCGACCGCGCCGCGCGTGGCCGCGCCCGCCACGAAGGCGTGCCCGTCGGCACTCTCGCCGCGCCGCGCGACGTACAGCGACCCCGCCTGCGCTTCACGAGAGTCGGTCACCACCGGTCCGGTCACAGTGACGTCGGCGCCCACGAGGCGACCAGAAACCGCGTCAGCGATCCATTGAGCTGATGTCTGCATGTTTCTCTTCTCCTTCAGACTCACGGAGTCGTCGGGTACAGATTAGCGGACCCAGAGGACGCCGGGATACCCAGGTTGCCCACCGCGGTACGCGCGACGTCGCCGAACAGCGGCGCCGACGAGTCGGATGAGACCGACGCCACTCTTGGATTGTAGAGAATCACGGCGATCGCCAGGCGCGGCGCGTCCACCGGAATGATGCCGGCCGTCGTCGAGACCAGACCCGAGGCCCCGTCGATGACCGTCTCCGCGGTGCCCGTCTTCACGCCCACTCGGTAGCCGGGAACCTTCGAGGCGCCCGCAGTACCCAGGTCGTCCTCGACGACGGACTCCATCATGGTCAGCAGCTGCGAGGCCGTACCCGCCTCCATGACCTGAACCGGCTGGGTCGCCTCGGGAACCTCGACCGTCCCGTCCGCGTTCGTCCACGACTTGACGATATGCGGGGAAATACGCACGCCGCCGTTCGCGATCGTCGCGAGCGCCGACGCCTCCTGAATCGCCGTGATCGCGTAGGCCTGGCCGAACATCGTCACGTAGCGGTCACGCCCCTGCCACTGGTCCGAACTACGCAGCAGACCCGCGGACTCGCCCGGCAGCTCGATGCCCGTCTCCTGACCGAAGCCAAACGCACGCATCATCGAATAGCGCTGGTCGTCCGTCATCGTCTGGCCGATCAGCACGGTGCCCGTGTTCGAGGACTCGGCCAGGATACCCGTCGCCGTCAGCGTCTCCCCGCCATGCTCGTGGAAGTCCGTGATCGGGCCCCCCGCATCGGGCAGATTGAGGGAATAAGGCACCTGGAAGACGCTCGTGGGGGTGATCGTCCCCTGGTTCAGAGCCGCGCCCACCGTGATGAGCTTGCCCACCGAGCCGGGCTCGAAGGTATCTTGCACGGCGTGCACCTTCTGCGGATTCGCGTTGTCCGGCTCCTTCGAGTTCGAGTCGGCCATGACCAACACGTGGCCCGTCGCGACGTCCTCGATGACTACCGCGCCCCAGTCAGCCTGGTGCTTGGCCACGCGGGCGTCTAACAGATCCTGCACCTGATGCTGCAGATCCGCATGCAGCGTCAGCTCCACGGAGCCGCCATTCTTCGGCTCCACCGTCGTACGCTTGCCGCCCGGCATGACGGCGCCGTTGGGAGCAATTTCGAAGGCCTGCGCTCCGGGCGTACCCGTGAGCAGCTGGTCGAACTGGGCCTCCATGCCCGAGGAGCCCTGCCCCTCAGCGTTCACCGTCCCAATGACGGGGGCGGCCACGTTTCCGTTCGGGTACTCGCGCTCGAAGACCGACTCCCACTCGATGCCGTAGATGTCGAGCTTACGGATCTCGCGGTAGGTGACCGCATCGACGTTGCGCTTGATGTAGACGTAGGTCGACTCACCCAGCATCATGCCGCCGAGGACCGCCTCATCCATGCCCAGCAGCGGGGCGAGCTGATGAGCGGCCTCAGCCGGGCCTCGCCCAACCTCATTCCCGTCGTCGTCGCGGTGCACGTAGGACCGAATGTTCACCTGGTTGACCGCGATGTCGTAGGTCTGAATTGAATTCGCCAGGACGACGCCCGTCGCATCGACGATCGAGCCGCGCGCGGCGGCCACCGACGTCGACGACGTGCGCACGCGCTGCCCCTGAGCAGCCAGGGATGGCCCCTCAATGATCTGGAGCTGGACCAGGCGCACGCCACACAGGCTCAGCGCCCCGATGATCAGAATCAGGATCCAGCGCGAGCGTGTGAAGACGGTATCCATAGGAATGACGCTCCGCGTTACTTGGCGGGGGTCCCGCCCTCAACGGTTCCCGTCTCGAGCGTGATGAAGCCCGAGGTACCAGCGGGGACCATGCCGTTGGCCTTCGCGGCCTTCTCGAGCTCCGCGGGCGAGGCCTTGCGGTCCAGTTCGGCGCGCATGGTCCACGACTGTGCTTCCAGCTCGTTGAGCGCCAGCTGCTGCTCGCGAATCTCGAAGGAAGTCTGAGCCATGCGGGTGTTGAGCACCATCGACGCGAGCACGGAGGCCAGGGCGACGGCGACGAGGAGCATGAGGATGGCCACGGCCGAGCGGCGCGGACGAGTCCCCTCGACGATACGAAGCTCGCGAACCTCCTCACGGCGCAGCTCAGGGCGGGCCGCAGGACGTGCCTTGGCAGTTGCTGCACTCATGAGAGATCCTTCCATTCGGCAATGAGTTCCGCTCCGCGCAGTCGCACGGAAGCTGATCGGGGGTTGTGGTCTTGTTCGGCTCGGTCGGCGCGATTCGCGCCCTTGGTGAGCAGTCTGAGGCTGGGGGCCATCTCGTCTGGGATGATCGGCAACCCGGGGGGCGCGGCGCTGGTAGAACCGCGGCGCAAGATGTCTTTGACTAGTCGGTCTTCGAGACTCTGGTACGACTCGACCACCAGGCGCCCTCCGACCCTCAGGCACGACAGGGCGCGCGGCAGGGCGCGCTCCAAGATGGTGAGCTCATCGTTGACGGCCACGCGCAGCGCCTGGAAGGTGCGTTTTGCGGGGTTGCCGCCGGTGCGGCGCGCCGGTGCGGGGATGGCCTCGCGGATGATGTCCACGAGTTCGCCCGTGCGCGTGATGGGGGCGTCGTCCCTACGGCGAATGATCAGTCGCGCGATGCGGGGCGCAAACTTCTCTTCGCCGTAGGTACGCAGGATCCGGATGAGCTCCCCCTCCGAGGCGGTGGCCAGGAGGTCAGCGGCGCTGCGTCCGGCGGTCGCGTCCATGCGCATGTCGAGCGGCGCGTCCTTCGAATAGGCGAAGCCCCGGTCAGCTTCGTCGAGCTGGAGGGAGGACACTCCCAGGTCCATGAGGACCCCGTCGATGCGCGCGCCGCGACCGCACTGCTCGGCCACGGCCTCGTCAATGCGATCGTAGGTCGTGTGGACCGCGCGGAAGCGGCTCCCGAATCGTTGGAGGCGAGCGGAGGCAAGCGCGATAGCCTGCGGGTCACGGTCGATACCGATAACGGTCAGCTCGTCGAAGCGCTCGAGCGCGCCCTCGGTGTGACCGCCCATCCCCAAGGTGGCGTCCACCAGGACGGCTCCGGGGGCGTCAATCGCGGGCGCGAGCATGTCGAGGCACTCGGCGAGGAGGACGGGGACGTGGCGCTCGGCAGCGGGGCGACCGAGGTCGACCTCGTCGGCCGAGCCCGCGGGGCGCGACGAATCGCGCACCGAGTCCAGTGCATGCGCCATGCCACACCTCCTTGTCGTTCGTCGCGACCGGTGTCCGACCCGTCCACCCAGGTCCCCCACCGTGCTCCGCCACCGGGGAAGTGATGTCGGAACAGCGGGCGGAGACCTCGGAGTACGGGTCAGAACATCCCGGGAATAATTTCTTCTGCTGTATTGGAGAAGACCTCTTCCTGGACGGCGAGATATTCGCGCCAGGCCGAGGCGTTCCAGATTTCGGCTCGCGAGCCCGCGCCGATGACAGCGAGCTCACGGTCCAGCCCCGCGTATGCGCGCAGGTCCGCGGGGACGCTGATACGCCCCTGCTTGTCCGGAATCTCCTTATAGGCCCCCGAGAGCATCACGCGGATCCAGTCGCGCGCCTGTTTGGAGGACAGGGGTGCGCGGCGAAGCTCTGCGGTCATGCTCTCGAATTCCGCGGCGGGGAAGGCGTACACGCAGTGCTCTTGGCCGCGAGTGAGGACGATCCCGCCCTCCATGTCCTCGCGAAAGCGCGCGGGCAGGAACATGCGTCCTTTGTCGTCGAGCTTGGGCTCGTACGTGCCGAGGAACATGTCACCGCCCTCCCCTGTTCGGAACTTTCCCCCACTTTAACCCACCAAGCCCCATATTTACAGAGAAACGTGCGGCGTGGCGCGCGATACTTATGGCATTTTTGGCATGTTTCCAATGAAAAATTGCCGTGGAGAAAAGTGGAGGAAATCTAGCACACAATCTGCGTGCGAGGAGGGCCATTCACAACCCGCCGGCGTCAATCCCGGGCCGCACACGTGAGATATTTCCTTGATATTCCGCGGATTATCAACGAGGCCGGGACGCGCTCGGGCGCCGCTCCCCCACCAGTGGAGGGCGGTGGGGAGGAGAGTGGGGAACCCCGTGGGGCACGGTGGGGCGCGCCGTGGGGAGGAGAGTGGGGAACCCCGTGGGGAGGAGAGTGGGGAGCGCCCGGGGCGGATGGGGGGTTTTGCACCATTAGAAGCATCGCTACGGCGTGTCGCCGGCGTGTCGCATCCCTATTGATGCAATTCCCCCCTCGCAACGGGGAGGAGAGTGGGGAACCCCGTGGGGCACGGTGGGGCGCGCCGTGGGAAGCGCGGCAGGGAGGCTAGATCGCCCCCCACAGACACCGAAGCGGGGGCGCGCCCACGCGCACCCCCGCCCCTCAACCCGGCAGTCGGTCAGGTCAGTCGTCGTTCTTCCGGTCGTCCCAGCGTCGTTCCTGATCCTGAATGAAAGAGTCCCAGCCGCCGCTTTCCTTGCTCTTCTTCCGCCTGGCGGCCTGCCCCGTCTCCTCCGAGGACGTCGCCCCCGGGCGGGACAGCGCGAACAGGACGCCGGCGACGGTCAGCGCGAAACCGACGACCCCGAGCAGGATCGACACGACCGAGTACCCCAAAGAGACGGCCGCGACCAGGACGACCATGCCCAAGACAGCTCCCCCAAAGCCGAGGGCGATGCGTCGAGGCACCCGCGGCCCGCTCGAGGGCTCGGACTCCTCCGCGGCAGCAGGAGCGGACATCTGTGAGGCCAGCGCGGGGTCCTCCTCGCGCAGGGACGCCTCCATCTGCTCCAGGACCTTCTTCTCATACTCGGTGAGAGCCATTGCGTGCCCCTTTCGGACGGTAACTGCTCACAAGCTTAGCGTGTGCCTTGCTCGGGAGACGAACCGGCTCACAGGAGCATCCCCTGCTCGCCGCGCGCATCACCGGCAGACCCGGCCGAGGCCTCGGACGAGTCGGACCTGCCCGAGGGGTGTCCGTCCTCCGCTCCAAAGGAACGCCTCCCCGGGACCTTCTTTCCCAAGAGGGTGGCCGGCGCCAGGGCCCCGGCACCGAACTTGGAGCGAATCTGATCCATCGCACGCTCGGAGGCTGCGGGGCGCTCGTCCCGGTCCAGTGTCACGGCCACGCCACCGGAACGCGACTGCAAGCCCTCCACGCGCACGCCGAAAAGCCTCACTCCCCCGATCGGCATGTCCTCGCGGGCAAACAAAGACTGGGCAGCGCGAGCGATGTCTCGCCCGGTGTCGGTGGGAGCGACCAGGCTCACGCTGCGTGTGATCGTGTGAAAATCGGCGCCTCGCATCTTGATCCCGACCGTCCATCCGACGACTCCCCCGGCGCGTAGCCTGCGCGCACAGTCGTGAGCGGCAGCCAGGATGAACTCCTCGATCAGCTCCCGCGAGCGCACGTCCTCCTCGAAGGTACGTTCCATGCCGACGGACTTCTCGGAGCGTGAGGCGGCGACCGGGCGTGGGTCGATGCCCCAGGCGAGGTCATGGAGATGGTGGGCGGCGGCGACGCCGAGCAGCTTGGACAGGCGCGCAACGGGGGCATGGGCGAGGTCACCGATCGTGTCAATACCCTCGCGGTCGAGGATGGCCCCAGTCCTGCCGCCGACTCCCCACAGTGCGCCGACGGGCAGGCCGTGCAAGAAGTCGACGGTGGCTGGTGCGGGGATGAGCAGGAGGCCGTCAGGCTTGGCATGCGAGGAGGCGATCTTAGCGACCGACTTGGTGGCGGCGATACCCACTGAGGCGGGCAAGCCCACGCTCTCTCGGATGCGGGCGCGGATGAGGCGGGCGATGCGGGTGGGAGTCCCCAGGCGGCGCCGGGCACCGGACACGTCGAGGAAGGCCTCGTCGATGGAGACCTGTTCGAGGTCGGGGGTCACGGTGGCGAGAATCTCCATGACCTGGCGGGAGTAGCGGCGGTACAGGGAGTGGCTGCCGGGGATGAACGCGGCCGTGGGGCACAGCGCGCGGGCGCGCGAGGTGGGCATGCCTGCGCGCACACCCAGGGCGCGCGCCTCGTAGGTCGCGGAGGTGACGACGCCGCGCCCGGAGGTGCCGCCCACGATGATGGGCCTGCCGACGAGCGAGGGGTCTTCGCGCATCTCGACCTGGGCGAAAAACGAGTCCATGTCCACGTGCAGGATCGGCGTGGCGGAGTCGTCCGATCCCCAGTCACGTTTCGCGCGCGCATCCCTGGGAGCGTTTGACATGTCACCTCCTGACTCCGATGTCTTGGTCCCACGGTTACAGTGTCAACCATGGCACGCTCATCTTCGTCACGCGACATCTCCTTCGAGACGGATTTCGGCTCCGCGCGCATACGATGGGATGGTCCGCGCGCCACGCTCTTCCTCGATGGAGTGGAGTCCTCGGCGGTGGACACCTCTGACCCGACCTACCTGGAGTTTGAGTACATGCAGCATATGAGCGCGGTCGTGGCCGCATCGCGGGGCGAGGGGGATCGATTTCGCGCGCTGCATGTGGGTGGCGCCGCGTGCGCGCTGGCGTGCGCGTGGTCGGCGCGGTATCCCCAGTCTCGGCACGTGGCCGTGGAGGTGGACGGGGCGCTGGCCGCGCAGGTGCGCGAGCATTTTCCGATTCCCAAGGCCCCGCAGGTCAAGATTCGCGTGGGGGATGGCCGCGCGGTCCTGGACGCGGCCCGCGAGGGGGCTTTCGACGTGATTGTGCGTGACGCCTTCGCTGCGGGCGTGACGCCGGGGCACCTGCGCACGCTCGAGTGTGCCCGCCAGGCACGCCGCGCTCTCGCCCCCTCGGGCGTCTATCTGGTCAATTGCGCGCACGGGGGCGAGGCCAACGCCCGCCAGGACGTGGCGGCGCTGCAGGAGGTCTTCCCCTTCGTGGCGTCCATTCAGGATCCGAAGGTGGGGCGAAGTGGGCGCCGCGGCAACGTGGTGGCCGTCGCCTGCAATCAGGGCGTCGTCGACGCGGACGAGATCGATCGCGCTCTTCGCACGCTCGCACTTCCGGCGCGCATCACGCGGCCGAGGGAGCTGACGCGCTGGGTGGCGGGGTGCCCGCCCCTGACGGATGAGCAGGTCGGCTATCCCCCGTCGCATTGACGAGGCCTGCCCTCCGTCTCGCTCCCGTTCGACGCCGGGCGGGCGCTCCCAGACGAGGCCGGGCGTGCGCCGCGCTCAGGCGCGGTGGCGCGGTGCGGAGGGCCCGGGCTCTTGGCCGTTGCGGCGCGCCTCGACGCGGGCGAGCACGTCTTCGAGGGTGTCGGGCTTGGGGGGTTCCTCGGGGTTATCGACGCGAGGGGCGCGCTGGACGGACTGGATTTCCTCGTCCTTGGCGCGCGAGACCTGCGCGAGGTAGGCCTCGATGACGTCGCCAATATCCTTGGTGGCCTTCTCTTCTCCGCGCGCGGCAGGCGGCTGGCCCATGCCGGGCAGGGGAATAGCCCCATCCCCACCGCTCCACGCGTCGAAGTGCTCTTCGAGGGCGCTCACGGTGTGGGCGATCTCGGGGTTGTTCTCGACGAGCTTCTCGATGTTCTCCTGGTCTTGGGCGGCGCCCTGTTCGAGGTCGCCGACGGGCAGGGACAGGTCCGCGAACTTCGCGAAGGAGGTGAGCAGCGCCGAGGATGCGGCCGGGTAGCCGGTGTCGGCCATGTAGAACGGGACGGCACCCAGCAGCGCCAGCCCGCCCATGCCTCGTTGCCCCATGCGGATCTGCACGAAGGTCGACAGGGGCGCAGGGAACTGCATGTGGTTCGCGATCGTGGCCCCACCCGCGGGCAGCAGGGAGGCGTCGGTCGCCTGCACGTGCACGGGGGTCGGGCGCGTATGGGGGACGCCGGAGGGAACGCCGTGCAACGAGAAGGTGATCTCGACGCCCGCGCGCTCGCAGATGCCGCTGATCGCGTTGGTGAAAGACTCCCAGTGGGCGTCCGGTTCCGCGCCATGCAGGACCAGGATCGGGTTACCCATATCGTCCTCGACCAGGTCGAGAACGGTCTGGGGCATCACCATGTCCGGGGAGGACACCCAGTCCTCGACGGTGATAATCGGCCGGTGGGATCGGTAGTCCACGAGCGCGTCGGCGTCAAAGGTCGCGACGCGCTCGTTGTGCAGCGAGCGCAGCATCTGCCCGATGGCCATGCGCCCGGCCCCACCGGCGTCGATCGCCCCGTCGAAGTGGATGAGGAGGATCTTGGCCTTTGCGCCCGCGGCGGGGCCATCCTCGTAAAGGTCGGTCGCGTTGATGCTCACGTCTCCTCCTCATGCTCGATCTTCTTCGTCGTGTCTAACGTACCCGCGAGGCACCCGCCGCGTCACCCGGGAACGCCATTTGAGCTTGGGGCGAAGCGCGCGAGTCGAATTGCGGCTGTTCACAGCGCAGCGACGAAAAGTGAGGGACAATAGAAGGCCACCAAAATCGAGGAGGACCCATGACCACGGGCGCGCAGCAGCACTCACTCACGGATCTTCCGTTGCCCGAACAGGAGTTTGTCGACAGCGCGTACGCGCGCCTGGATGCCCTGCGCGCCTCCTACCGCGAGCGCCAGGGACGCATTCACTCGACCCATGGTGTCGGCAACGCGCAGGCGTGGACGGAGCGCGAGGCTCTCTCGGCGCACTTGGGTGAGATGGCCGCGCGCCTGGAGGGCGTGGAGGAGCGCCTGGTGTTCGGCCGCCTCGACATGGTGGATTCGTCGACGCGTCACGTCGGGCGCCTGTCACTGTCCCATGATGACGGGACTCCCCTGCTCGTCGACTGGCGTGCCCCAGCTGCGCGTCCCTTCTATCAGGCGACGTCGGCCAAGCCGGAGGGGGTCGTGCGTCGCCGCCACATTTCGACGCGTGATCGGCGCGTGACGGGGCTGGAGGACGAGCTGCTCGATGCCTCGGCCGCGCACGGCCTGGAGCTGCAGGGCGAGGGCGCGCTCATGCATGCGCTCAGCGAGGCGCGCGACGGTCGCATGGGTGACATCGTCGCCACGATCCAGTCCGAGCAGGATCGCATCATCCGCGCCTCTGACAAGGGTCTCCTGGTCGTCCAGGGCGGGCCGGGCACCGGCAAGACAGCGGTCGCCCTGCACCGCATTGCGTATCTCCTGTACGCCCACCGCGAGCGCCTGGAGCGCTCGGGCGTGCTGCTCGTTGGTCCTTCTCGCTTGTTTTTGCGCTACATCGAGCAGGTCCTGCCGTCCCTGGGCGAGACGGGCGTCGTGTCGGTGACGGTGGGCGACCTGGTTCCGGGCGTGCATGCCCGGGCCAGCGAGGACGAGGCCGTGGCTCGGATCAAGGGGCTCCCGGCGTGGGCGGCAATCGTCAAGGAGGCGGTGCGCGCGCTCGCGAAGCTCCCCCGGGAGGATCAGGAGCTGCGCGTGTGGAACCGGACGGTGACGTTGACGCGCGCGGACGTGGAGGGCGCCCGGAGGCGCGCCAAGCGTTCGGGGCGGCCGCACAACGTGGCGCGGGAGTCTTTCGCGCGCGAGCTCATGGACGTGCTGGCGCTGCGCCTGGCGCGCGAGGCTGGGGATGCGGATTCCGAGGGCGGCGTCGATCCGGAGGTGAAGCGCTCGTGGCTCATCGAGATTCGCGACTCCATCGATTGTCGTCGTGCGATCAACACGGCGTGGATGCCGACGAGCGCGCAGACGCTGCTGCGCAGGCTCTATGCCCGTCCCGAGGTGCTGGCGGCGGCCAACAGGCGCGCCAAGTCTCCCTTGCGCCCCGACGAGCTGGCGCTCCTCGTGAGGCCGCGATCCGCGCTCTGGACGGTGTCGGATGTGCCGATCCTGGACGAGTGCGAGGAGCTGCTGGGGCCCATGCCCTCCTCCTCGGCTCCCTCCCAGGAAATGGATCCGGCAGAGCTTGAGCGGGCGCGCGCAGCCATCGAGGGACAGAACCTGGGCGGGGGCATCGTCACCGCCCAGATGCTCGCCGAGCACAGCGCCGCGCAGGAGTCGTGGGCTCCCCTGTCTGAGCGCGCAGCCAAGGACCGCACGTGGGCCTACGGCCACATCGTCGTCGACGAGGCACAGGAGCTGTCCCCCATGGCCTGGCGCGCCCTGCTGCGCCGCTGTCCCTCGCGTTCCTTCACGGTCGTCGGCGACCTCGACCAGCGCCGGGGCTCCACGCGGCCCCCCTCGTGGGAGAAGGCTCTGGGGCCGGCTGCTCGCGCCTTCGCGGCCGAGTACGCGCTGACCGTGTCCTACCGCACGCCCGCGACCCTCACCTCGCTTGCCGAGGGCGTGGTGGCGCGCGCAGGATCACCCGTCCTCTACCCGATGACCGCCGTTCGCGACGTCGAGGGCTGCTACCGCGTGACTCACGCGGACGCGCCCGAGGAGGCCCCGGCCTCGTCGCGCCGCGACAGCCCCCTGTGGCGCGCCGTCGTCGATGCCCAGCGCGAGGCCGAGCAGCGCCTTGATCGCGAGGCCGGTGCCTCGCGCGGGCGCATCGCCATCATCGTCGGCGCGCAGCGCGCCCGGGCGTGGGGCGCCGACGTCGACGGCGAGACCGCCCTGTCCGAGCGCGTCGCCCTCCTGTCCGCCAACGCCTCCAAGGGGCTCGAGTTCGACTCCGTCATCCTGGTGGAGCCCGGCGAGATCATGAGCGATGGGACCGGCGACCTCTTCGTTGCGCTCACGCGCGCCACCCACGACGTCCACGTCGTGCACGCCGGCCCCCTGCCCGCCGGCATGGAAGAGTGGTAGCGAGTGACCACACAGTGAGGACCCCACGCTGGTCACCCTCTCATCTGCCATGATGGAACCATGACACGCGCACTGCTTCTGGAAAACCCGCACCCCATCGCCGACGACATCTTCGCGAAGTTCGGTATCGAGGTCACCCGCGTCACAGGCGCCCTGTCCGAGGACGACCTGATCACGGCCCTCGACGGCGTGGACTACCTGGGGCTTCGTTCCAAGACGGAGGTCACTGAGCGGGTCCTGCGCGCGCGCCCAAACCTGAAGGCCATCGGGGCCTTTTGCATCGGCACCAACCAGATCGACCTGGCCACCGCCACTGACATGGGTGTGGCCGTCTTCAACGCCCCCTACTCCAACACGCGTTCCGTCGTCGAGCTCGCCATCGGCGAGATCATCGACCTGTCGCGCCGCGTGACCGTGAAGAACTCGCGCCTGCACCGCGGCGTGTGGGATAAGAGCTCCGACGGCGCCCACGAGGTGCGCGGGCACACACTCGGTATCATCGGCTACGGCAACATCGGCACCCAGCTGTCCGTCCTGGCCGAAGCCATGGGCCTCAACGTCATCTTCTACGACGCCGCCGAGCGCCTCGCCCTGGGCAACGCCACGCAGATGCCCACGATGGAAGCTGTCCTGCGCGAAGCGGACGTCATCTCCGTGCACGTCGACGGCCAGGAGTCCAACACGAACCTGATCGGCCGCACCGAGTTCGAACTCATGAAGCCGGGCACCCTGTTCATCAACCTCTCGCGCGGACACGTCGTCGACGTGGAGGCCCTGCACGCCGCGCTCGTGTCCGGACACCTCGGCGGCGCGGCCATCGACGTGTTCCCCGAGGAGCCGCGCGCCAACGGAGACCCCTTCTCCTCTCCCCTGGCCACCCTCGACAACGTCATCCTCACCCCCCACATCGGCGGCTCCACGGAGGAGGCGCAGTACGACATCGGCCGTTTCGTCGCCGCCAAGATCGGCGAATACCAGGCCAGCGGTTCCACGGACATGAGCGTGAACCTGCCGAACCTGACGATGAACGTCGGCAAGCGTTCGCGCTACCGCATCCGCCTCATTCACCGCAACGTCCCCGGCGTCATGGCCCGCGTCAACCAGATCTTCGCTGCCTCCGAAGCGAACGTCGACGCGCAGATCCTGGCCACCGTCGACGAGGTCGGCTACGTGCTCACCGACATCTCCGCGGGCCTTGGCCGCGAGGCGCTCGAGGAGCTCACGCACCTGCCCGAGACGGTCCGACTGATCGCGACTCCACTGTAAGACTGTCGCCTTCGTCGCGTTCCCAGCTGGTCAAACGGGACCGTAACTTACGGTATCGTAGGGGAAGCATCCCCAAAGGAGGACAGATGGACCTGACGTCGAAGCTACGCGCGCTCTACGCGCCCGGAGTTGCCTACGAGATCGCCACCCCCACCCAGCCGATCCCCGAGATGGTCCTGGAGGTCGCCTCCCGTTACCCGGGGCGCGCCGCCATCGACTTTTTCGCGCGCCAGCTCACCTACGCCGAGCTGGCCGAACAGATGCGTCGCTGCGCGGGCGCACTCCATCAGGCGGGCGTGCGCCCCGGCGACCGCGTCGCCCTCGTCATGCCCAACTGCCCACAGCACGCGGTCGCGGTCCTCGGAACGATGCTACTCGGCGCCATCGTCGTCGAACACAACCCGCTCGCACCCTCCGGCGAGCTGCAGGGCGAATATGAGCGCCACGGCGCACGCGTCACCATCGCCTGGTCGAAGACCCTGGAGAAACTGACGTTCCTCGGGCGCGGGCACACCACCTTCTCCATGGACCTGACGACGGCGCTTCCCACGGCCTCGAGAATGGCGCTCAAGCTCCCCTTGAAGGCGGCGCGTGCCAAGCGCGAACAGCTCGCGAGCCCGCGTCCCGCCTGGGCTCGCTCCTGGTCGCGGGCAATGCGTACCGCGACGCCCTGGGACGGGCAGTGCCCCTCCTCCATGGACGACGTCGCCCTGCTCATCCACACGGGCGGCACGACGGGCGTGCCCAAGGCGGCGGCTCTCACGCACGCCAACCTGCGCGCCAACGTCGAGGAGTCCATCGCGTGGGTGCCGGTCCTGCACGAGGGTGCCGAGGTCTTCTACTGCATCCTGCCCCTCTTCCACGCCTTCGGCTTCACGATCGGTTTCCTGGCGGGCCTGCGCCTGGGGGCGACCGTCGCCATGTTCCCGAAGTTCGACACCGCCCTGGTCCTGGCCGCCCAGCGCCGACTCCCCTGCACGTTCTTCCTGGGCGTGCCCCCCATGTACGAGCGCCTGCTGGCGGCAGCCGAGGGCACGGACGTGGACCTGTCCTCCATCCACTTCTCCCTGTCGGGCGCGATGCCCCTGTCGGCGCCTCTGGCCCACAAATGGGAGGAGGCGACCGGCGGCCTCATGATCGAAGGCTACGGCATGACCGAGGCATCCCCGATTCTCCTCGGTTCCCCCCTGGCCTCCTCGCGGGCGCGCGGGGCGCTGGGTATTCCCTTCCCCTCCACGCAGGTGCGCATCGTCGACCCCGAGGACCCCGCGCGCGACGTCGAGGACGGCGCGGTCGGCGAGCTCATCGCAACCGGCCCGCAGGTTTTCTCCGGGTACTGGAATCAGGACGAGGAGACCGCGGAGGTGTTCACCGCCGACGGCTGGCTGCGCACGGGCGACCTGGTCCAGGTGCGCGACGGCTTTATCTACATGGCGGACCGACGCAAGGAGATGATCAACTCCTCCGGCTTCAACGTCTATCCCTCTCAGGTCGAAGATGCGGTGCGCACGATGCCCGGCATCCTCGACGTGGCTGCCGTGGGGGTCCCCGCCGGCGAGAGCGGCGAGGATGTCGTCGCCGCCGTCGTGCTCGAGGCCGGCGCGTCGGTCACGCTCACGGACCTGCGCAACTGGGCGGAAAAGTCTTTAGCGCACTACGCCCTGCCCCGTCAGGTCGTCGTCATGAGCGAGCTGCCGCGCTCCCAGCTGGGCAAGGTCATGCGAAAGAAGGTGCGCGAGCAGATCGTGGGCGCGCGCGGGGCGACCTCCGAGGCCGTGGCCGGGGCACGCGAAGCCGTGGCCGAGGCCGTGGCCGGGGCGCGAGATTCCGTCTCCGCTGCACGCGAGTCCATGTCGGAGCGCATTGCGGACGCGCGCGAGTCCATGTCCGAGGCCGTGGCGGACGCGCGCGGAGCTGCCTCCGAGGCGGCGGCCGGCGCCCGCGAGGCCGTGGCCGGGGCCCGCGAGTCCATGTCGGAGAAGGTTGCGGAGGCGCGTGAAGCGGCCTCAGAGGTCACCAGCGAGGCGAGCGCCGCCATGCGCAGGCTGACGTCGGGAGGCCATGGCACAGACGAGGAGCGCCACTAGGAGCCGTTCTCCCTCCCCACCGAGACGCCCGCATCGCTTCGATGCGGGCGTTACTCGTCTCCGAGGAGGGTCGGCCCGGCCGCGCGCTTGCGACTCGCGCGCGTCTTGCGGGGCTTCTTGGTAGGCGCGGAAGCGCTGACGGGCTCCTCACCCACCTCATCGGGTGCCACTGGGGTCTGCAAGCGCTCACGCAACGCCTGGATCGCGTCCTCGAAATCCTCGAGGGTGTCGAAGGCACGATAGACGGATGCAAAGCGCAGGTAGGCGATGACGTCCAGGTCACGCAGGAAGGGCAGGATGGCCTTTCCCACCTCGTTGGTCGACACGTTGGACACGCCGGTGGAGCGCAGTTTCTCCTCGACTTGCTGGGCGAGGATGGCGAGCTGATCGTCGGAGACGGGCCTGCCCTGGCAGGCTTTTTTCACGCCGGAGACGACCTTGTTGCGCGAGAAGGATTCGACGACTCCGGAGCGCTTGACGACCTGGAACGACGACGTCTCCAGGGTCGTAAAGCGTTTCTTGCAGTGCGTGCACTCGCGACGGCGCCGAATCGAGGCGCCGTCATCCGCGATGCGCGTATCGACGACGCGCGAATCAGGGTTATGGCAGAAAGGGCAGTGCACCCTTCAACGGTACACGCTCAGACACTGACCTGTCACAGGAGTCCCACCTGTCACCGTTACCGGACGGGCACGACGACGCGCTGACCCGGCTGCAGGGCCCCGCTCAGATCGTTAAGACGTTCGATATCCGAGACGATTTCCTCGAGGGGACGTTCGCTCTTCACCCCCTGTGCGAGCGACCAGACCGAGTCGCCGCTGACGGCCGCCTTCACGACCGTCGGCCCGTCGTACACCGCGGGCTGGAGGGCCAGACCGAGGGCACCGGCGCCGATCGACAGCACGAGCGTTGCGAGAGTCCCGACGACGATCCCGCGCCGGGAGGAGCGAACCGAACGACGAGGCACGGCCGGAACCCGCAGGAACGACGGATCATCACCGCGCTGCGCCTCCACGCGGCGACGCGCAGACGGGGCCGAGGAAATGTCGCGAACAGTGGCCAGGGGCGCATCCTGCGCCACCCGCATCGGCGAGCGGCGCGCCGGGAACGAGACGGCAGGCTTGGTAGCGAAGGAAACACTCATGACGACCTCCAGAGAAACGATATCGAACACATGTTCGTCGAACACCTGTACGATAGCATGGCGAGAAACAAATGTCGAGGCACACTCGAACATATGTTTCATTTCCCGCCAATTCGGCTTAAACTTGACGTAACCAGTGGACGACCACCCATGCACATCTGCGTCCATCAACCACGGAGGAGCACCCATGACCGAGCGTTCGATCAGCGATCGGCACCGCGCGATTCTGCGAGTTATCAACGAAAAACTCGATTCGAGCGGCTTCCCTCCCTCTGTGCGCGAGATCGCATCCGCGGTCGGCTTGGCGTCCCCCTCCACCGTCAAACACCACCTCGACGCACTCGAGGCGCAGGGCTACCTCGCCCGCGAACCAGGTCTGCCGCGCGCCCTCGACCTGACCGACAAGGCGCGCAGTGAGCTCGGCATCGAGGCGCCCGCTCCCTCCCCCATCGTCCGCATCGAAATCCCCGTCTCCCACGTGGAGGAAGAGGGCACGGCGATCCCACTCGTCGGCCGCATCGCGGCGGGCTCGCCCATCACAGCTGAGCAGCACGTCGAGGACGTGTTCCATCTGCCCACCTCCATGACGGGGCACGGAGACCTCTTCATGCTCGAGGTCAGCGGACAGTCCATGATCAATGCCGGAATCTTCGACGGAGACTACGTCGTCATCCGCTCCCAAAACGATGCGCGCAACGGAGAATTCGTGGCCGCCATGATCGATGGCGAGGCCACCGTCAAGGAACTCTCCATCACGGGCGGACACGTGTGGCTCCTGCCCCACAACCCTGACTACTCCCCCATTCCCGGCGACGAAGCCACCATCCTCGGCAAGGTCGTCACCGTCATCCGCTCCCTCTGACTCCCCATTCATACTAATGGCGCCGACCCCAGCCGGGGTCGGCGCCATTAGCGAAGGCGTGACAGGCTCAGAAGCCCAGGTCGCGGGCCACCTGACGCAGGCGCTCGGCCGAAGCGGTCAGGCCGTCACGCTCGTTGAGGGTCAGCGGCGGGTTCAGAACGCGTCCCGCGCCGTCGCGTCCGACGATCGTCGGGGCGGCCATGACGACGTCCGAGATGCCCTCCCAATCCTCGAGCAGCGTCGAGATGGTCAGGACGCGCTGCTCGTCGCGCAGGACCGCGCCCGCGATGTTCGCAGCGGACAGGCCGATCGCGTAGTTCGTCGCACCCTTGCCCTCGATGATCTTGTAGGCGGACTGGACGACCTCCTGCGCAATGGAGTTACGCAGGGCCGAGTCGAAGACGCCGCCGCTCAGCGTCGGTCCCCACTGCGACAGGGGCACGTTGCCGATCTCTGCGCTGGACCACAGGGCGACCTCGGAGTCGCCGTGCTCGCCGGCCACGTAGGCGTGAATGTTCTGCGTGGCCACGCCGGTCTCGCGCGAGACGAGGTAGCGCAGACGGGAGGTGTCGAGCACCGTGCCCGAGCCGAAGACCTGGTTGCGGGGCATGCCCGTGAGCTTGAGCGCCACGTAGGTGACGACGTCGACCGGGTTGGTCACGAACATGAATCGAGCGTCGGGCGCCACGTTCTGAAGGTTCGGGACGATCTTCTTCATGAGGTTGACCGTCGAGCCGGCCAGCTCCAGGCGGGACTGGCCGGGCTGCTGCTTCGCGCCAGCCGTGATGATGATGAGGTCGGAACCGCGCACGATCTCGACGTCGTCGGAACCCTCAATCGAACCGGCGGGGGTGAACTGGATGCCGTGCGCCATGTCGAGGGCCTCGGCCTCGACCTTCGGCTTGTTGATGTCTTGGAGGACGATCGAGCGAGCATCGCCACGCATCGCACACGCATACGCGACGGCGGTACCAACGGCGCCAGCACCGATGATGGCGATCTTTGAGGGACGTCCAGAGGACTTCGAGGGGTACAGGGTCTGCGCTTTGTTTTCCACGTGTCTCTCCTAGTGTGAGCAGGCGCTTCCATTGCTGCAGGTCGTGGGAGGCCTAATGGTTAATTTACACGACTTTTCACGTGTGCGAAACCACTCTTTCACCTACTGAACGCCCTCGCCGTTCAAACGCCTCAAGGCCCCCCGAACGACCTGCGGATCCGTGGTCGGCCACATGGCGGGCAGGGACCGCATAATGAAGGCCCCGTAACGCTTGGTCACCACGCGCGGGTCGAGGATCGCGACGACGCCGCGGTCGCTCGTCGAGCGCAGGAGACGTCCCGTCCCCTGGGCCATCATGAGGGCCGCATGCGTGAGAGAGACGGACATGAAGCCGTTTCCTCCCCGGCGTTCGACGTCCATCGACCGGGCGCGCGAGACCGGGTCATCCGGGCGCGGGAATGGGATCTTGTCGATGACGACCAGGCGACACGCCTCCCCAGCCACGTCCACGCCCTGCCACAGGGACATCGTGCCAACCAGACACGAGTCGCGTTCGTCCCGGAAACGCCGGATCAGCTGCGCGAGCGTCTCCTCCCCCTGGAGGTAGACCGTCAGGTCGGTACGCTCACGCAGAGCCTGCGCCCCGGCCTGAGCCCCCCTGCGTGAGGCGAAGAGCGCGAGGACCCCGCCCCCCGAGGCCTCGGCGAGTTCCACGAGCTCATCCAGCAGTTGCTCGGAGGGACCATCGCGCCCGGGCAGGGGCAGGTGGGTGGCCACGTAACGGATACCCTGGCGGGCATGGTCGAAGGGAGAGCCCACATCAATGCCGTGCCAAGGCACGCCCGTCACGGCCATCCCGGTGGCGGCGGCCATGACGTCGAAGTTGCCGCCGAGGGCAAGGGTCGCCGAGGTCAGGATCGCGCCTCGCTCGCCGATACCGACCCCGCCGATCGCCCCCGACACGTCGAGGGGGCCCACCGTCAGGCGGGCGTTGTCGGACTCATCCTTCGTGATGTAGGCGATCGACTGATCGGGGTCGCGTCCCCACGCGTCAAGAGCGCCGATCAGCTCGTCGATGGCCGCGCGGGCGAGGAGCTTCGCGGCGGGCTCGCCCTGGGCGTCGGACACCTCATGGCTGGCGCGCCGGGCCGCGCCATCCAGCACGACCATCGCATCCACGAGCGCGCCCGGCCGATACTCCAGGAGCCCCTCCTCCAGGGGTGCCATTGCCGCGCCCAGGCCCGCCCCGGCCTCGTCCAAGTCGGTGGAATCGATCGAGAGATTCGAGCGCAGGGAGCGCGCCACGCGGCTCACGCGCGCCACCGTCAGGTCGGCTGCCGCCTGGGAGCGCACGCGGTCGGCCAACTCGTGGGCCTCGTCGATGACGACGGCATCGTACTCGCCGAAAAGCTCGCCCTCCCCGCACGCGTTGATACCGAACAGGGAGTGGTTCGTGACGACAACGTCCGCGTCCGCGGCTTCCACGCGAGCCGCCTGCGCGAAGCACTCGTCAACAAGCGGGCAGTGCTTGCCCAGGCACTCGGGCTTCGCAACCGACGCGTGGTGCCAGGCGCGATCCGAAACGCCCGGAACCAGGTCGTCGCGGTCCCCCGTCGTGGTCTCGCTGATCCACTCGCGGATGCGCAGGATTTCCTTGCCGAGCTCGCCCGTCGGGCCGGCTCCGATGTCCCGGTCTTCGAACAGGGTGCCCTCCGTGGGGTACCCGCCGTCCAGCTTGTGCATGCAGGCGTAGTTCGACCAGCCCTTGAGTACCGCGACCTTCAGGCGCGCGCCCGTCGCCGAGGCGACCGCGTCGACGGCCACCGGCGCATCCTTGACGAGGATCTGGCGCTGCAGCGCAAGCGTCGCCGTCGAGACGAGCCCGCGCACACCGCTCACCGCGCAGTGCGTCAGCAGGGGCACCAGGTAGCCCAGTGACTTGCCCGTGCCCGTACCCGCCTGCACCAACAGGTGCTCGCGGGCCTCCAGCGCGGCGGCCCCCTCGGCGACCATCGATGCCTGCCCCTCACGCGCGGACCCGCCCATCGAGGTGACGACCGCGTCGAGGACGCGCCCCGAGGCCTCGACCAGGTCCTCGCTCACTGCCCGCTCACCGCCGCCTCACCCACGGTGCCACCCACCGCCGCGCGGGCGATGACGGCCGCCAGCGCCTCGTCGACGCGGGCCACGATGCGAGTTCCAGCGTCCACGTATTCCTCACGCTCCACCTCGCCCTCCTCGTGGATCCTGTGCACGAGGGAACCCGCCGAGTACGGCAGGATCGCGTCGACGGCGACCCGAGGCCGGGGCAGCATATCCTCGAGCGCGACGCGCAGCGCGTCCACACCCCACCCGGTGTGGGCGCTCAGGGGAACAGCGCGGGGGAACACCGTGCGCAGCAGCGCGATCTGCTCGGGCGAGGCCAGGTCGGCCTTGTTCAGGGCGATCAACTCGGGGATGTCCGAGGCCCCCTCGATCGTATCGATGACGGCGCGCACGGCCTGGACCTGCGAGACAGGGTCCGGGTGGGCTGCATCCACAACGTGCAAGATGACGTCGGCCTGGCCCACTTCCTCCAGCGTGGAGCGGAAGGCCTCGACCAGCTGGGTGGGCAGGTTGCGAACGAAGCCGACCGTGTCAGTGAGCGTGTACTCGCGCCCGTCGGCGGCGCGGGCCCGCCGCACGGTCGGGTCGAGGGTGGCGAACAGCGCGTCCTGGACGAGCACCCCCGCGTCCGTCAGGCGATTGAGGAGCGTCGACTTGCCGGCGTTCGTATACCCGGCGATCGCCACCGACGGCACGCCCCCGCGCCGACGCGCGTTGCGCTGCGTGCGCCGGGCGGGTTCCATGCGCGCGATGTCCGCGCGCAGCTTCGCCATGCGCGTGCGGATGCGGCGACGATCCAGCTCGATCTTGGTCTCACCCGGGCCCCTGGAACCGATACCCGCGCCGCCCGCGACGCGGCCGCCGGCCTGACGAGACATCGACTCGCCCCAGCCGCGCAGACGCGGAAGCAGATACTCCAGCTGGGCGAGCTCCACCTGCGCCTTGCCCTCACGGGACTTGGCGTGCTGAGCGAAAATGTCGAGGATCAGCGCCGTGCGGTCGACGACCTTGGCGTCGACGACGTCCTCCAGCCCGCGGCGCTGGGAGGGCGCCAGCTCCTCGTCGACGATGACGGTGTCGGCCTCCACGGCGCGCACGATGTCAGCCAGCTCGCGAGCCTTACCCGACCCCAGGTAGGTCGCGGGGTCCGGCTTCATACGGCGCTGGATGATGCCGTCGAGCACGCGCGAACCCGCGGTCTCCGCCAGCGCGGCGAGCTCGCGCAGCGAGTTCTCCGCCTCCTCCTCGCTCTGCGTGGTGCGCAGGCCCACGAGGACGACCTTTTCGAGTCGCACCTGGCGGTATTCGACCTCGGAGATGTCCTCACGGTCGGAGGCACCCGTGTCGACGCGGCGCGTTCCCGCGCGGGCCTCGCGTTCGAGCGCACCGGCATCCCCCGAATTGTCCTGCCCCGCGGTCGATGCGAGCGCAGTTCCCGAGCGCGCGAGGATGCGCGCGACGACGTCGT
The DNA here is from genome assembly GCF_030644365.1 of Schaalia sp. HMT-172. Lineage (NCBI taxonomy): Bacteria > Bacillati > Actinomycetota > Actinomycetes > Actinomycetales > Actinomycetaceae > Schaalia > Schaalia sp. HMT-172. Next base: position 1,642,499 of record NZ_CP130058.1, read on the forward strand.
TGACGCGCTGGTCGCGTTCCGCGGTCGAATCGGTGGGGGTCGTGTCCATGTCCGTCCTTCACGTGGGGGGCTTCCAGTGTCGCACGCGCCGCCCCCATCTGCGTCTGCGCGCGCGGGCGCGATAGGCTTTCTTCCGTGGACGAACAGTACTTCACCGACTCTGCCCCCGCGAGCGCCGACGAGACTCACGTCATCGAGGTGAGCGCGCGCGGCTTCGACCTGTCGATGCGCGTGTCCTCGCGCGTTTTTTCCGGGTCCAAGCTGGACCTGGGGACCCGTCAGCTGCTCTCGGTTGCGCCCGACCTGCCCGAGGACGGAACCTTCCTGGATCTGGGCTGCGGCTGGGGTCCGATCGCGACCGTCATGTCGCGAGAGTCGCCGGGGGCCACCGTGTGGGCCGTCGACGTGAACTCGCGCGCCCTGGATCTGACGCAGCGCAACGCCGCCGCCAACGGGGCGCGGGGCGTGCGCACCCTCAAGGCGGATGACGCGCTCGCCGCCTCCATCGAGTCGGACACGCGCTTCGACGTCATCTGGTCGAATCCGCCCGTGCGCATCGGCAAGGAGGCGATGCACGAGATGCTGGCGGCGTGGCTGGGCAGGCTCGCGCCCACCGGCGTCGCCTACCTGGTCGTCCAGCGTAACCTGGGCGCGGACTCCCTCATCGCCTGGCTGAACGGTCAGGGCTTCGAGGCCTCAAAGTTCGCGTCGAAGAAGGGATTCCGCATCATCGAGGCGCGTCCCGCGTAAGGCTTTCCTCCGCTTCGACGAGGCCGGGGCCGCGTCACGCTCTCCGGCGTCGTTGTCGTGGGACCACCGTCAGGATAGGCGGATCTCCGCGACCCGGGTCGCGGGGCCGGTGAGGAACACCGACGCGTCCGTGATCCGGGGTCGGTCGCCGGACCAGTCGATGACGCCGTCGAGGCCCACGCTCACCGTGCCCCCGGGGACGTCGACAACCCACTGGGTGGGGGCGCCGGGGCCCCGGCGCAGGGCGGTGGCCAGTGCGGCCGCGCAGCATCCGGTGCCGCACGCCTGGGTCTCACCAACGCCGCGCTCGAGGACACGCATGGCGATGTGCCCCACGTCCGCCCCGGGCTGGGTCAGGTCCACGACCAGCTCGAGGTTCGTGCCCAAGTGCGGCGCAGGGTCGTAAGAGGGGCGCGCAGCCGGCGGAATGAGGGAGACGTCGACGGTGGGCAGAAACACCCCGCGCAGGGCGGACTCGTCGGCGAGCTCAACGACCGTGTGCGGGTTGGGCATATCCACCCAGATGCCGCCGAGAACCCCGTCGATGCCGGGGATGCTCACCTGAATCGTCTCGCGCGCCGGGGAGGCCGCCGGCCCCATGTCGACGCGGTAGCGCGCGCCCGCACCCTCGTCGTCGGCCTCGGGGGTCACCCGCTTGATGCCCCCGCGCGTGGCCACGTCCAGGGTCTGGCCGACCGGCAGATCGACGAGGCCCTCGCGGCGCAGGTGGTCGACGAAAACCCTCACTCCGTTGCCGCACATCTCCGCCTTCGAACCGTCCGCGTTGCGGTAATCCATGAACCACACGCCATCGCGTTCGACTGCCCGGATGAAGCCATCCGCCCCGATCCCGAACGCCGGGGAGCACAGGGCCGCGACCTGCGCTTCGCTCGGATTGTCCTCGTCGAAGCGGTCGGTGGCCACGACGAAAGAATTGCCGGCGCCGTGAGCCTTCACGACGCGCGCGTGGGAGGGAAGCTGCGAGTTCGTCATGGACCCACCGTAGCGTGAGCGTCAAAGCCGCGCAGCCGCCGAGCGTGTTACGAGCGTCCCAGCGCCTGCTCGGCCGCCCGTCTCGCCAGCTCGACCACGTGGGATGCCACGGCCTCGTCCGAGGCGAACGTCCCCACGTCCAGCCAGTGCACGCGCGGGTCCGGGCGCAGCCACTTGACCTGGCGGCGCGCCAGCTGCCGGGTGGCCAGCGCGATAGAGTCCACCGCCTCGTCCTCGCTCATGTCCCCGTCGATGACCGCGAGCGCCTGCGCGTAGCCCGTCGCACGCGACGCTGTCTTCGCCTCGCGCAGGCCGACGTCGATGAGGGCGCGTACCTCCTCGATCAGGCCGCCCGCCATCATGGCGCGGGTGCGCACCGCGATCCTCTCGTCGAGTTCGTCCATCGGGCGGCGCAGCGCCACCATGAGGGCGGGTGCCGCGAACTCGTGGCGGGGCATCGACGCCGAATACGGGCGCCCCGTCAGCTCGATGACCTCCAGGGCGCGCACGATGCGGCGCGCGTTGTGCGGGTCGATGCGCGCGGCGGACACGGGGTCCAGCCGGGTGAGGCGATCATGCAGTCCACGAGAGCCCAACGCACCGGCGGCTTCTTCCTCGAGGCGGGAGCGCACGCCCGGGTCCGTCCCCGGGAAGTCAATGACGTCCAGGAGCGCCCGCTGATACAGTCCCGATCCTCCCGCGACCACGGCGACCCCGCCCCGGGCGTGAATGCCCGCCACGTCGGCGCGCGCGTGCTTCTGGTAGGCAGCCACCGACGCCTCGTCGCGCACCTCCAGCACGTCGATCTGGTGGTGGGCGATCCCCCGGCGCTCATCGACCGGGGTCTTCGCGGTGCCCACGTCCATCCCCCGGTACAGCTGCAGGGCGTCCGCAGAGACGATCTCCCCCGCCCCGCGCGCCCCCAGGGCGCCCGGAAGCTGGCACGCGAGCTCCAAGGCCAGGTCCGACTTGCCCGAGGCCGTGGGGCCCACAACCGCGCACACAAGGTCCGAGGCGCACGAGATCGATAACTTCATACCCTCCAGTGTACGGGTGCCCGCGCACCACAGCGCCCAACAACGGCTAGGCTTAACACCATGAGCACAACAGATACTCCCCCGGTCACCCTCGACCGGGTCACCGAGGCCGTCCAGGCCGTCGGCTTCATCCCCTTCGTGTCCGCCACCGGACAGGTAGCGGCCATCCTGCCCAACAGGACCGTGCGCATCGCGGTTCCCGAGGGGCACCCCGTGCAGGGCGTCGCCGATTACCCGCGTTTCTTCGACCCGTCGCACGCCGACGAGATCGCGTCGGCGCTGCGCCGACTCAACGCCTCCACGTACCTGCCCAAGGTGACCTCCGCGATCACGGACACGGGCTCCATCGCCCTGCACCTGCAGCACACCTTCAACTGGGTCGTCGGAGCCACCGACGCCCAAGTCAACGCGGAGGTGTCCCAGTTCATCATGGCTTCGATCTCCATGATGAACCAGCTTGACATCATGTTCCCCGACCAGTGGACCAAGGAGGCCGCCAATGCCTGAATGGAAGAGCTTCACCTTCGGTGAGGACGGGGAAGCCACCCCCACCGCCGAGGCGCCCACCCCCGCCAGCGCGAACCCCGCGATGGAGCCCGACGAGTACGCCGCCAAGTGGGGCACCGAGGTTTCCGAGGTGACCATCGCCCGCATTGAGGCTGTCCTCGAGGGCGACGGCCTGCCGCACGGCTCCAGCGAGTTCATCGCCTTCACGCAGCTGGAGGACATTCCCTTCCAGGTGCACCGCGAACCCGCCGACGCCCCCTGGGCGCAGATCGAGACGCGCATTCTCCCCGTGGGCGAGGGCCACACCGAGGCCTCCCTGCAGGCAATCGCGAATCGTTGGAACACCGAGCACCTGCAGCCTACGGTCTTCCCCATCGAGTCCGAGGACGGCTGGATCCTGGTTGCCGCATCCCGTTTCTTTGTCGGAGAGGGCCTGTCGGATCGCCAGATTCACGCGATGCTGCGCCGCGGCCTGATCATCGGCGTGTCGGCTGCCCAGGAGGTGCCGTCGTTCTTCGACGAGGCCTCCGCCGAGTAATCTCACCGTTTTCTGTTCAATATCCTCAGTGCCCCGCTCCTCATGAGGAGCGGGGCACTCCCGGTGAGTGTGCGCCGACTACATGCGACGGCGCAGCGTATTCCGCCTGCGCGGTGAGGGCCACGGGTCGCATAGGGGGCTCGAATCGACCCGCACTACCGAGAGTGCTCCCGCATGCCGATCGCCTCAACATCGTGACGACCGCCACGACTCAAAGGTAGCTCTGGAGACGCACGTCTCACATGCCTTTGAATGCGACATTTTCCCGACTTTTCGCATCGGTCGTGCGCAAACGTGCAGAACATCGCCGTGCGAGGACGATTCCCACGAGCAACCAGCCCGGCGCGACGCGGCCCCGGCCTGAACTCTCTCAGGCCAGGGCGCTGCTTCGGGCGTCGTTCCTCAGCGCGAGGCGCCCACGCGAAGCGTCGGAATCCCCAGGGACACGGCGCTGTCGGGCTCAGGCGAGGCCTGACGAGCCTCCCACACGTCGCCTGCACGGGTGCGGCGCACCTCGAAGAGACCACCCTGGGCGCCCGAATCGGCGATGAGGTGATGCGGCGCCCCGTAGGTGACGGTCGCGCGAATCATGTCGCCCGGGCGCGGGCGATCAGTCTCGCTCATCCCCTCGGGCAGCGCCACATGCACCAGGCGGTTGTCGCGGGCGCGGCCCGAGATGCGCTGGGTGGCGCCGTCCTTGCGTCCGTCCCCCTCGGAGACGAGAATCTCGACGTCAGTGCCGGCCAGGGCCGCATTGTCCTCGGCGCAGATGCGTTCCTGAAGCTTGATGAGGCGCTGGTAGCGCTCGAGGGCAACATCGTCGGGCACCTGGTCCTCGCGGTCGGCCGCGGGCGTGCCGGGGCGACGCGAGTACAGGAAGGTGAAGGCCGACGTGAAACGCGCCTGTTCCACGACCTCGAGGGTCGCCTGGAAATCCTCTTCCGTCTCGCCGGGGAAACCGACGATGATGTCCGTCGTGATCGCTGCCTCGGGGATCGCGGCTCGCACGCGCTCCAGAATGCCCATAAAACGATCGCGGCGGTAGGAGCGGCGCATCTGACGCAGGATCGCATCCGAGCCGGACTGCAGCGGCATGTGCAAGCTCGGCATAACCGTAGGGGTTTGCGCCATCGCAGCGATGACGTCGTCAGTGAAGGCGGCCGGGTGGGGGGAGGTGAAGCGGACGCGCTCGATGCCATCGACGCGGCCGACCGCGCGCAGCAGGTCCGCGAAGGCGCCGCGCTCGCCGAATCCCACACCGTAGGAGTTCACGTTCTGTCCCAGCAGGGTCACCTCGATGGCCCCCTGCGAGGCAACGGCCTCGACCTCAGCGAGAATGTCGCCGGGGCGACGATCACGCTCCTTGCCGCGCAGGTGCGGCACGATGCAGAACGTGCACGTGTTATTGCAGCCCACGGAGATCGACACCCACGCCGCAAAGGCGCTCTCGCGGTGGGTGGGCAGGGTCGAGGGAAAGACCTTCAGGGACTCCTCGATCTCGACAGCCGCCTTGCTGTTGTGCTCGGCGCGACGCAGGAGTGCGGGAAGCACGTCGATGTTGTGGGTGCCGAAGACGGCATCAACCCACGGAGCCTTGGCGACAATGCCGTCGCGCATCTGCTGGGCGAGGCATCCGCCGACCGCGATCTGCATCCCGGGACGCTCGCGCTTGACTGCGGCGAGCTGGCCGAGGTTGCCAAACAGGCGGGTCGCGGCGTTTTCGCGCACGGAGCAGGTGTTGATGACGACGACGTCGGCTCCCATGTCACCGGCGTCGGTTGCACGCGCGGCGGCTTCGGGGACAGTATCGACGGGAACGAGGCCGGCCTGCTCCAGCAGGCCCGCCATGCGTTCGGAATCGTGTTCATTCATCTGGCAGCCGAGCGTGCGCACCGCATAGGTGCGGGGCAGGGCGTCGGCCCGCTGAGTCGTCGTATTCATCGCATACAGTCTAGTCGCGCGCGCTCACGCCAGAGAAGTCGAGCACGTCACGCAACAGAGTCAGGGCAGCGTCGATAGCTCCCGCCCGCACCTGGGCGCGATCCCCCTCCAGGTGGAGGAGGCGGTGCTCCACCCCCGCCGGATGCGCGCACGCGATGTGCACGGTTCCCGCCGGGAAACCGTCGGCGGGTCCGGGGCCTGCCACCCCCGTCGTCGACAAGCCAATCGAGGCCCCAAACAGCGAACGCACCCCCACAGCCATCTGGCGGGCCACCTGCTCGTCGACCGGCCCTGTGAGTGTCAGCCGACTCTCCGACACGCCCAGCACCGAGGCCTTCGTGTCGACCGCGTATGTACACACGCCACCGCGCACGACGTGAGATGCTCCGGGAACATCGACGAGGCGAGCGACGAGGCCACCGCCCGTCAAAGACTCCGCCGTCGCGATCGACAGCCCGCGTCGCGTGAGATCAGCAATTAGCTGCGCGACCTGCTCGTCACCCATGACGCTTACAGTCCCCACTGCCACTCCTCCTGCGCATGATCGCCCTCGTCGCCCCACTCGTCGAGGGCCTCGCGCACGACCGCGGACGCCACGGACGGGGAGTACCCCTTGCGCGCGAGCATGGAGCTCAATCGACGGTAGGCCGTGTCACGGGGGACGCCCGCCAGGGCGCGCCGCTTGCGCTCGACGAGCTGCGCGGCGCGCTCAACCTCATCCTCCCGATCGATCTGCGACAGCGCGCACTCGATCGTGGAAGCGTCCAGGCCTTTGCGCACGAGTAGCTCACGCAGCGCGCGCACGGAAGCGCCGCTGCCCGCAAAACGCGCGCGCACCAGCGCATCCGCGTAGGCCTGATCGTCGACCAGGCCCACCGCCTCGAGACGGTCCACGACCTCACAGGCCAGCTGCGCGCTGAAGCCTCGCCCCTCGATGGCGCCGGTAAGCTCGGCGCGCGAGCAGGCACGCGCGTCCAGCTTGCGCAGCGCCACCTCCCTGGCAGCCTCGATGGCCTCGGTGCCCGTCAGGGCGGCGTTGCGCTCACGAGCCCGCGCGAGCCGCTCGCCCGGGGAGGAACGACGGCGCCGCTCCTCCCCCAGCTCCGGATGCTCGTCGGGATCCGCGTATCGGACCACGACTCAGAAGCCCGCGTCCTCGTCGGGATCGACCTCGGGAGCGTCCGAGGCCCCCTTGTCCGCCTCGGGGGCGTCGGTGATGCCCAAAGCGACCAGGATCTTGTTCTCGATCTCGTTGGCGAGCTCCGGATTATCCACCAGGAACTGGCGCACGTTTTCCTTGCCCTGGCCCAGCTGATCATCCCCGTAGGTGAACCACGAGCCAGACTTGCGCACGATGCCGGCCTCCACGCCCATGTCGATGATCGAGCCCTCGCGGGAAATACCCTTGCCGTAGACGATGTCAAACTCGGCCTGCTTGAAAGGCGGCGCCATCTTGTTCTTGACGACCTTGGCGCGCGTGCGGTTACCGACCGGGGAACCGGCCTCCTTGAGCGTCTCGATGCGGCGCACATCAATGCGCACCGAGGCGTAGAACTTCAAGGCCTTGCCGCCGGTCGTCGTCTCGGGGGAACCGAAGAACACGCCAATCTTTTCACGCAGCTGGTTGATGAAGATCGCGGTGGTGCCGGTCGCGGACAGGGCACCCGTGATCTTACGCAGGGCCTGGCTCATGAGGCGCGCCTGCAGGCCGACGTGCGAGTCGCCCATCTCGCCTTCGATTTCCGCCTTGGGCACGAGCGCCGCGACGGAGTCGATGACGATGATGTCGATGCCGCCCGAACGAATCAGCATGTCAGCGATCTCGAGGGCCTGCTCACCCGTGTCGGGCTGAGAGACCAAGAGGGAATCGGTGTCCACGCCGAGGGCGCGAGCATAGACGGGATCGAGTGCGTGTTCGGCGTCGATGAAGGCAGCGTTGCCGCCGGCCTTTTGCGCGTTGGCGACGGCGTGCAGGGCGACCGTGGTCTTACCGGAGGACTCGGGACCGTAGACTTCGATGACGCGACCGCGCGGCAGGCCGCCGATACCAAGAGCCACATCGAGGGCGAGGGAACCCGTGGGGATCACCTGAACGGGGGGACGATTATCGTCCCCCAGGCGCATGACGGAGCCCTTACCGAATTGCTTGTCGATCTGAGACAGGGCGACTTCGAGCGCCTTGTTTCGATCATTGGTGACGGTCTTTGCCGCGGGTGCTTTACGGGCTGCCATGGTGATCCTTTCGTCTGCGGCCTCTCCGGCCTGCGAGTGTCCTGGCCTGGATGACGCCCCTCTCCGAGGCGCCATGACGAGTATGCGACCGGCCATCGTCATCTGCGTCCCGCGCGCACCCTCCCTGTGGACGACACGCGCGAAGCCTTCGTCGCCCATCAGCTTAGATGGAACAGATGTTCGATATCGTGGCGACACGCCGAGGTCCGACGCCAACATGGTTGAAGCACGCCCGCGCGCACCACAGCACGTTCAGTGGGAGCCAGACACAAACGCGCTCAGCGCCCTCGCTCGCGAGGATCGATACGGTGAATCCACCGCGCATCCTCGCGCCCGGTTTCTTCACAGAGCCGCGCCCAGACCTCGTCCGGATTCACCCCGGCAGCCAGCGCGTCGTGAGCGGTAGCCCCCAGCGACGCCAGATACAGGTCGGACACATAGGAGCGGCCGAGGGCCGACCCGAAGGTCGCCTCGACCGCCTCGTAAAACTCGGAATGCTTCACGCGTCAGGAGATCAGCGTGACGGGCACGAGCTCGTCGGGCACCGCGTCGGGAATAACAGCACCGTCAATGATCGCCATACGCTCAGAAACCTCGCGCAGCACGAACCACAGCGGGACGCGCAGAGCGGAGGTGATCGCTTCGAGAAGCTCGGAGGAAGCTTCCTTCTGGCCGCGCTCCACTTCGGAGAGGTAGCCGAGGGAGACCTGCGCCTCGGAGGAGACTTCGCGCAGGGTTCGACCCTGGCGCTGGCGAATGCCGCGCAGGACATCGCCGAGTTCGCTGCGCAGCAGCGGGGTTTCGCTCAGTGTCTTTTCCATATCGCTACTGTAGCCGTTCTTGATCAGTGGACGCATCGAAAGTTCGCGCATCGGACCGGTGTGACCAGGCGAGCGCACGCCCGGAGTTGTTTGCATACCCATTCAACGAGCCCACAACAGGGACTATTCCAACGGACGCTAAATTCGCGTATGGGTTGCGTCACCCAGACTCAAGCCTGAACGTGCTGACCCGCGAGAGGCGTACCCGACGAAGAAGAATCATCGCGCTCATCCTCATCGCTGCTGCCGACCGGAGTCCCGCGCATGAGGCGCACACCCTCGACGATGTAGCCGACGCCGGAGTAGACCGTCAGCGCCAGGGCGACGCCCGCGAGCGCCTGGCCCAAGCGAATCATGAGAACAACCCACCACTGGTGGCTCGGCTCCATCGCAAAGAAATGCTCCCACGGGATGAGCAGGGTGCCCAGCGCCATGATCTGCATGAAGGTCTTGAGCTTGCCGGCATTGTTCGCGGAGACGACGACGCCGCGACGCAGGAAGAATCCGCGCATCGCGGTGATACCCAGCTCACGCACGGCAATCAGGGCCGTCACCCACCAGGGCAGGTAGCCCAGCCACGACAGGACCGCGAAGCCGCACAACGTCAGCGCCTTGTCCGCGATCGGGTCGACGATACGCCCAAAGTCGGTGATCTGGTTCCACGAGCGCGCGAGCTGACCGTCAAAACGATCCGTGATCGCCGCGACCGCAAACACGATGAAGGCCGCCCAGCGGGGGGCCCACGCATTCTGCAGGGCAAGAATGACGAAGATGGGCACCAGCACCAGACGCGCCATGGTCAGCGCGTTCGGCAGGTTCACAACGGGGATTTTGCTGTCCCGTTGCACGCGCGACACGTTATCTGTCATGGCTGGTCCCTCTCTCTCAGCGGCCGGTCAGCTGCCAAGCGTCCTCGTCTTCTTCCGGCTCTTCGTCCACCCAGTCGGGCGAGGAGCCACCAAAGTTATGTCCAGAGTACGGGTCCACCCCGGCCTCGCGCGAATCGCCCGCGTGTCCCGTTCCCGATTCGTAACCGGAGGTGGGCGCAGGGCCCCCCTGAGCCGAGGCTTGCTGACCCGCCGCGCCGCTTGCGAACTCGCCGGTGGCGGGGCTGGGCACCCCCACGGGGGCGGGAGACGAGGGGGCGCCGGTGGCTGCCGGGGAAGGGGCGCCCACCTCGGGCTCGGAGATGCCCGCGGACTCCCCGCGCAGCATCGCGAGGACTTCTGGCAGTTGCTCGGGGGTGACGAGGACCTGACGGGCCTTAGAGCCTTCGGAGGGGCCGACGATGTCGCGCGACTCGAGGAGGTCCATGAGGCGCCCGGCGCGAGCAAAGCCGACGCGCAGCTTGCGCTGGAGCATGGAGGTGGAGCCAAGCTGGGTGGACACGACGAGCTCGGCGGCCTGCAGCAGGTCTTCGAGGTCGTCTCCGATGTCTTCGGCGACCTTGGCTTCCTTCTTGTCGGGCACGACGTCGTCGCGGTAGTGCGTCTCCATCTGGCTCTTGACGTGCGCGACAACCTGGTGGATCTCGGATTCGGAGACCCACGCTCCCTGCACGCGCATGGGCTTGGAGGCGCCGGCGGGCAGGTAGAGGGCGTCGCCCTGGCCGATGAGCTTTTCGGCGCCGGGCTGGTCAAGGATCGTACGCGAGTCGGTGAGCGACGAGGTCGCAAACGCCAGGCGCGAGGGAATGTTGGCCTTGATGAGGCCGGTGACGACGTCGACCGAGGGGCGCTGAGTGGCCAGCACCAGGTGGATGCCGGCGGCGCGCGCGAGCTGCGTAATGCGCTGAATGGAGGCTTCCACGTCGCGCGGCGCGACCATCATGAGGTCGGCGAGCTCGTCGACGACCACGAGCAGATACGGGTAGGGGTGCAGGGTGCGCTGCAGGCCTGGCTTGGCCTGCAGCTGCCCGGAGGCGACCGCCTTGTTGAAGTCGTCAATGTGCTTGAAGCCGTAGTCCGACAGGTCGTCGTAGCGCGCGTCCATCTCTTTGACGACCCATTCGAGGGCCTCGGCGGCCTTCTTAGCATCGGTGATGATGGGCGAGATGAGGTGCGGGATGCCCTCGTAGATCGTGAGCTCCACGCGCTTGGGGTCAACCAGGATCATGCGCACCTGCTGGGGCGTGGCACGCATCATGATCGAGGTGATCATGGAGTTGACAAAGGAAGACTTACCCGAACCCGTCTGGCCGGCCACGAGCATGTGCGGGGTCTTGGCCAAGTTGGTGACCACGTAGCCGCCCTCGACGTCCTTGCCGACGCCGACGACGAGCGGGTGCTGGTTGCGGCGGGCAGCCGCGGAACGCAGGACGTCGCCGAGGGCCACGTTTTCGCGGTCGGCGTTGGGGATCTCGATGCCGATGGCGCTCTTGCCGGGGATCGGCGCGAGGATACGCACGTCTGCGGAAGCCACCGCGTAGGCGATATTCTTCGACAGGTTGGTGAGCTTGTCGACCTTGACGCCCGCGCCGAGGACAACCTCGTAGCGGGTGACCGTCGGGCCGCGCGAAAACCCGGTGACGCGTGCGTCGACGTTGAAGTCGGCGAAGACCTGGCCCAGGGCCGCGACGACCTGGTCGTTGACTGCCGAGCGCGTCATGTGCGGGGGCCCAGAGACAAGGAGGTCCTCCGACGGCAGCGTGTAGCTGATCGAGTCGTCGAGGTTGGGCTGGAAGGCGCCTTCGGGCTCGTCGGTGATCGGCGGGGGCGCAGGTTCTTCCTCGGGCTCGGGCACGTGCGCGGGTACCTGCTCGGGCTGCGGGGCCACGGCGGGACGCATCTGGGTGAGCATCTCGGTGGGCGCGTCGGGCGTCGCGGGACGAGGCCGGGGCGCGGGGGACGGGTCGGGCGCGGCCACCGGCACGGGGCCGGACTGCAGCAGGCGCGTCTGGCCGACGGCTTGCGTGTCGGCGGCCTGGCGGAAGGACTCGTCCCCGTCGTATTCGTCGAGGAAGGCGTCGTCGCCGGCGGCCAGATCCTTGCGGCCTTTGCGGCGCGCCTCCTTGGCGGGGTCAGGGTCCGCCTGCGCCTCCGGGGCGTCGCCGTGCGCTCGCTCCCCGCTCAGGCGCGCGGCGAGGTCACGCAGGCGCGCCGGAACGTCGGCGACGGCGGTGCGGGTGGCCAGCAGGATGGAGTAGGCCAGGAGCAGGACGAGCAGGGCACCCGCACCCCACCCGGACAGGAGGAGGGCGAGGGGGCGGGCGATGAACCAGCCGAGCAGGCCGCCTGCCGCGTCGAGCCCGGGATCGTCCCCCATCCCGGGGTTACCGCGCGAAATGTGGACGAGGCCGGTCAGGGCCATCGTGATGCCGATGCCGCCTGCCACGTGGTGGGGCAGGGCGGAGCGCCCCGAGCGAGCCGAGACGAGTTCGCCGGCCAGGGCGATGAGGAGGAGGGGCAGGACGACGGAGAAGATACCGACGAGTCCCGCGGAGGCAGCGTGGATGGCGTCCCCGGCCTCGCCGGAAATCTGGAACCACTCGCGCAGGGCGATAACGATCGATGCGGCGACAGCGACGAAGGCCGCGGCGTCGCGCTTGACCTGAGGATCCGTGGCTTTCCAGGCGCGCGCGGCGCCGACGCCCGCGCGCGCGACGGCCGCGAAGAAACGAGCCAGGAAGCCGGGCTGGGCGGGCTCGGGAGCACCCGACGCGCGTGAGGACGAGCCCTTGGGGGCGCCGGCCTGAGAGGCGCCGGCCTTGGTGCGCGGGCGCGCGGGGGCTTTACCGGAGGAGGAGCGTGGAGACGATTGTGCCATGATTGCTCCACGATATCGTCCGCTCCCCTCCCGGGCAGGAGGCGCGCCGCGCGGGCTCAGTGCAAGATATTCGTAACAACGCCGGTTTCGAGCACGTTTTCCACCTGGGCTCGGGTGGGCACGGGCAGCGCGGACTCGTGGGAGACGGCCAGGGCGGCTCCCGCATTCGCCATGAGGCAGGCGGTCTCCAGGTCGTAGCCCAAAAGGATGCCTGCGCACATCTCCGCGATGTGGGTGTCCCCCACGCCCGCGGTGTCGGCGGTGCGCACGTCGAAGGCAGGAATGGGGATGACGGGGCCATCCGCGCTGGTCTGGAGCTCGCAGCCCTGTTCGCCCGAGCGGCGCACGGTGGCCGCGTCGGGACGCAGGTAGGAGCGGATCGTGGAGCCGTGACGGTTCGCGTCGAGGATGTCGGCCAGGGCGAAGGATTCCCAGCTGTTCATCGTAACGACATCGGCGCGCGGGAAGATTGTCTCCCAGGCCTCGACGGGCACCTGGGCGACCGCAGGCGACACGGAGACAACCAGCGTGACGAAGGGCGGTAGGGCGGCCGCCCACTCGCTCAGCTCGACGGCCGCGTGCGCGTTCGTCATGTCGGAGGCGGCCACGTGGACCACGTCCCCCTCGCACAGCTCGATGAGCTCGAGGGCGGAACGCGAGGGCTCGGACTCGACCCCGGCGGTGACGACCGATCGCATCGTCCCGTCCTCGTCGATCAGCTGAATGACGACGCCGATGTCACCGACCAGTTCGGGGGTCAGGACCTCGACGCCGGCCTCGACGAGCTGCTGGCGCACAGCAAAGGAGTTTGGGCCCGTGCCCAGGGGCGATGCGGCCGCGGCTGGAACGCCCATGGCAGCCGCCGCACACAGGGTCGTAAAACCGCCGCCGGGCCGCGAGCTGGCGGCGTCGGCGTGCACGGAGCCCCCGCGATCCGGCATGTACGCGATGTGCATCGGCAGCACCAGAGCAACAGAGTGCGTCGAAATGAAACGACCCGACACGGACTTTCCTTCCCTGTTATCCGCGCTCCCCCGAGGGCAGCCACGGCCTCGTCAATGGCGGCGAGCTACTGCTCGGTGACCACCGGAACGATCATAGGACGGCGACGCAGGCGCCGCGCAACCCAGCGCCCCATGACGCGGCGCATCGCCTGCTGCAGAACGTAGGGGTCCTGGCCGCCGGGAGCCGCCGCATCCTTCAGGGCCTTAGCGACGTCGGGCAGGATCTCCTCGAACACCGAATCGTCCTCGGCCATGCCGATCGCGCGGATCTCCGGCCCGGCCAGCACCATGCCGGAGTCGTGCTCGACGACCGCGAAGATGGAGATGAAACCCTCCGACCCCAGGGTGCGGCGCGTCGCCAGCTCGTCCTCGGAAATCTCGCCGATCGAACGACCATCGACGTACACGTACTCGCAGGGCACGACGCCCGACACACGCGCGACGCCATCCTTGAGGTCGACGGTCACGCCATCCTCGGCCAGGACAACGTTCTGCGGGTCGATGCCGGTCTTAACGGCCAGCTGCCCGTTGCCCACCAGGTGACGCACCTCGCCGTGGATCGGCATGACATTCTTGGGCTGAACGATGTTGTAGCAGTAGATGAGCTCGCCGGCGCTCGCATGGCCGGATACGTGCACCTTCGCGTTCTCCTTCGACACGACGCGCGCACCCAGGCGGGTCAAGTCGTTGATGACGCGATACACGGAGTTTTCGTTGCCGGGGATCAGTGAGGAAGCCAGGACCACCATGTCACCCGGCTCAATTCGAACCGAGCGGTGCGAGCCGACCGACATGCGCGACAGGGCCGCCATCGGCTCGCCCTGCGAACCGGTCGCCATGTAGACGCGCTGGGAGGGCGCCAGCTCGCCGATGTCCTTCAGATCCACGATGACGCCCTCGGGAATCGACAGGTACCCCTTCTCCTCCGCGATGCGCATGTTGCGCTCCATGGAGCGGCCCACGAAGGCGACGCGGCGCCCGTGGTGGGCGGCGGCGTTGATGACCTGCTGGACGCGGTGCACATGGGAGGCGAACGACGCAACGATGATCTGGCCGGTCGCCTCGCCGAACACCTGATCCAGGACCGGGCCGATCTCGCGCTCAGGCGTGATGAATCCGGGCACCAGCGCATTCGTGGAGTCCACCATGAACAGGTCGACGCCCTCCTCGCCCATGCGAGCAAAAGCCCGCAGGTCGGTGAGGCGACGATCCAGGGGCAGCTGGTCCATCTTAAAGTCGCCCGTGATGAGCACCTTGCCGGCCTGCGTGCGTACGAAGACCGCGAGCGCGTCGGGGATCGAGTGGGTGACGGAGACGAACTCGAGGTCGAAGGGGCCGACGGTGAGGCGGTCGCCCTCGGCGACGACGTTCAGGCCGGGGTCCGCGAGGCGATGCTCGCGCAGCTTGGGGGCGACGAAGGCCAGGGTCAGGTCGGAACCGTACACCGGGATGTCGCCGCGCAGCTTGAGCAGGTAGGGGACGGCACCGATGTGGTCCTCGTGACCGTGGGTGAGCACCAGGCCCACGACGTCGTCCATGCGCTCCTCGATCCAGGAGAAATCGGGGAGGATCAGGTCAACGCCTGGTTGGCTTTCCTCGGGGAAGAGGACGCCGCAGTCCACGACCAGGAGTTTGCCCCGGTATTCCAGGACGTTCATGTTGCGGCCGACCTCGCCGAGGCCTCCCAGCGGGATCACTCGCAGGGCGCCGTCTTCGAGGGGCGCGGGTTCGCTGAGATTCTCGTACAAAGACTTCATAGTGCCAGTCTGCCACGTCAGAGTGCTTTTGCCCGCATCGGGGGCTCTCCCTGTCGGGTCGGCCCCCTCACACTTGGGGCGAGGGGGCCGAGGAGTCTCGTCAACGAGGCCGTGGCCGGGCCGCGTCGCAGGGCGGGGACGGGCGGCGCTAGAGGAGCCCGGCGACGCACAGGGCGCGGCGCAGCTCGGAGACCTCGTCGTCGCTGATGCCGACCATGGGCAGGCGCACGGCCGGGGTGTCGATGACGCCCTGAAGCCACAGGGCGTACTTGGCCATGACGGCGCCCTGCCCGCCGCCCATAATGGCGTGGACGAGGGGGCGCAGGGAGTAGGACAGCTCGCGGGCCTCCCACACTTGGTCGGTGTCGAGCAGCTCGATCATGCGGCGGTAGTGGGCGGAGGCCACGTGCGTGACGACGGAGATGAAGCCGGAGGCGCCGCCCGTCATCCACGCGAAGTTCAGGCCGTCGTCGCCGGAATAGTACTCCAGGCCGGTCCGGTGCATGCGCTCCACGCCGGTCTCGACGTCGCCGGTGGCGTCCTTGACGCCGAGGATGCGCGGGTGTTGGGCGAGGATGTCGAGGGTCGAGTCGGAGAAGGCGATGCCCGTGCGGCCCGGGATGTCGTAGAGCATGACGGGCAGGTCGGTCGCATCCGTGACGGCTCGCACGTGGGCGCGCAGGCCCTCCTGGGAGGGGCGGTTGTAGTACGGGGAGACGATCAGCAGACCGTCCGCGCCGTGCTCCTGAGCGCCCTCGCCGATGCGCACCGCGTGCGCAGTGTCGTTCGAGCAGGCGCCGCACAGGATGAACGCGCGATCCCCCACAGCCTCGCGCACGGCGTCCGTCAGGTCGTTCTTTTCGGGCTGGTGAGTCGTGGGTGACTCTCCCGTCGTGCCTGACAGGAGGATCGTGTCGCAGCCTTCGTCGACCAGCTTAGTCGCGAGGCGCTGCGCGGAGACCAGGTCAATGTCGCCGGAGGCCGTCATGGGGGTGACCATCGCGGCGGCCAGGGAGCCGAAGCGGCGCGGAGGAATATTCGTCATATCCCCATCTTACGCACCCCGGGCTACCTGGGCCTCCCCCCGCCAGTTCCCGGGCATCCACGATGCGTCAGGCGCACCACCGCGCGCTCCCCCGTGGGCCCTTAGTCGCGCTGCGCCCACCACATGTGCTGGGTCTGGCCGCCGATCGCGCGAACCGCCCCCGAGGGGGCGAATCCAGCGGAGGAATAGAAGCGTTGGCGCTCCTCGTCATCCGCGCCGACCCACACGCGCAGCTGCCCGCTCGTCAGGTCGGCGATGGCCGCCAGGAGGCGCGAGGCGTGTCCGGCGCGCCGAAAGTCCGGGTCCACGACGAGCTCGTAGACCTGCGTGGCCTGTCCCCCATCCGTCTCACCCGGCTCCGATTCGGCGGAGCCCGCCCCAGCCTCGTCGGGCCCGGCCAGGGCAAATCCGACGATCGTGTTGGCGTGCAGCGCGATCAGGGCCGCGCTGCCGGCGGGACGGGGTTCAGTCAAGGCCCCCTCCCACCGGCGAGAGAGCATGTCCTCGGTGATGCCCTGGGCCTCAAGCGCGTCCCCTCCCATGAGGACGCGCCAGGCGCTCAGCTGCAGGCGCGCGATGGCGCCTTCGTCGCCACGCTGAGCGGGCCTCACTGATCGGTCGGGGGATGCGCTCACAGGCCCATGACCTGGTCGAGGCCGATCGTCAGGCCGGTGCGTCCACTCACGCGGCGCACGCCCAGGAGCACGCCGGGCATGAAGGACACTCGGTCGAAGGAGTCCGTGCGAATAACCAGCTGCTCGCCCTCGTTGCCCAAGAGGATCTCCTCGGAGGCGGTCAGGCCCCGCAAGCGCACGGCGTGCACGGGGATGCCCTCGACGCGTCCACCGCGGCTGCCCAGCTCGTCCGTCTGCGTCGCGTCGGGCATCTGCCCCAGGCCTGCCTCGGCGCGCGCCTTCGCGATGCCTCGTGCGGTCGCGACCGCGGTGCCCGAGGGGGCGTCCACCTTGCCCGGGTGGTGCATCTCGATGACCTCGGCGGACTCGAAGTAGGGGGCGGCCATGGCCGCGAACTTCATGGCCAGGACAGCCCCCATCGCGAAGTTCGGAGCGATCAGGACCGCGCGTCCGGCTGCCTCGGCGTGCTCGCGCACGCGCGCGTAGGACTCCTCAGTCCAGCCGGTGGTCCCGACGACGACGTCGACTCCCGCGTCCAGGAGCGCGTGCACGTTCGCCTCCGTGACGGCGGGCACCGAGAAGTCCACGGCGACCGCGGCGCCGCGCAGGCTCTCGGCAGTAATGGGGTCGCCCGCGTCGAGCTGAGCGACGACCTCCATGTCAGGGGCTCCATTAACGGCCGCCACGACGGTCGAGCCCATGCGGCCCTTAGCTCCGGTCACTGCCACGCGAATCATGTCTGTCTCCTAGTGCGAGTGTGTTGTAGTCGTCAGGGGCCTGCGCTGGGGGCCGCCCCCTCGTGTCGTTGTCTTATTCCTGGGGCAGGACCAGCGCTCGGCAGTCCAGCTTGGCGAGGAGGGAGGAGGCCAGGGCCCGCACGGCGGCGGCGTCCACCGCGTCGAACTCGGCCAGGGACTCGTCGATGGGACGGTAGCGTCCGATGATCTCCGAACGGCCCAGGCGCATCATCCGCGACCAGTTATCCTCAAGGCCCAGGACGACGCCGCCTCGCACTTGTCCGCGCACGCGCGTCATCTCCTCCTCCGTCGGGCCTCCAGCGGCCAGATCCTCCAGCTGCGCGCGCATGATGGCCTCGACCTCGTCGACCTTGTCGGGGCTGCAGCCCGCGTACATGCCGAAGGTGCCCGTATCGGAGTAAGCGACATCGAAGGCGTAGGTCGTGTAGGCCAGGCCGCGCTTTTCTCGCACCTCCTGGAAGAGGCGCGAAGACATGGAGCCGCCCAGGATCGACAGCAGGACGCTCATCGTGGGGCCGAGGGGGTCGGTGGCCGACAGGCCTTCGCAGCCGATGAGGACGTGCGCCTGGGTGACGTCGCGGCGTCGAGTGAGGTCCTTCTCGTGGTCGGCGATGGGCGTCGCGTTCGTCGATCGACGAGGCCGGGGGGCGGCCGCGCTCACGTGATCCCAGGGGGATGCCTCCAGCGCAGCCTGGACACGCTCGACAACATGGGCGTGGTCGACATGGCCGGCGGCGGCGACAATCAGAGAGGAGGGCCCATAGTGGGCCTGGTAGTGCTCCCAGACATCTAAGCGGCCAACGGCGCTGATCGCCTGGGAGGTGCCGCCGACGGGGCGGCCGATGGGCCGGTCGCCGTGGACTGCCAGCTGGAAGGCCTCGTGGACGGTTTCCGTGGGCGAGTCCTCCCCCATCGCGAGCTCGTCGAGGATGACGCCGCGCTCCATCGCGAAATCCTCCTCGCCCAAGCGCGAGTCGGTGACCATGTCGGTCAGGGTCTCGATCGCCATGTTCAGGTCGGCGTCGCGCACGCGCGCCCAGTAGGCGGTGTGCTCGCGCGCCGTCTCCGCGTTCGATTCGCCGCCGACGCTGTCGAAGGCGACCGCGATGTCCAGGGCGGTGCGCTTGTTCGTGCCCTTAAAGAGGAGGTGCTCGAGGAAGTGGGTCGAACCCGCTGTGCGCTCTCCCTCGTCGCGAGAGCCCACGGGCACCCACAGTGAGATGCCGGCGCTCTTAGTCGCGGGGATCGTCTGGGTCAGGACGCGCGTGCCGCATCCCAGGATGGTGCGATCAATGCGCGTGTCGCCGTCCTCGATGGACAGGCCCGCCACGTCGAGCGGCAGCGGCTTCGGTGTCATTCTTCTCCTCATCGGTTCCCAGCGCGTGGATGAGCATGAAACGTTCACAGTGTAGCGGTAATAAGGCCGGTGGCCGGGTGGAGCACGCGCCCCGTCCCGGCCACCGGTCTGTCAGCTAGCGGGAGCTACTCACTCCTCGGAAGCGCCTTCCTCGCGCTCGTCGTCGCGGCGACGACGGGTGCGCGTGCGGGGACGACGCTCGCGGCGCTCGGAGCGATCGCGACGCTCGCGGCGCGGCTCTGCCGACTCGCCCTCGGGAGCCTCGAGTTCGCCGGCCTCGCCGTCGATGACGGCGTGCAGGCTCAGTTTGCCGCGGTCGCCGATCTCGTTGATCTCGACCTCGACCTGCTGGCCGACCTGCAGGACGTCGTCCACGGAGTCGATGCGCTTGCCGCCCACGAGGCGACGGACCTGCGAGATGTGCAGCAGGCCGTCCTTGCCGGGGGTGAGCGACACGAAGGCGCCAAACGACGTGGTCTTGACAACCGTGCCGACGAAGCGCTCGCCGACCTCGGGCATCTGCGGGTTCGCGATCTGGTTGACCATCGTACGGGCGGCCTCGGCGGAGGCGCCGTCGGAGGAGGCGATGTAGACGGTGCCGTCGTCCTCGATGGTGACGTCAGCGCCGGTCTCGTCCTGGATCTGGTTGATCATCTTGCCCTTGGGGCCGATGACCTCGCCGATCTTGTCGACGGGGACCTTGACGGTGATGATGCGAGGAGCGTTCGGGCTCATCTCATCGGGGCCGTCGATGGCCTGGTTGATCAGGTCGAGGATCGCCAGGCGGGCGTCGCGGGCCTGGGCCAGCGCGCCGCGCAGCACCTGGGAGTCGATGCCGTCGAGCTTGGTGTCCAGCTGCAGGGCAGTGATGAAGTCACGGGTGCCAGCAACCTTGAAGTCCATGTCACCGAAGCCGTCCTCGGCGCCCAGGATGTCGGTCAGGGTGACGGCCTTGAACTGGCCGTCGACCTCGCCGGTCATGAGGCCCATCGCGATGCCCGCGACGGGGGCGCGCAGCGGCACGCCAGCCTGGAGGAGGGACAGGGTCGAGGCGCACACGGAGCCCATCGACGAGGAGCCGTTGGAACCCATGGTCTCGGAGACCTGACGGATCGCGTAGGGGAACTCATCGCGCGAGGGCAGGACGGGAACCAGGGCGCGCTCGGCCAGGTCACCGTGGCCGATCTCGCGGCGCTTCGGAGAGCCGACGCGGCCGACCTCGCCCGTGGAGAAGGGGGCGAAGTTGTACTGGTGCATGTAGCGCTTGGAGTTGACGGGCGACAGGTTGTCGATCTGCTGCTCCATGCGCAGCATCGCCAGGGTGGTCACGCCCAGGATCTGGGTCTCGCCGCGCTGGAAGAGGGCGGAGCCGTGCACGCGGGGCAGGACCTCGACCTCGGCGGACAGGGAGCGGATCTGGCGCGGGGTGCGCCCGTCCATGCGGATCTCTTCGCGCAGGGTGCGGTTACGGATCGTGGCCTTCTCGAGCGAACGGAACGCGGCCTTCAGGGCCTTCTCCGACTCGGGGAAGCGCTCGGCCAGGGCGCCAAGCATCTCTTCCTTGACGGCGTCGACGGCCTGGTCGCGGGCAAGCTTGCCCTCGGTGAGCAGGGCCTGGGCGACCTTCTCGGCGGCGTATTCCGCGACCGCCGCGTACTCCTCGTCGGTGTAGTCCAGGAACAGCGGGAACTCCGCCGTCTCCTTGGAGGCCTTCTCGGCCACCTTGAGTTGGGCCTCGCACAGGGCCTTGATGAACGGCTTAGCGGCCTCGAGGCCGTCGGCGACGACGTCTTCGGTGGGGGCGGTGGCACCGGCCTGGATGAGCTCCCACTCATTCTTGCCGCCGCCGGCCTCGACCATCATGATCGCGACGTCTTCGGAACCGTCTTCCTTCGTGACGATGCGGCCCGCGACGACGATGTTGAACACGGAACGCTCAAGCTCGCTCCAGCGCGGGAACGCGACCCACTGGCCGTCAATGAGCGCCAGGCGGGTGCCGCCGATCGGGCCCGTGAAGGGCAGGCCGGCGATCTGGGTGGACATGGACGCTGCGTTGATCGCCAGGACGTCGTAGGCGTCGTCCGGGTCGATCGTGAGGATGGTCTCGACGACCTGAACCTCGTTACGCAGGCCCTTGACGAAGCCGGGGCGCAGCGGACGGTCGATGAGGCGGGCGGCCAGGATGGCCTCGGTGCCCGCGCGGCCTTCGCGGCGGAAGAAGGAACCGGGGATGCGACCCGCGGCGTACTGACGCTCTTCGACGTCGACGGTCAGCGGGAAGAAGTCGAACTGGTCCTTGGGGTTCTTGCCGACCGTGGTGGCGGACAGAACGGTGGTGGAATCGTCCAGGTAGGCCAGCGCGGAGCCGGCGGCCTGCTTGGCGAGACGGCCGGTCTCGAAGCGCACGGTGCGCTTGCCGAAACGGCCGTTGTCGATAATCGCCTCTGCGGCGACGATGTCGGAGCCTTCCATCATGGGGCGTTTCTCCTTGGGTTGGTGGTGTCGCGCTCCACTTCGGCCTTCGATCGAAGCCCACGGATCATCGCTCCGGAGGCCACTGTCGAAAACCGGCGGTTTTCGCGCGAAAAATTACGGTTTGCCCGAGGTGGGCGTGTGAAAACCGGCCCGTCTCCGCTACGGGAGGCGGGCCGGCCCAAAATCAGCGGCGCAGGCCGAGGCGCTCGATGAGCGAGCGGTAACGCTCGATGTCGATGTCAGCCAGGTAACCCAGCAGGCGGCGACGACGGCCGACCAGCAGCAGCAGGCCACGACGGGAGTGGTGGTCGTGCGTGTGGGTCTTGAAGTGCTCGGTCAGATCCTTGATGCGGCGGGTCAGCAGCGCGATCTGCACCTCGGGGGAACCGGTGTCGCCCTCGTGGGTCGCGTACTCGGCGATGATCTGGTCCTTGACGTCCTTGCTCAGCGGCACAGGCTTCTCCTTTGTGTTCGTTGCGCGGGGCATCCGGGCTTGTCCCGGATGCTGACAGTCCGCGGCCGATCGACGGCTTTTCTACAGTAGCACGTCCGGGATGCGAGATCGCGCGTGAGCGACGAAGGTAACGATTCTGTCGGGCTGGAAAGAAGCCCGCTCCCCTCTCCCGCCACCTGCAGGGACGCTCGTCGTCGGCCGGCACCGCGGCCGGGATCCGGGAGGAGGCACCTAGCGGGCGGTGACGGAGTCCGGGTCGACGCGCCCGGTGACACCGATGCCGAGGATGGAGGCGGTCTGTCGCAGGTCGTCGTCCATCTGGGTGAGCAGCCCGTCAAGGGAGCCAAAGGAGAGCATGGGGCGGATGCGCGACACGAAGGTCACGGCGATGCGCTCGCCGTACAGGTTCAGGTCCGACCGGCCCAGGACGTGAGCTTCGACGGTGCGTTGTTCTCCGTTGAACTGGGGATTCGTGCCCACGGAGATAGCGGCGGGGAGGAACTCGGCGGATTGGGTGCCGGGCACGGCTCGCACGACCCAGCCGGCGTACACGCCGTCGGCGGGGATGACGCCTTCGACGTCCTCGGACAGGTTTGCGGTCGGGAATCCGAGGGTGCGTCCGCGCTTGAAGCCGTGGCAGACGGTGCCGCGGATGCGGTGGAGGTGGCCGAGGACGCGGGCTGCGCCTGCGACGTCGCCGGCTGCCAGGAGCTCGCGCACCCAGGACGAGGACCAGCGGCGTCCCTCGGGAGCCTCAATGTCGGTGACGGTGATGACGCCGAAACCGTAGCGGCTCCCCAGCTCGCGCAGCGTGTCGATCGTGCCCGCATTGCCGCGCCCGAAGCGGAAGTCTTCACCGACGACGACCTCGCGCGCGCCGCATCGCTCCACCAGGTACTCGTAGACGAATTCCTCGGCCTCAAGACTGTAGACGCTGGCGTCGTAGTGGGCGACGAGCGTGGCGTCCAGCCCGGCGGCAGCCATCGCGTCGAGGCGGTCGCGCAGCGGGGAGATCAGCTGGAGGCCCACCTCGGGCTTGTGTACCTGGATGGGGTGAGGGTCGAAGGTGATGGCCACGGCGTCGACGCCGAGCTTGTGGGCTCGCTCGATGCAGGTGGAGACGACCTTCTTGTGCCCGTTGTGCATGCCGTCGAAGTTACCGATGGTGACGACACTGGCCTCGTTGCCGGGAATGTCAGAGAGGGAATACCAAACGTTCATGAGTATCTTTCTAGAAAACCAGGACGGTACGCAGGCGAGCGGCATCAATGCGAAGCAAGCCCAGGACAGTGCCGTCGGGCGCGACGGCGGCGATCGGCGCGGATTCCTCCTCGGGCGCGGCCTGCGGGGCGTAGCCGACCTCGGCCGCCCACTGCGCCAACTCACCGCGGCAGCGCCTGGGGGCCTGCCCGTGGCTCAACGCCCCGGCCTCGGCCTCGGTCAGGGCCAGCGCCGGAAACATGTCGAGCGCGGCGCGCCCCAGAGGAATCAGGGGGAGCACCGGTTCCTCGCCCTCCCCCGTCGGTGTGTCTTCCACGGCGCGGGTGAGCTCGTCCAGGGTGAGCGCGTCATCGAGCGGGAAGCCGCCGACGCGCGTGCGTCGCAGCGCGGTCAGGTGGGCGCCGACGCCGAGGGCGGCGCCCGCGTCGCGCGCGAGCGCGCGCACGTAGGTGCCCGAGGAGCACTCCACGTCCACGTCCACGTCCACGACGCGCACGGGTCCCGGAGGACACGCGGCGCCCTCCCCGGCCTCGTCGATATGCGCCTGCGCCTCGCGCGGGGGCGCGAGGACCTCAAGGCGGGAGATGTGCACCGGGCGGGCGGCCAGCTCGACGTCCTGCCCCGCGCGGGCCAGGGCGTAGGCGCGCTTTCCGTTCACCTTGATCGCCGAGACCGTCGTGGGCACCTGCATGATGTCGCCGCGCAGGGGTGCGAGCACCGCTTCCAGGTCCGCCTCGCTGAGGCAGGCGCAGCCCTTGGCCGCGGTGGCGACGCCCTCGGCATCATCCGTGTTGGTCGAGATGCCGAATCGGATCGTCGCCCGATACTCCTTGGAGTGCCCGCTCACCCACGTCAGGAGCTTCGTCGCCTTGCCGATGCCGAGGACGAGGACCCCCGTCGCCATCGGATCCAGCGTTCCGCCGTGGCCCACCTTGCGGGTGTGGGCCAGGCGTCGCACGCGCGAGACGACGTCGTGGCTGGTCATGCCGGCCTGCTTGTCGACGACAAGCAGGCCGGGGCGGGGACTATCGGGTCGACGAGCCACGTCGAATCAGGCCCATTCCTCGTCGTCGGCTTCGTCCTCGTCGTCGTGACGGTAGGGGTCTTCCTCGCCGGCGTATGTGGCGCCGACGGACGCGGCGGCGATGGCCTCGTCCTTTGCCTTCGCCTTGGCCAGGGCGTCCTCGAGCGCGGCTGCATTCTCGGGCAGTGCGTCGGGGATGAACTCCAGGGTCGGGGTCAGGCGCAGGCCCAGGGCCTTGCCCACGCGGGAGCGGAAAAGACCCTGCGCGGATGCGAACGCGCGCGCGGCCTTCTCACGCTGCTCGTCGTCGCCGAGCACCGTGTAGAAGACGGATGCGTGCTGTAGGTCGCCCGTCACGCGCACGTCCGTGATCGTCACGAGCTCCAGGCGAGGATCCTTCACCTGGCGTCCGATCATCGACGCAACAGTCTGCAGGATTCGCTCCTGCACCTTTCGAACGCGAGCTTCGTCAGCCATCGCGCCCTCCCTTCCGGGCGTTATCGCCCTGGTCACAACACTTGGTGAGAGAAGATCGGGGTCCGAGCACGCCCGGACCCCGATACTTCACGCCACGGAATCAGTCACGAGCCTTCTCGCGCATCTCCCAGGTCTCAATGATGTCGCCTTCGGCGATGTCCTTGTAGCCCAGGGTGATACCGCACTCGTAGCCCTCGCGGACCTCGGTGACGTCGTCCTTCTCGCGACGCAGGGACGCGATCTCGAGGTTGTCAGCGACAACGACGCCGTCGCGCACCAGGCGAGCCTTGGTGCCGCGCTTGATCGTACCGGAACGGACGATCGAACCGGCGATGTTGCCGAACTTGCCGGAGCGGAAGACCTGGCGGATCTCCGCGGTACCCAGCTGGACCTCCTCGTAGATCGGCTTGAGCATGCCCTTGAGGGCAGCCTCAATGTCGTCGATCGCAGAGTAGATGACGTTGTAGTACTTGATCTCGACGCCCTCGGCATCCGCCATCTCGGCCACGCGCTCGGCGGGACGGACGTTGAAGCCGATGATGACTGCGTTGTCGACGGTCGCCAGGTTGACGTCGTTCTGCGTAATCGCACCGACACCGCGGTGGATGATACGCAGCGCGACCTCGTCGCCCACGTCGATGCGCAGCAGCGAGTCTTCCAGGGCCTCGACGGCACCGGACACGTCGCCCTTGATGACCAGGTTGAGGGTGTCAACCTCGCCCTCGGCCAGGACCTTGTCGAAGTCCTCCAGGGAGACGCGCTTGCGGCGCTTAGCCAGCAGGGCCTGACGCTCGGCAGCCTCACGCTTGTCGGCGATCTGGCGGGCCGTGCGGTCATCGGGCGCGACCAGGAAGGAATCGCCGGCGCGCGGAACGGACGTCAGACCGAGGACCGCGACGGGGGTCGACGGACCAGCCTCGGAGACGTCGTGACCGGCGTCGTCGAACATGGCGCGCACGCGACCGTAGGAGGAGCCGACCACGAGGGAGTCGCCGACGTGGAGCGTGCCACGCTGAACCAGCATGGTCGCGACTGCGCCGCGCCCCTTGTCCAGGTTCGCTTCGATGGCGACACCGCGCGCGTCGGTGTTCGGGTTGGCCTCGAGGGTCAGCGCCGCGTCGGCGGTCAGCAGGACGGCCTCGAGCAGCTCGCGGATGCCCGTGCGCTGCTTGGCGGAGATGTTGACGAACATGACGTCGCCGCCGTATTCCTCCGCGACAAGCCCGTACTCGGTGAGCTGGGAGCGGATCTTTTCCGGGTTCGCGCCTTCCTTATCGACCTTGTTGACCGCGACGACGATCGGAACGCCGGCGGCCTGCGCGTGGTTGATGGCCTCCACCGTCTGGGGCATGACGCCGTCATCGGCGGCGACCACGAGGATCGCGATGTCGGTGACCTGGGCGCCACGGGCACGCATGGCCGTAAAGGCCTCGTGACCGGGGGTGTCGATGAAGGTGATCGGGCGACGCGTGCCGTCCTCAGCCGTGACCTTGACCTGGTAGGCGCCGATGTGCTGAGTAATGCCGCCGTGCTCGGTGTCGACGACGTCCGTGTGTCGGATCGCGTCGAGGAGCTTGGTCTTACCGTGGTCGACGTGACCCATGACGGTGACGACCGGGGGACGCGGCACCATGTTGTCGGCGTCGTCGAGTTCTTCGGCCTCGAGGTCGATGTCGAAGGACTCGAGCAGCTCGCGGTCCTCGTCCTCGGGGGAGACGACCTTGACGTCGTAGCCGAGCTCGGCGCCCAGGGCCTCGAAGGTGTCCTGGTCGAGGGACTGCGTGGCGGTGGCCATCTCGCCCAGGGCGAAGAGGACCGTCACGAGCGCTGCAGGGTTGACGTCGATCTTTTCGGCGAGGTCGGCCAGGGACGCGCCCTGGCGGATGCGGATCTGCGCGCCGTTACCGCGCGGGATCGAGACGCCGCCGATGACCGGCGCATTCTGCTGCTCGTACTCTTGACGCTTCGCGCGCTTCGACTTGCGTCCGCGCTGCGAGCGGCCGCCTCCGCGACCGAATGCGCCGGGAGTGGAGCCGCGTCCGCCGCGACCGCCACCGCGGGGGCCGAAGCCACCGCCGTTGTTCTGGGGTGCGCCGTTGCCTGCGCCTGCGCCCGCGCCGGGACGCGCGCCGCCGCGACCGCGACCGCCGCGACCGCCGCCGCGCTCTGCGGAGCCGCTACCGGTGGCAGCGTTGCGGGCGAAGTTGGCCTGGCCGGGCATCATGCCCGGGTTGGGGCGGTTGCCGCCGGGGCGCGGGGCGCCGGGACGGGGACCGCCGTTGCCGGAGCCACCCGGGCGCGGGGCGCCGGGACGCGGGCCGCCGTTGCCGGAGCCACCCGGGCGCGGGGCGCCGGGACGCGGGCCGCCGTTGCCGGAGCCACCCGGGCGCGGGGCGCCAGGACGCGGGCCTCCGTTGCCGGAGCCACCCGGGCGGGGCATGCCCTGGGAGGAGGCGTAGGGGTTGTTGCCGGGGCGCGGGCCGCCGGGCCGGGGCGCTCCGGGGCGGGCGGGACGCGGGGCGTCGCCGCGACGCGGCGCGGGCTTGGGGGCGCCACCTTCCGCGTTCTTGCGGCCGGCGGGCTTGGGCGCGCCGTCGGACTTCTTGGCACGAGGCTTGGGCGCGGTGTCGCTCTTGCGCGCACCGGGCTTGGGGGCGCCGGGCTTGGGAGAGTCGGCCTTGGGTGCCGGCTTGGGCGCGGGTGTCTCGGGGGTGTGCGCCGCGGGGGCCGCGGCCTTGGGCGCTGCGGGCTTATTCGCCGCCGGCTTGGCGGCGCCCGGCTTGGGCGCCTTGGGGGCGGCCTTTGCGTCCGCCTTCTTGCTCTTGGGTGCCGCCGCGAACTTCTCGCGCATCTGCCGCACGACGGGCGGCTCGAGCGAGGACGAGGACGACTTGACGAATTCACCTGCTTCCTTCAGGTGACCCATCAGTTCTTTGCTGGTGATTCCGAGCTCTTTGGCGAGCTCGTGGACACGCAACTTTGCCACATTTCTCCATTCCGGAAGCGTCTCCGGTCCGGAGACGCCTTACTGATATTGCTGGCAGCTCATCGCTGGGTACTCATCGGGTGCCCATCAGCTTCCAACCCGCTTCCATTATCTCGGCGTTGATGGCGCGTGGCCATCACTGGGTAGTGATCAGCTCCTCCACGTCGTCCCACACGCTCTCCGGCAGGTTCCCCGTCCGGAAGGCACGCGCGAGGGCTCGCCTGGCTCGGGCTCGCTGGACGCATCCCCTGTCGGGGTGGATCCACGCTCCTCGGCCTGGAAGAGTCGCCGTTCGGTCGAGGTGAATCGCGCCGTCCGGCGAACGCACGATCCGCACGAGGGCGGTTCGGTGCGCGCGAGTACCGCATCCGATGCAGGTGCGCTGGGGCCCGGTGGTGGGCTCAGGCGGCACGGGATACGACACAATCCCCTAGCTTAGTCCAGCTAGGGGATTGCTCGTCTCAGATTCTATGAGCGACTTGTCACGTCGTCGGGGGTGGAGACGCGCGAGGCGGTCGCGTCGTCGCCGGTCTCCGTGTCGGCGTGAATGTCGATGTGGTAGTTCGTCAGGCGCGCGGCGAGACGGGCGTTCTGTCCCTCCTTGCCGATGGCGAGTGAGAGCTGGAAGTCGGGGACGATCGCGGTCGCGGTGCGGTTGTCGATGGAGTGGACGACGACGCGGGTCACCCGCGCCGGGGACAGCGCGTTGGCGACGAAGCGCGCCGGGTCGTCGGAGTAGTCGACAATGTCGATCTTTTCGCCGCCGAGCTCGGCCATGACGGAGCGCACACGGGCACCCATGGGGCCGATGCAGGCACCCTTGGCGTTGATGCCTTCGCGGGTGGCGGCCACGGCGATCTTGGTGCGGTGTCCGGCTTCGCGGGCGATGGCTTTGATCTTGACGAGGCCCTGCTGGATTTCCGGGACCTCGCGCTGGAAGAGGCCGGCCACGAGGTTGGGGTGTGTGCGCGACAGGGTGATGCGAGGACCGCGTTCGGTGCGCTCGACGCCCACGATGTAGGCGCGGATGCGGTCGCCGTGACGGTAGGACTCGCCAGGGACCTTTTCGCCGTCGGGCAGGACGGCCTCGAAGTCGTCGGAGACCTGGACCATGGTGGGGCGGCCGGGGCGCGGGGCCTGGACGGTGCCCGTGATGATCTGGCCTTCACGCCCGGCGAAGTCGCCGAAGACCCGCTGGTCGTCAGCGTCGCGCAGGCGCTGCATGATGACGGAGCGCGCCGTGGACTGGGCGATGCGCCCGAAGTTCTTAGGCGTGTCGTCGAACTCGCCGATCGGGTTGCCGTCCTCATCCTCATCCATGGCCATGACGGTGACGCGGCCGGTCTTCTTGTCGATTTCGATGCGGGCCTGGGAGATCGCGCCGGGCAGGTTGTGGTACGCCTTGAGCAGCGCCTCTTCGATGGCGTCGACGAGGGTTTCGAGGCTGACGCCCTTCTCGTTTTCCACCATCCGCAGAGCGGTCATATCGATTTCCATGGTCTCCTACTTCCCCGTTCCAAAGTCGACGCGGGAGCGCGCCTTCCTCATGTCAGAATAGTCAATGGTAGTCGCTTCGCCGTCGACATCGATCGTTGCGCTGGTCTCGCCCGCGTCGATGACGCGCCCGGAGACGTAGCCGCCCGCGCGCAGCTTGACGCGCACGAGGCGTCCGACCTGGCGCTTCCAGTGGCCGACCTTGGTGAGTTCGCGCTCGGCTCCGGGGGTGGAGACTTCCAGCAGGTACTCACCGTCGATCGGGTCGGCGGCGTCCAGGGCCTTTGACACGGCGCGGGAGACGTCCGCGAGGGTGTCTGAGTCGATGCCGTCGGCACCGATCGGGGCTTCGACGACGACCCGCAGGAGCGGCATCGCGTCGGAGCGCGTGCGGGTCACCGAATCCAGTTCCAGTCCCGATGCTGCGACCACGGGAGCCAGCAGCTCCTGGAGCGGTCCGTCTGTCGTGGACGTTCCCATATGCGCCTGTCTTTCTTCTCGCCTTCGCGGGTCAGTTACCTATCCTACCCGGGGGTGTGGGATGATGCGGGGGTGCGTTTCGCAAATCTGATTTTGACCACACGTCGTATCCCGGGCGTCCTCGTTGCGGGTGCGGCGGTTCTTGCGCTGTCCGCGTGCTCCACGTCCTCGCTGCCGCCCCTGTCGGGTTTCGCGGCGGTGCGCGACCAGGCGGCCCGCACGGAGGCTGCTGCCTCGCAGCGGGCGACTCAGCTTGCCGAGGCCGCGACGGGCTGTGCGCCGTGCTCCAGCGCCCTGCGTTCCCTCGCCTCCGCGTCGGAGGAGCGTCTCGAGGCACTCGGCGGCCTGTGGGATCCGTGGGGCGGGGCCACTCCCGAGGGCGAGAAAGCACCGGCACCCGTCTCGGCGGCCCCGACCGATGTGCCTGCCTTCATCTCGTGGTTGGCGCGCACGGCAACGCGCGACCTTGAGATCGCGGCCGACCCGACTCGCGCCGATACCGAGGAGGCGCGAACGCTGTCCGCCTCCGCGCTGGGCCGCTACGCGAGCGCCGTTACGCTGGCGAACGCCTACGGCATCAACCTGGACGCGGGAGAGGAAGAGGCCGCGGCCATCAATGACCGCGTGAATACGGCGTCTCGCCAGGGTACGCAGACCTGGGCGATCGACCTGTTCGACGAGCCCGCGATCTCCTCCACCTTCGCTCCTTCCGGCAAGGATCTGGCCTCCTCGGAGGAGCTTTCCGAGGCCGTAGCCATGTGGGATTGCACGGCGTCGACGCTCCCGAAGGCCCAGGTGGTCGCGGGAACCCTCACCGATGCCTACGACGTGTCGGGCCAGCTTCTCACCCGCGCGCAGGTCGCGCTGCGGGCGGGCGCGACCGACACCCGCACGCCGCGCTGTGAGCTGCCCGCCCTGGACGCCGCGACCCTCGCTTCCAACCTGCTGGCGGTCGACGCGGCGATGATCTCCTCCGACTCCGCGTCGGTGCGCACCGCGGGCGCCAGCGCCGCGCTGGCGGACATTGAGCAGTGGGCTCCTCGCACGTCTCTGCCCGCCCTCATCGCGGTGCGCTGAGGCACCCGCCCATCGCGGCGACCGCGCGCCGCCTCGCGGACCGACGGCGTCAGAGGCGGGCGGCGATGTCGTCGCCGATCTGTGAGGTCGAGCGCACGAGCGGGTGCCCGTTCGCTGCGGCCTGGGCACGCGCCGCCATGTCGGCGTCGATCGCTGCGCGCACGCGGCCGGCCTCGTCGGCGTAGCCCATGAAGTCGAGCATGAGCGCCACGGAAGAAATCGTCGCGGTGGGGTCGGCCTTGCCCTGGCCCGCGATGTCGGGGGCGGAGCCGTGCACGGGTTCGAACATGGAGGGGTACTCGCGCGAGGGGTTGAGGTTGCCCGACGCGCTCAGGCCGATGCCGCCGGTAACGGCTCCGGCCTCGTCGGTGAGGATGTCGCCGAACAGGTTGTCGGTGACGATGACGTCGAAGCGCGCGGGGTCGGTGACCATGTAGATGGTGGCGGCGTCGATGTGGCAGTAGTCGACGGCCACATCCGGGTACTTCTCCCCCACCTCGTCGACGATGCGGCGCCACATGTGGCCGGCATTGACCAGCACGTTGTGCTTGTGGACCAGGGTGAGGTGCTTCTTGCGCGAGGCTGCGGCTTCGAAGGCGTAGCGCACGACGCGTTCGACCCCGTAGGCGGTGTTGACGCTGACCTCGGTGGCGATCTCGTGCGGTGTTCCCACGCGCACGGCGCCGCCGTTGCCGCAGTACAGGCCCTCGGTCCCCTCGCGCACGACGACGAAGTCGATGTCGCCGGGGTTGGCCAGGGGGCTGGGCACGCCTTCGTAGTACTTGGAGGGGCGCAGGTTCACGTAGTGGTCAAGGGCGAAGCGCAGCTTGAGGAGGAGGCCGCGTTCGAGGACGCCGGAGGGGACGGAGGGGTCGCCGACCGCGCCGAGGAGGATGACGTCGTGGCGTTTGATGGCCTCGAGGTCCTCGTCGGTGAGGGTGTCACCGGTGGCGTGCCAGCGCGCCGCCCCCAGGTCGAAGTGAGTCGTTGAGTAGTCGATACCCTTATCCGCCAGGACGCGGTCAAGAACCTTGAGGCCCTCGGGGACGATTTCCTTGCCGATGCCGTCGCCGGGGATTACTGCGATGTTCAGTGTCATGACTCCATCTTCCCCCGACCGCGCGCGCCGGGTTGCTGTCGTTCCAACCCGTGGTCCGTTTGCGCCGTGACGTGCCCCATAGACGAGGCCGAGGCCGGGAGGGCGCCACGCTCCCCCAGCCTCGGCCGATGCACGGTGTCGGATCAGACCCACGCGCCCGACGACGCGAAGTAGTACCAGCGTCCGGCGATACTCTGCCAGCCGGTGACCATCTGGCCGTCGGTACCAAAGTAGTACCAGGTGTAGCCGATCTGCTGCCAGCCGGTGAGCATAGCGCCGGAGGGTGCCAGGTAGTACCAGGCCCCCACGTTCTGCCAGCCGGTGAGCATGGCTCCGGAGGTCGAGAAAAGGTACCAGTCGGAGCCGATCTGAGCCCAGCCGGTCGCCATCGTTCCCGTGGCGGGGTCGAGGTAGTACCAGGTGGGGCCCGAGGCGAGCCAGCCGCTCACGCGGGCGCCGTAGGCGTTGTAGTAACTCCAGGCGCCATTGACCTTGTCCCAGCCGGTGACCATGTAGCCGTCGGCGCCGAAGCGGTAGGTGGCATCCCCGATGGTGATGGTCTGGTTGGCCGCGTAGCTGGAGTCTTCCAGCTGCCACTTCCAGCCTGAGCCGGTGTTCACCCAGTGCGCGGGGGTCACCGCGGGGGCAGGCTCAGGGGTCGGCTGCGGTTCCGGGGTCGGGTCCGGCGTGGGCTGCGGTTCCGGGGTGGGCTGCGGGGTGGGGGTGGGCTCCTCGCCGGGGTCGGTCAGGCCCAGGTAGGCGGCGTCCACGCGCATGAACTCGATGTTCTTGTAGCCGCCGGACTCGTAGAGCAGGCCCCACGTGCCATCCCCGAGGGGGTGGAGCGTGGAGTAGGCCATCTCGCCGCTCTCGAAGACCTTGCCTTCGTTCCAGGTGAAGCCGTCGTCGTAGGAAACACGGATGGTGCCGTTGGCGCGGGCACTGGAGGAGTCGGCGTTGGAGAAGAGCAGGATGCGGGCGCGCGCGGAGCCCTCGGGGGCATCCGGGTAGGCGCGGACGATGGAGGCGTTGTTACGCGGGTCGGTCAGGTCCCAGTTGTGGCGGAAGGGACCCCACGTCTGGCCGCCGTCGTAGGAGATGGCTTCGAGGCGCTGGCCCGCGGTGCCCTGCGTACGCGAGTTGAGCAGGAGGCGTCCGTCGGAGAGTTCGACGACCTTGTTTTCGTCCGCGCTGCCCTCGGTGGGGGCTCCGGGCTTCCAGGTAACGCCGTGGTCATCAGAGTAGACGGAGACGGCCATGAGGGAGGTGGAGCCAGAGTTGGCGACGGCGTACTGCTGGATGAGGCGTCCGGCGTGGGCGCCGTAGCGCAGCTGGATGCCCTCGCCGGAGGAGGCGAAGCGGGTGAACCACTCGCCGGTGTGTCCCGCGGTGACCTGGTCGGTGATGGTGCGGTGGTTGGTCCAGGTTTCGCCGTTGTCGTGGGATTCGACGACGTGGGCGTGCAGGATGTTGCGCGCGGCGGGGTCGGTGCCCAGCTGCGACTGGAAGAGGCCCGCGTCGTAGGACTTCACGGAGAACAGGAAGATCGTCCCGGTGGTGCGGTCGACGACGAAGGAAGGGTCGGAGTAGCCGACCTTGGCCGCACCGGGCGTGCCGGCGAGGGCGGTCATAATGGGGGTCCAGGACTTGCCGCCGTCCTTGGAGATGCGGTAGACGATGGAGTTGGCCTGGGGTGCGTCCTGGCAGGTGTCGGGGCGTCCGTCCCACGCGGCGATGATCCAGCCGTTGGTGGCGGTGGTCAGCGCAGGGATGCGGTGGCAGTTGAAGCCGGCGAGGCCGGGGGACGCGAGGCGAACCTTGTCTCCGATGGCGTAGTCGGTCGGGGTTTCGAGCGGGTCGGGCGCGGCCGGGCGCACGCCCGCAGCAACGGTAATCCCGTCGGCGGCGGAGACGAAGCCACCGGCGATGACGTCGGTGCCGTTGCGGTCGCGCGTCGCCGCCCAGGTCGCGGAGGGAGTGAAGGAACCGGCCGCGACGTCCTCGGCGGTCACGGTGTGCGTTGCACTCGTGCACTGCTTGGTAGTGTGCGCGGCGAGGTTGTGCCAGCGGCAGTTGGGGGCGCCGGTCGTCAGGACGCCCGACAGGTTGGATTCCGTCGGGAAGACGGTGAGCGCACTGTCTGTGTTGTTGGTGTAGGTGAAGGTCACGGTCACGACATCGCCGACGTACAGGGTGTCCCCGCCATCGTCGGTGCGCGTGGCGGTGACGGTGATGGGGGCCGAGCCTTCGTCGGTTGCCGAGGCCGTGGCGACGGCTGCGTCGCGGGTGTCACTGGAGGGGGCGGCCAGGGTGGGGGCCGTGAGGGTCGCGCACAGCAGCGCGGCTCCCGTGGCTGCCGCGAGGGCTCGCCCGTAGTGGCGGAGGGTCATCGTTGGTCCTTCCGGGGAGGAGTGTCAATGCGCGGAGGTTGAGCCGGAACTCACCCGCCGCAAGATTCATCATACAAATTTAGATGCTGACTAACCACTTATACGAGAAACATCGCCCCACCTGTCGAACTCATTTACTCGACAATCATGCCAATGAGGGCCCTCGTGCCACTCCATCACCCCTTGGCTCTCCCCTCGAAAACCAACCGACGGTAAGCCTCCTCGAGGCGAGCCACGCAGGCGCGAATGTCATACCACTCACCGACACGCCGATAGCGGCGCGCCTCGCACTGCCGTCCAACAGGCCCTCGATCGATCCAGACGTCAATCGCGCGGGCGAGCGCACGAGCATCCCCGGCCTCGAACACACTGTCCTCACTGAGGGCGAATTGACTGGTCGCCGTCAGCGGCCCCCGAGCGATGATGGGCACGACGCCATGGCGGAGCACCTCCAGGGCGCTGAGCCCCTCAACCTCGATGCGCGCCGCATGCACATACAAGGCACAGCTCGACGCTTCGCGCGCGAGCTCGTCCGCACTCATAAAGGCGAAACGGACCGGATGAGCGATCACCCCGCGCCGCAGGAGACGCCGAGCCGAGGCACGCAGGGAATGCTCGGTCGGACCACGTCCAGCGAAAGTCAGCTGGATCGAGCGCGCATGAGCGCTATGACGCAGGGCCCGCAAGATCGTTGCCTGGTCTTTTTCGCGCGAGAACCTGCCAACCACGAGGACGCGAACGACAGACGACTCCCCCACCTCGTGCCCACCACCACACACCTCCTCGCCGAGAGGCACGCCGTTCGATAGGAGCAGCAGGGGCGCTCGCACACGCAGCTTCGAGACTCGTTCATACACGGAGCGCGAGGGACACTGAACGAGGTCACTGCGATTGAAGATCGCGCGTTTCCACAGCTCAAGGATCGCCCAATTGAGCGGCAAGGCGCGATCCAAGTAGACCGAGGCCGTCAGGTTTTCAGGATGAATGTGATAGGTCGCAACGACGAGCACGCCCTGCCTGCGCGCATAGTGCGCGACGACCGCCTGCAGGCAGAAGGGTTCCTCGAGATGAACGACGTCCGCCCAGGCGAGCGCACGCTCTATCTCGCGGCGCTTCGCGCGGGCGAAGGCGTAGCCCTGTGAGGCGATGAGCGGACCAACGAGGGGGATGCGCAGGGGCGGCAGCACATACTCGGGCATTCCAACACCGCAGTCGTCACCATCGCGGGGCAGCGCCGAGAGGACGCGCACGTGATGCCCATGCTCACGCAGAAGCGCGATCGTCCGCCGCGCGGAGGCGGCCAAGCCGTTCCCACGCGTGTACAGATCGTTGATGACGAAGAGGATTTTCAACGGCTGTTCCATCGTCCCTCCCGAGCGATCCCACCACCATTCTATGCCGACCTACTGGTCAGCACGAAGCCTTTCAGCACATCACCACAACACGTCCATATGTAAGCAATCACCATCAGTTGCCCACTAAGTAGTTACTGATAAACTTCGTTTGTCACTATATATCCCATAGGAAGAGAATGATGCGCCCCTCCCGTCGAACCCTGACGCGCGTCGCGTCGGCCGCCGTCGCTTCCCTCGTGATCGTTGCACCGATCTCCACCGTTTCCAATGCGGACGCCCTCTCCCCCGCTTCCCTTCCGTGGACGAACGGCTCCGACGAAGCGGCGGCGAACTAACCCTCGCGGGAACACAGTCGAACGTAACCCGCGCCTGTCAGCACAAAAGAGCCCCGACCTCGTCCCATATGCGTGAGAACGAGGCCGGGGCTTGGGTCTATCCGAAACTACCCGTCAGATCAGCGCGCGGCGCTGCCCTCGGTGTAGTCCTCGTCGGAGTCGGTCCAGCCGAAGGCCTTGCGCAGCTTCTGGCCGGTCTTCTCGATCGGATGAGCCTCTTCCTCGGCGCGCAGCGCCTTGAACTCGAGAGCGCCGTTATCCTGGTCCGCAATGAACTTGCGGGCGAAGGTGCCGTCCTGAATGTCGGCCAGGACAGCCTTCATGGCCTCCTTGGAGGACTCTCCAATGACGCGCGGGCCGGAGACGTAGTCGCCGTACTCGGCGGTGTCGGAGCAGGACCAACGCTGCTTCGTGATGCCGCCCTCGTTGATGAGGTCGACGATCTGCTTCATCTCGTGGCAGACCTCGAAGTAGGCGATCTCAGGCTGGTAACCAGCCTCGACCAGGGTCTCAAAGCCGGCCTGGATCAGGTGGGAGACGCCACCGCACAGGACGGCCTGCTCGCCGAACAGGTCGGTCTCGGTCTCTTCGGTGAAGGTCGTCTTGATGACGCCGGCGCGGGTGCCGCCGATGCCCTTTGCATAGGACAGAGCCAGCTCCCAGGCCTTGCCGGAGGCGTCCACCTCGACGGCGACGACGTCCGGGGTGCCCTTGCCCTGCACGTAGGTCTCGCGGACCTTGTGGCCCGGGCCCTTGGGGGCGACCATGATGACGTCATGGCCGGCGGGGACCTCGATGTAGCCGTAGCGGATGTTGAAGCCGTGCGCGAAGAGGAGGGCGGCGCCTTCCTTCAGGTTGGGGGCAATCTGCTCGGCGTAGACGTAGCGCTGGACCTGGTCGGGCAGCAGCACGGAGACGACGTCACCCTCGGCGACGGCCTCGGCCACGTCCTTGACCTCCAGGCCGGCGGCCTCAGCCTTGGCCCAGGAGGACGAACCGGGGCGCAGGCCAACGACCACGTCAACTCCGGAATCCTTCAGGTTCAGCGCGTGCGCATGACCCTGCGAACCGTAACCGATGATGGCGACCTTCTTGGACTGGATCAGCGACAGGTCTGCGCCGTCGTCGTAGATGATTTCTGCCATTTTCATTTCTCCTTCAGTTGATCCGTGATCGAGCGCGACCCGCGGCCGATGGCCACGGCGCCCGACTGGACGAGTTCGGTGACGCCGTAGGGCTCCAGGGCCCGCAGCAGCGCCTCCAGCTTGGGTAGGGAGCCGATCGATTCGATGACGACCGACTCGGGTTGAACGTCGACGACGTGCGCGCGGAAAAGATCCACGATCTGCAGGACCGAGGTGCGACGGGTTTCGTCGGCCTGGACCTTCATGAGCAGCAGGCGCCGTTCGACGGAGTCTTCGGGTTCGAGCTCAACGACCTTGAGGACGTTGATGAGCTTGTTGAGTTGCTTGACGACCTGCTCGATGGGCGCGGAGTCTGCGTCCACGATGATGGTCATGCGGGAGATCTCGGGGTGCTCGGTCTCCCCCACGGTCAGCGACTTGATGTTAAAGGCGCGGCGGGCGAAAAGCGCGGCGACGCGGGTGAGCACGCCGGGCTTGTTTTCGACCAACACGGCCAGAGTGTGACGATTCGTCATCAGTCTTCCACCTCCCAGTCGGGCGCCATGCCCTTGGCGTAACGAATTTCATCGTTGGAGACGCCCGCGGCGACCATCGGCCAGACCATCGAGTCCTTGGACACGCGGAAGTCAATGAGGACGGGACGGTCGTTGATCGACATGGCCCAGTCGATGGCCTCGTCCACCTCGTCGATGGAGCGCACCGTGCGCGCGGCCATCCCGTAGGCCTGCGCCAGCATCTCGAAGTTGGGGATCTGCTCTCCCTCGACGGGGTTGAGCGTCGTGTTCGAGTAGCGCTTGCCGAAGAACAGTGACTGCCACTGGCGAACCATGCCCAGCACCGAGTTGTTAATGAGGGCGACCTTGATCGGGATGTTGTTGATCGTGCAGGTGGCCAGCTCCTGGTTGGTCATCTGGAAGGAGCCGTCGCCGTCGATCGCCCACACGACCTTGTCGGGGACGCCGACCTGCGCGCCCATGGCCGAGGGGATGCAGTAGCCCATCGTGCCCGAGCCGCACGAGGAGATGAAGCTGCGCGGGTTGTCCAGCGTGATGAACTGCGATGCCCACATCTGGTGCTGGCCCACACCCGTCACGTAGACGGCGTCGGGGCCGACCTTGTCGGAGAGCTTCTTGATGACTTCCTGGGGCGCCATCATGCCGTCGTCGGGTTCTGTCCACCCGATCGGATACTTGGTGCGCAGTCGGTCCAGGTAGCGCCACCATCCGGAGATGTCGGCCTTTCCGTCGGACGAAGCCTGGGCGATCTCGTCGGTCAGGATCGGCAGGGCGGTCTTCAGGTCCGCGACAATCGGGATGTCGGCGTGGCGGTTCTTAGAGATCTCCGCGGCGTCGATGTCGATGTGGACGACGGTCGCGCGCGGCGCGAAGGAGTCGAGGCGGCCGGTCACGCGGTCGTCGAATCGGGCTCCGAGGGCGACGATCAGGTCCGCGCGCTGCAGGGCGCCGACGGCGGCAACGGTGCCGTGCATACCGGGCATGCCCAGGTTGTGGCGATCGGAGTCGGGGAAGGCACCGCGCGCCGTCAGGGTGGTGACCACGGGGGCGTTGGTGGCCTCGACCAGGGCGGACAGGGCCTCGGTCGCGCCGCCGCGGATCACGCCGCCACCGACGTAGAGGACGGGGGCCTGAGCGTCCACGATCGCGCGGGCCGCGGCTCGCACCTGCTTCATGTTCGGGCGGTCGGCCACCTTGTAGCCGGGCAGGTCCAGGGTCGGGGGCCAGGAGAAGTCCATCTCCGAGACCTGGGCGGACTTGGTGATGTCCACGAGGACTGGGCCGGGCCGACCCGTGCCGGCCAGGTGGAAGGCCTCGGCGAGGCGCACGGGGATGTCCTGCGGATCCGTCACCAGGAATGAGTGCTTCGTGATGGGCATCGATGCACCCACGACGTCGGCTTCCTGGAAGGCGTCGGTGCCGATCAGGGAGGCGCCGACCTGGCCGGAGATGACGACGATCGGCACGGAGTCCATGCAGGCGTCACCCAGGGCAGTCAGCACGTTCGTCGCGCCGGGGCCCGAGGTGACGAGCGCGCAGCCAACCTTGCCGGTAGCAAGCGCGTACCCCTCGGCAGCGTGGCCCGCACCCTGCTCGTGTCGAACCAAAATGTGACGTATTGCCGTCGACGCCATCAGCGGGTCGTAGGTCGGCAGAATTGCTCCACCGGGCATGCCGAACACGTCGGTCACGCCCAGGGCCTCGAGGCTCGCCACGATAGCCTCGGCTCCAGTCATACGGGTGGTGGTGCTCGTGTCGCTCACCAGTCGTCCTCTCAATCGTTGGGACCGTCTTAAAGAAAAAACCCCGTCAAGTCCGGCCAAACAGCGCGGATGCGGGGAAAAGGCGTGCGATCCATCCTCTCGTTACGCGGCAGGCATCGCACGCCCAGGTACGATGACCAGGGCGAGGATTCCAATCTCACGAACGTTGAGCATGTCAATACCGTAACTCGCCTGCGCGAGGCGCTCCAGACCATCTCATTGTGCGGACCATTAGGCCCCTCACGCCATCTAGGACGATGGCCTGAGATACACAACACTAGAAGCTGGTTTAATTGACTCATAACACACATCGACAATTCACTACACGGAGATTTCATCGTGGAAACGATCTTTGGGGTACTGGAAGAGCAGCCCGTGCTGTTCCTGTTCCTCCTCATCGGCATCGGCATGGCCTTCGGTAAGGTCAAGATCAAGGGCATCGGCTTGGGAGCCGCTGCCGTCCTCTTTTTCGCCATCGTCATGGCGGCCTGGGCACAGTCCTACAACATCGAATTGCGTGTCACCCCGCAGCTGGGAACGCTCGGCCTGACGCTCTTTACCTTCGCGATCGGTATTAACTCCGGTGCGTCCTTCTTCCATAACCTCAAGACCGCGGTCGGCCCGATCCTGACGATGGTGGCCTTCTACGGCATCGCAGCCACGCTCGGCCTGTACGTCGGCAAGGCCCTGGGCATGGATGTGCCCCTCATCGCCGGTACATTCGCCGGAGCCGTCACGAACACCCCGGCGCTCGCCGCGGCCGGCGAGGCCAGCGGCGACCCCGCCCGAGCGACCGTAGGGTATTCCATCGCCTACCTCTTCGGCGTCATCGGCATGCTCGCCGCCTCGATGGCCGCCCTGCACTACGGCCGCAACGACAAGGACGCGCCCTCTCCCCTGTCGAACCGCACGATCCGCGTCGAGCGCGACGACCACCCCTTCGTCGGTGACATCTACGAAAAGCTCGGCGAGAAGGTCTCCTTCTCTCGTCTGCGCCGTGGCGAGACCGGCCCCATCACGCGCCCCCAGATGTCCGATACGCTCGACCCCGGCGACCTCGTGACCGTCGTCGGCCCCCGCGAGCTCGTTGCACGCGCGGCCAGCGAGCTTGGTCATGCCTCCTCGCACTCTCTCATGCAGGATCGCACCTACCTAGACTTCCGCCGCATGACGATCTCCAACCCCAAGGTCTCCGGCCGAACGGTGGCCTCCCTGGGTCTGGCCAAGCAGTTCTCCGCGACGATCTCCCGCGTGCGCCGCGGCGACGTCGACATGGTCGCCGAGCCCGGCCTCGTCCTCCAGGAGGGTGACCGCGTGCGCGTCGTCGCCCCTACCTCAAAGATGGCTGAGATCACCAAGTTCTTTGGTGACTCCTCGCACGGCCTCACCGACCTCAACCCGATCGCCCTGGGCCTGGGCATGGCGCTGGGCATCGCGATCGGCGAGCTGCCCATCCTGACCCCCTCCGGCGAGTATTTTTCGATCGGTTCCGCCGCTGGCACGCTCATCGTGGGTCTCATCTTCGGCCGCGTGGGTCGTATCGGCCCCATCGCGACGGCGCTGCCCTTCACCACCTGCCAGGTCATGTCCGAACTTGGCCTGCTCATCTTCCTGGCGCAGGCGGGCGCGAAGGCCGGCGGCCAGATCCTCGAGGCCTTCACGTCGGGCGCGTGGGTCAACATCTTCCTCCTCGGCGTCATCATCACGTCGACGATGGCTATCGGCCTGTATGTCACCATGCGGTGGGTCTTCAAGATGGGCGGCACGAAGCTCGCGGGCCTCCTCGGCGGCGCTCAGACCCAGCCCGCGGTCCTCGCGTTCGCGAACGGCCGTACGAACGCCGATCCTCGCGTCGCCCTCGGCTACGCCCTGGTGTATCCCGTCGCCATGGTTGGTAAGATCGTCGTTGCACAGGTGCTCGGCGGCATGTAACCAAACGTTGGCTGCGGGGTGACCTCCACACCACCCAAACACCTCGTGGCCGTGCCAGTGGGCGGGGTCCCCCATCCTCCCCCGCCCACGCGAATGGGGCCGACCCTCGCGGGTCGGCCCCATTCGTCTGCCCGACAGCCTGTACGACTGGTGGCACGGTCGACAGGCGGGATGACAGGACAAAACGTGTAGGTTGTGTGGCGACTTTCGGCTTGCCGGCACGGGAAAGTCGGTCTTGAAGGCGGTTGCTTCATCGGGGGCGTGAATGCCCCCACGTGCCTGATGTGCGGGCGAACGCGTGGGCCCGATGAGATGCGCGTGGGCAGCCCCGCCCAGACACGGAATAGCGGGTTTACGGGCTCTTCGCATTGTGGGGTGTGGGGGTGGTCGAAGCGTCCCGGGGGTCGTGGACAGTGTCGTGGGACGACGACCGAACACAGGAGTTCACCTTGGGCGCCTCATCAACCAAAACTCGCATGCAATTCGGGTACCCGAACTTTCTGCAGCGCCCGAAAACGTTGCAATTCCAACGGTGCGATTTCAATGTTTGAAATACGTGTGGGGGAATTGCATGCAACATTTCTAAGGAACCACAACATGAGACGCCACAAAGGCACCACGAAGTGCCCCAAGCAGGAGACAACGCAAGCCCAGAAGACCCCCACAACCCCGACAGCCGCCACAACCGCCACAACCGCCACAAGCACGGGGGCACTGCACCCGATATGGGGCACTGCACCCGATATGGGGCACTGCACCCGATATGGGGCACTGCACCCGATATGGGGCTCTTCAGAGTTGAGTGTGGGTGGAGGCGTCTAGGCCTCCTGCGATGAGGAGCATTCGGAGTTGGTAGTTGGTGGGGTTGCGGTAGCCTCTGGCGGTGCGTCTGCCTAGTTCGATGATTCCGTTGATTGCTTCAGTCGGGCCGTTGCTGGCTCCGCCGGTATCGAAGTAGGCCAAGAAGGCATCCTTCCACGTGCGTAGGGTCCGACCCAGGCGAGCGATTTCGGGGATGGGACACCTTGGTAGGCGCTCAATAAGGCGTGTGGCCAGGTGTCGGCCTTGGGCGGGTGTGGCTTGGTGGAAGACCTCGCGGACTTGCTGGGTGAGCAGGTAGGCGACTTCAACACTGATATGCGCCTCATCTGCCACGAAGGCCTCACGGAGTCGTTCCTTTTGACGCTTCGTGAGCCGATCACGCGAGGCACGCAAAAGATTGCGGATCTGATAGAGGGGATCCCCCTTGCGTCCGCGGTGACCCAGGGTGTCTTGCTGGACGCGGCGGCGTACCTCATCGAGAGCGTCGCCAGCGAGCTTGACGATATGGAAGGCGTCCAGCACGCTGGTTGCGTCTTGGAGCTGGTCATCGATGGCGTTCTTATATCCCTGGAAGGGATCCAGCGTCGCGATTCGCACTCCCGTGCGGAAGTCTTCGCCGC
Organism: Schaalia sp. HMT-172; assembly: GCF_030644365.1. Taxonomy (NCBI): domain Bacteria; kingdom Bacillati; phylum Actinomycetota; class Actinomycetes; order Actinomycetales; family Actinomycetaceae; genus Schaalia; species Schaalia sp. HMT-172. The sequence goes on from NZ_CP130058.1 coordinate 1,685,303, forward strand.
GCTCGGCCAGCCAGTTCTTGTACACGGTGCCAGACCTTCCCGGGACCAGGTCCAACAAGCGGGCCGTGGGATGATCCTCCCCTCGCGTCAGGTCCACGATGCCGGTGAGCTCACGGGGGCCCCGTCGGCGTCGGTCCTGGTGATGCCATACGTGCTCGTCAACCCCCAATACCTGCACCCCTGCGAAGCGGGCGGGGTCCTCAGATGCGGCTTGCAGACGCGGCTTGATATGGGACCACACGGTGTTCCACGTGGTTCCTAACTGGCGGGCCAGGCCAGCGATAGTGGCTCCCTCGAAGCGCAACTGTCGGATCGCCCAGCGGATCGCCCGCACACCCAGACGCGCCCGAGGTGCGCACATCGAGTGGTTCTGCTCGCTAAAGGTCGCGATCTGGCAGGTGGTTTCGCGGCATATCCAGCGTCGCTTAAACCACCGGATCCGTACTGGAACCCCTGCCCAGGGCGCGTCGATCACCTCCACCACCACACGCCCGTGACCTTGAGCAATCACCCCACAACCCGGGCACCCCGCCAGCTGGTTGCACGACTCAACATCGAGCACCAGAGCATCTGGGGTGCGAGCCACGCTCATCAGATGGAAGCCCTCCAAACCGACGAGCAGATCACACCGATCACAACGATCAAGCGACACAGAGCAGCAGCAGGTAGGGTGAGACATTGTCGAGGTCCTTTGAAGATCGCGGGGGTTGAAGTCCGCTCATCATCAAGGACCTCGACCTCTACCCGCAACCCCCGACCAACACCCGGTCACCCACACTCAACTCGGAAGAGCCCGATATGGGGCACTGCACCCGATATGGGGCACTGCACCCGATATGGGGCACTGCACCCGTTATGTGGCGCTGCACCCGAACAGAAGAGGTGCGTTGCCTACGGATCGGGTGCAGTGCCCCAACATACAAGAACAAACGCGGAACTGGCACACCGAACCACTCACCGCCGCACCCCTCCATGCGCAGCTGGGCCCTACTGGTGGCAGGACGAGCACGCCGCCCACGCCACCACCTGCACCCCGGCCCACTCCGACACCTCCCACACCCTTACATGCGAAGAGCCGGTTAGCGCACGCACTAGCAGGTTCGCGTGCGAACAACACACCATGTCCGAGACAGTTTTGCCCACAACGCAGACCACCTCGCCCACGACACCCCATTGTCGGCGTTTGTCGCCGAGGTGGTCTGCACTTCGGGCGCCACACCACCCCGAACCGCGACCTCACCACCCCGAACCACGACCTCACCACCCCGAACCGCGACCTCACCGCCACCAAACGGGGGGAATTGCACCAATAGAGGCGCGACACGCCGCCGACACGCCGAAGCAAGGCTCCTAATGCTGCAAAACCCCCACCATGACCCCCGGCGTCACGCTCCCTCACTGGCGCCATGCTCCCTCACCAGTGCAGGGCAGCCCGGCGGGGCGCCGATAAACGCCTGTCGGGCGTCGCCAACGGGGCCTTGCTGCACAGGCGCGGGTAGGGCGGGCGCAGATAAACGCCAGAAAGGAGTCGCCGAAAGAACCGGGGCAGGGACACGGGTGGCCAGGTCCGCGACGACGCTTGCTGCCGATCAGGTGAAACACCCCATCGGTGATCATTCAACCCGTTCTGATCGGGCGCAATGCTCTCGATCAGGTTGAATCTCGCCTCACGGGTCGAATGCCCCCAAACGGGTTGAATACCCCGATGAGGTGCAATCCTCTCGATGGGGTTGATCCAGTCTGAGGCGCTGCGGCGCGGGCGTCCGAGCGCAGGCATCCTCCCTCGACGATGCCAGAGACCGAGCCGCGACCAAAACGTTGTGTCCAATGACCCGGCAGGCGCGCCGCATGGCGCCCGGTCACCATACGATGCCATAAGCGACGCCGGACACCTGGCAGCGCACAACCTGAACCCCCAACGACACGAGGCCGCGACCGGTTTCCCGGCCACGGCCTCGTCAATGAACGACCAATCAGCGTTGGATGAGCGCGACAAGAACCCGTGTAATCACCGCAGCCGCGCACACGATCGCAATGTTGCGGCCAACGGCGCAAATCTCATCGCGGCTGATCTCGTACTCGAACTCAAACGCCGGCGGATTCACGCCCGCCTCGATCTCGAACTTCATGCGTCCTCCTCTTCGAACTCCCACAGATTAGGAACCCGCTCCTGCTTCTCCATGAGCCAGTTCTTATCCGTGAGCATACGCGAGAGCGCCAGGCCCATACCAATGGCGACGATCGTAAACATCACGGTGAAAAGGGCTGCGAGAGCATCGTCGATCTGCTGATTATTCAGGTACGTGAGCGCTCGGTACAAGGGGACACCGGGAATCATGATGACGACGGCGGGCACGGACAGCGTCACGCGCGAGAAACGCGTCCTGCGCGCAACGAACACCGCGAGTAGACCGGCAGCAAGCGCTGCCAAGCCGACGGCAGCCGGAGCAGGCAAGCCCAGCTGCAGGTGCAGGGCGATTCGGGCAGTGTTGATCACGGCGCCGATGATGGCTGCGGTCGCGCACACGCGCTGCGGCGAATTAAAGAGCATCGCGAACCCGTATGCCGCAACGAAACTCGTCAGGAAGCGCAACAGGTAGTGCAGCCACGGCGTCAGCTCGACACCATACTCGGGAGTAACAGACCAACCGAACGCCGCGGAGATCGCCCAGACCGCGACGCCGGCGGACGCAACGAGCATCGCAACGTACACGAGGCGCCCGATGCCTCCCTCGAAGTCCTGTCGGACCAGGTCGATCAATCCTGTCACAAGCGGGAAGCCAGGCACCAGGAAGAGCAGTGCAGAAATAAAACCGGCCTGGTGGGTCGATTCGATGCCAAGGAACTGCTGAGCCGGAGCCACCAACAGGATATAGATCATCGCAGCAAGAGCACCGCATGCCATCCACACGCCGAAGTGGTTCATGTGGCGAACCAGCATCTGACGACGCAGCGCCTGCCCAAAGAACGAGGCCACCGCCACGGCGGAGCACTCGACCCATCCCCCACCGTTGAGGAAAGCGAACGCCGCACAGGCCAGACCCGATGCGAGCGCGTTAGAGAACCAGTCGTACAGGCCGGGCACCTTCGCGATCCTGTCGAGCTCGTCGGAAACGTCTTCAACGCGAACCGACTTACCGTTCAGCGACGCCACATAGTTGTTGATGCGGTCGATCTTGTCCGCGTTGACGCCCATGAGGCGCTGCTCCGCCAACTCCGTGCGGAAGGTCCCGTTCGCGTAGGCGGTCGTGATGATTTCCGTATACGTGACCTGTGCGCGATGCTCGGAGATACCGACGGCGCGCGCGACGTCCGCCATGGACTTTTTCACGCGATACGCACTCGCGCCGAAGGACAGCAACATCTGTCCGAGACGCAGGACTACCTGGGATTGATGGGCAAGACGGTCGTGCGCCGCCATGCGCTGGGCGAGGACCTCGTCGCGCCCCCCGTGGCGGTGCGACCCTCGCGGATGTGCAGAAGTGACCATGCCTCTAGCATCCCATGCCAAGAGGCAAAATGTGGGCGACATAAGTCCGTTGGTGTGTCGCACCATAACCAACGGCCGCAAGCATCCCCCACGCGCACGGTGGACGGTGGTTGCCGGTGGGGTTGTGCGCAAGTTGTTGACGGTTTGTTTATGCGGCTTTTGTCCAGGCCGCTTGGTGTAGTTCGTATTCGATGGGGGATTTGCCGCCCAGGCTGGTGTGGATGCGGCGGCGGTTGTAGAAGTCTTCGATCCAGGTGGCGACCCCGGTGTAGACCTGGTCGCGGGTGGTGAAGGTACGCCGGTAGTAGTACTCGGTTTTGAGGGTGGCCCAAAAGGATTCGGCCATGGCGTTATCCCAGCACACTCCGGCCCGCCCCATCGACACTCTTCCTTTCACGGCGCGCATGTAGGCTGCCAGCTTCTCGGAGGTGAACTGTGTTCCCCGATCAGCGTGGAGCACGACCCCAGTGGGGAAGCCGCCACGGGTGGTGGCGGCCATGTCGAGCGCGGTGATGACCAGGTCGGTGCTTTGCTGCTCACCCATGGCGTATCCCAGGACTCTACGCGAGTGCGCATCACGCACGGCGCACAGGTAGACCCAGCCTTGGGCGCACCGCAGGTAGGTCAAATCCGTGATCCACACCCGGTCCAGGGCGCCTTGGTCCCACTGGCGGGCGCAGTGGTCCTCATGGGCCACAGGTCCCCGTCCGCCGCGCCGGGCTGGGCGTGGGTGCGTGTTCAGGCCTGTCAGGCCCTGGCGGCGCATCGACGCGGCGACCGCACGCACCCCCACATCCACGCCCGCGCGCGCCAGAGCATGGCGGATGCGAGGAGCCCCATACGTGCCGCCCGACACCTCGTGTTCCCAGGCCACCGCCTCATCCAAACGCCGACGCGCCGATGCGCGCTTGCCCCGCTGGGGTGCACGGTTTTTCCAGGCGTAATAGCCTGCTCGCGTGACCCCTAGAACGTTGGCCATCAAGGTGATTGAGTAGGAAGCCTTCTGCGCGTCCATCAGTTCAAAGCGCTGGTGTTTTGGTGCCCAGACGCGAAGAAGGCGCTGGCTTTTCCCAAGAACTCGTTCTCCTTCTCCAGCTCGCGCACCCTCCGGCGCAAAGCAGTGATCTCAGCTTCCATCTCGCGTGGATCAGGACGACCCTCACGCACGGCTTGACGCCGCTCGCGCTCGAGTTTGACCCACCGGCCCACCACCGATTCACCCAGCCCTAAATCCCGGGCCACAGACGCGATCGAAGACCCCGTATCCAACACCAGAGACGCGACATCACGACGATACTCCGGCGTAAAACGACGACGAGTTCCCATAACAGGCACCTCACTCTCCGCAGGCACACACACCCGCTTAACGAAGTGTCAACAACACAAGCCTAACCCCACGGCTTGGACGCGCTAGGGGGGGTGAGGGGCGGGTCGAGTGGGGTGTAGATGGGTTCAACGAAGGGGTGCTGGGGTTGTGGCAAGTTGTTGACGCTTTGTTGATGCGGTCGCTTGTCCAGGCGGCTTGGTGTGGTTCGTATTCAAGGGGGATTTGCCGCTGAGGCTGGTGTGTTCGTTGGGTGGGGTTTTGGGTGTATGTCGGTCGTTAGGGGTGGTGGGGGTGTGAAACGAGAGGGACGGCACGCCGTGTGGCGTGCCGTCCCTCCCATTTGGTTGTGTTGTGGCGGTGTCCTACTCTCCCACAACCTGTCGGTTGCAGTACCATTGGCGCTGCCGGGCTTAGCTTCCAGGTTCGGAATGTTGCTGGGCGTTTCCCCGGTGCTATGACCACCACAAGACTGGTGTTCAACACTGTCCCCCCGGGCTGTGTGTTTGGGGGGTGTGGGTTGATCGTGATTTGTATAGTGGTTGCGGCAGTGTTGTTGTCCGTTGTTCTTGTTACCCGCACGTATTGTGTGGGTGTTTGTTTAGTGTTGGCCCATTAGTACCAGTCGGCTCACGAGCACCTCGCGGTGCTTCCACCTCTGGCCTATCAACCCGCTAGTCTAGCGGGGGCCTCTCACCCCACAGGGGGGCGCGGAAACCTCATCTTGAAGCAGGCTTCCCGCTTAGATGCTTTCAGCGGTTATCCCTTCCGAACGTAGCCAACCAGCCATGCACCTGGCGGTACAACTGGCACACCAGAGGTTCGTCCATCCCGGTCCTCTCGTACTAGGGACGGCCCTTCTCAAATTTCCTACGCGCACAGAGGATAGGGACCGAACTGTCTCACGACGTTCTGAACCCAGCTCGCGTACCGCTTTAATGGGCGAACAGCCCAACCCTTGGGACCAACTCCAGCCCCAGGATGCGACGAGCCGACATCGAGGTGCCAAACCATGCCGTCGATATGGACTCTTGGGCAAGATCAGCCTGTTATCCCCGGGGTACCTTTTATCCGTTGAGCGACCACGCACCCACGTGCCATGGCCGGATCACTAGTTCCTGCTTTCGCACCTGCTCGACCCGTCGGTCTCACAGTCAAGCTCCCTTGTACACTTGCACTCGCCACCTGATTACCAACCAGGCTGAGGGAACCTTTGAGCGCCTCCGTTACATTTTAGGAGGCAACCGCCCCAGTTAAACTACCCACCAGGCACTGTCCCCAACCCGGATCACGGGCCAAGGTTGAGGTGACCGCTTGAACCAGAATGGTATTTCAACGACGACTCCACCACCGCTGGCGCGGCAGCTTCACAGTCTCCCACCTATCCTACACAAGTCCAAGCGAACACCAATACCAAGCTATAGTAAAGGTCCCGGGGTCTTTCCGTCCTTCTGCGCGAAACGAGCATCTTTACTCGTACTGCAATTTCACCGAGTTCGCGGTTGAGACAGCGGAGAAGTCGTTACGCCATTCGTGCAGGTCGGAACTTACCCGACAAGGAATTTCGCTACCTTAGGATGGTTATAGTTACCACCGCCGTTTACTGGGGCTTAAATTCACCGCTTCACACCCCGGGGGGTGTTAACAGTTCCTCTTAACCTTCCAGCACCGGGCAGGCGTCAGTGCGTATACATCGCCTTACGGCTTCGCACGCACCTGTGTTTTTGATAAACAGTCGCTTCTCCCTATTCTCTGCGACCCCACAACCCCACCCACGCGCTTGGCGCGGGGAAGTCACGGGGTCCTCCTTATCCCGAAGTTACGGAGGAATTTTGCCGAGTTCCTTAACCACGATTCACTCGAACGCCTCGGTATACTCTACCTGACCACCTGAGTCGGTTTAGGGTACGGGCGCGTCATGCCCTCACGTCGAGGCTTTTCTCGGCAGCATAGGATCACCACAAGACAACACTATCGTGTCACCCTCATCAGTTCTCACCCTTCATGCCCCCCGGATTTACCTGAGGGACGGGCCACAACCTTAAATACGCACAACCATCGGCGCACTGCAGCTACCTGTCTGCGTCACCCCTGTTAACACGCTTGCCTACAATCACCGGGACCCCAAGACCCACACACACCAACAAACCCGAAGGTTACGTGGTGGTGTGAGCAAATTGGTTAGCACAATGACTTCAGCATGGACGGTCACAACGCGGTACCAGAATATCAACTGGTTGTCCATCGACTACGCCTGTCGGCCTCGCCTTAGGACCCGACTAACCCAGGGCGGATAAACCTAGCCCTGGAACCCTTAGTCAATCGGCGCTGCGGATTCTCACCGCAGATTCGTTACTCATGCCTGCATTCTCACTCCCACACAATCCACCAGAAGTCACCTCCAGGCTTCACCTCATGCAGGACGCTCCCCTACCCAACAACACACCAACAATCCAGTTCCTGGCGCCAGCACGCGTGTTGCTGCCACAGCTTCGGCGGTACGCTTGAGCCCCGCTACATTGTCGGCGCAGAACCACTTGACCAGTGAGCTATTACGCACTCTTTCAAGGATGGCTGCTTCTAAGCCAACCTCCTGGTTGTCACCGCGACTCCACATCCTTTCCCACTTAGCGCACGCTTAGGGGCCTTAGCTGATGATCTGGGCTGTTTCCCTCTCGACTACGAAGCTTATCCCCCGCAGTCTCACTGCCACGCTACACCTAATGGCATTCGGAGTTTGGCTGACGTCAGTAACCCACAGGGCCCATCGGCCATCCAGTAGCTCTACCTCCACCAGGGACCACGCAACGCTGCACCTAAATGCATTTCGGGGAGAACCAGCTATCACGGAGTTTGATTGGCCTTTCACCCCTACCCACAGTTCATCCCCCAGGTTTTCAACCCTGGTGGGTTCGGTCCTCCACACAGTCTTACCTCTGCTTCAACCTGACCATGGGTAGATCACCCCGCTTCGGGTCTAGAACACGCGACAAACGCCATCTTTCAGACTCGCTTTCGCTACGCATACCCCACACGGGTTAAGCACGCCACGTATCACTAACTCGCAGGCTCATTCTTCAAAAGGCACGCCATCACCCCACAAGGCTCTGACGGCTTACAGGCACACGGTTTCAGGTACTATTTCACTCCCCTCCCGGGGTACTTTTCACCATTCCCTCACGGTACTATGCACTATCGGTCATCAAGTAGTATTTAGGCTTACCAAGTGGTCTTGGCAGATTCACACGAGATTTCACGAGTCCCGCACTACTCGGGCACCACATCCACACCACACACCACCGGTCCACCTACACGACTATCACGCTCTACGGTCAGCCATCCCAGACTGTTCAACTCCCAACAACACGCGGTGCGACCCCCCGGCAGAAGGATCCAACATGGCCCCACAACACCAAACACGCAACGGCCGCCGCCTATCACACGCATCTGGTTTAGCCTCCTCCGCTTTCGCTCGCCACTACTCACGGAATATCTTCTCCTACGGGTACTGAGATGTTTCACTTCCCCGCGTTCCCCCCACCACCCTATACACGTTCAGATGATGGTAACCCAGCACAACCCAGGTTAGGTTCCCCCATTCGGACACCCTCGGATAATAACGCTCGCTCGCCAGCTCCCCGAGGCATATCGCAGGCCGCAACGTCCTTCATCAGCTCTTGATGCCAAGGCATCCACCGAATGCCCAACAAAACTAAACAAAACACAAAGAACAGTACAGAACAAATATGCTCGCAACCACTATACAAATCACAAACAACCCACCACACACAACCCACACCAACAACACACAGGCCACCGGCCGGCTGCGCAGGCAACCACCACCCACCAGGGCAGTAGACGCTCACACGGTGTTGAACGTGAACCCGACAGTGTGCTCATCTGCTATCAAACGCTTATGCCCAACCCAAAAACGCACCCACACCCACCACCCCACTACCGGGGCAGTAAACACATGCAGGCACAAGAAAACAACCAGAACACCCACCACAACGGGCAGACACACTAACTGTTCCCCACAAAACTGGGCTCCCTAGAAAGGAGGTGATCCAGCCGCACCTTCCGGTACGGCTACCTTGTTACGACTTCGTCCCAATCGCCAATCCCACCTTCGACCACTCCCCCCACCAACGTGGTTAGGCCATGGGCTTCGGGTGTTACCAACTTTCGTGACGTGACGGGCGGTGTGTACAAGGCCCGAGAACGTATTCACCGCAGCGTTGCTGATCTGCGATTACTAGCGACTCCACCTTCATGGGGTCGAGTTGCAGACCCCAATCCGAACTGAGACTGGCTTTAAGGGATTCGCTCCACCTCACGATTTCGCAACCCTCTGTACCAACCATTGTAGCATGCGTGAAGCCCAAGACATAAGGGGCATGATGATTTGACGTCATCCCCACCTTCCTCCGAGTTAACCCCGGCAGTCCCCCACGAGTCCCCACCATCACGTGCTGGCAACATAGGGCAAGGGTTGCGCTCGTTGCGGGACTTAACCCAACATCTCACGACACGAGCTGACGACAACCATGCACCACCTGCACACGACCAACTAAATGCCACCACATCTCTGCAGTGCCGCCGTGCATGTCAAGCCTTGGTAAGGTTCTTCGCGTTGCATCGAATTAATCCGCATGCTCCGCCGCTTGTGCGGGCCCCCGTCAATTCCTTTGAGTTTTAGCCTTGCGGCCGTACTCCCCAGGCGGGGCACTTAAAGCGTTAGCTACGGCGCAGAAACCACGGGTGGCCCCCACACCTAGTGCCCAACGTTTACAGCGTGGACTACCAGGGTATCTAATCCTGTTCGCTCCCCACGCTTTCGCTCCTCAGCGTCAGTAACGGCCCAGAGACCCGCCTTCGCCACCGGTGTTCTTCCTGATATCTGCGCATTCCACCGCTACACCAGGAGTTCCAGTCTCCCCTACCGCACTCAAGTCAGCCCGTACCCACCGCACGCCCCCAGTTAAGCCAGAGGATTTCACGGCAGACGCGACCAACCGCCTACAAGCCCTTTACGCCCAATAATTCCGGACAACGCTCGCGCCCTACGTATTACCGCGGCTGCTGGCACGTAGTTAGCCGGCGCTTCTTTACCCACTACCCTCACCACAACCCAAGTTGCGGCTTGACCATGAGCGAAAGAGGTTTACAACCCGAAGGCCTCCATCCCTCACGCGGCGTCGCTGCATCAGGCTTTCGCCCATTGTGCAATATTCCCCACTGCTGCCTCCCGTAGGAGTCTGGGCCGTATCTCAGTCCCAATGTGACCGGTCACCCTCTCAGGCCGGCTACCCGTCAAAGCCTTGGTAGGCCATCACCCCACCAACAAGCTGATAGGCCGCGAGCCCATCCCCCACCAGAAAAAACCTTTCCACCAACCCCCATGCGAAGGCCAGTGAATATCCAGTATTAGCACCCGTTTCCGGGCGTTATCCCAAAGAAGGGGGCAGGTTACTCACGTGTTACTCACCCGTTCGCCACTCATCCAACCCAACAAAAGCCAGGTCTTCAGCGTTCGACTTGCATGTGTTAAGCACGCCGCCAGCGTTCGTCCTGAGCCAGGATCAAACTCTCCGAACAAAAACAAAAACGTTAAAGCCCAGAAAAACCAACCAAACACAAAGCCCGGCCAGCAATCCCAACCAAAAACACTCAAAAACAAAAAACAGGCATAAACAAAACAAACAAACACACTATCGAGTTCACAAACAACACCCACACACCCAAACAACCAGGCCAAAACCCAGCCACCCGAGCAGTGAACCACCACCACAAACTCACTCACAAGCTCGCGGCGACAGGTGAATAATCTACTCACCCCCCACACAAAAGTCAACCCAAAACAACGTGACCCCCAACACACAACCCACAAACCCACCAAACACAACGAAAACTCTCCATCAATTCAACTTTCTTGCCCCGGCCTCGGGATAAAACGAGCGGGTCCAACCGCGCCTCACCAGCGCGATTGGACCCGCAAACGATCCAAAATGACTCTCAGTTCACATCCATGTCGGGCTGAACCGGGATATCCACGGTCGGAAGGTCGCGCACGGCGCGACGCACGGCCTTGGACACGGCGGGGGCAACCCGCTTATCGAAGGCGCCGGGGATGATGTAGGACGGGCTCAGCTCGTCCTCGGAGATGACGGACGCGATAGCCACAGCGGCAACGCGCAGAACCTCGGTCGTGATCTCCTTGACCTTGGCGTCCAGAAGGCCGCGGAAGAGACCCGGGAAGGCCAACACGTTGTTGATCTGGTTCGGGTAGTCGCTTCGTCCGGTGGCGACAACGGCCGCATACTTGCCGGCGCCGATCGGGTCAACCTCGGGCGTGGGGTTCGCCAGGGCGAAGACGATGGCGTTCTCGGCCATGGTCTCAATGTCAGAGGGCTCAAGGATGTTGCCGGACGAGACACCGATGAAGACGTCGGCACCCTTGAGGACTTCCTTGAGGGAACCGTGGACGTGGCGCGGGTTGGTCGCCTCAGCGAGGGCCTTCCGGGAGGGGTGCATGCCTTCGGTGGCGTCGCCGGACAGCGCGCCGTCACGGCCACAGCCGATGATGTCGCGGGCGCCTTGGGCGAGCAGCAGGCGGATGATCGCGTTGCCGGCAGCGCCGACGCCGGAGACGACGATGCGCACGTCTTCGATCTTCTTGTTCACGATCTTCAGCGCGTTGATGAGCGCGGAGAGGACGACGATGGCGGTGCCGTGCTGGTCGTCGTGGAAGACGGGGATGTCGAGCTCGGAGCGCAGGCGCTCTTCGATTTCGAAGCAGCGGGGCGCGGAGATGTCCTCGAGGTTGATGCCGCCGTAGGCGGGGGCGATGGCCTTGACGATCGAGATGATCTCTTCGGTGTCCTTGGTGTCCAGGACGACGGGCCATGCGTCGACGCCGCCGAATTCCTTGAACAGGACGGCCTTGCCCTCCATGACGGGCAGGGCGGCCTCGGGACCGATGTCGCCCAGGCCCAGGACGGCGGTGCCGTCGGAGACGACGGCGACCGTGTTGGCCTTCATGGTCAGCAGGTGCGCCTTCTGGGGCATGTCGTGGATGGCGGTACACACGCGGGCCACGCCGGGAGTGTAGGCGCGCGAGAGGTCGTCACGGTTGCGCAGCGGCACCTTGGAGTGGATCTCCACCTTGCCGCCGATGTGGCTCATGAAGGTCTGGTCGGAGACCGAGTCGGCGACCACGCCGGGCAGCGCGTTGATCGCGTCGCGCACCTCGCGGCGGTGTTCGGAGTCGCGCATGTCGCAGGTGAGGTCGATGATGATGCGCCCGCGGTCAGAGTCGGCCACGTCCAGACCCTTAATCTCCGCTCCGGTTGCGGAGACTACGTCGACGATGGACGCGATCGAGGTGGTCTTCTCGTCCACCTCGATACGGTAGGAGGCGGTGTACGACGGCGAAGTGCGCATGTCTATCCTTTCGTTGGGCGCTCGGCCAGGCGGCCTGGCTGTCCTCTGCCGTTCATCCTAAGGACAGTTGGTGGTGCTTCGGTAGGGGAAGGCCACAACGTGGACATGTGCGCGCGGTGAGGGACGAGGCCGGGGCACGCTCTCGGCAACGCGTGCGGAGGCGCGAACGCGCGGTGAGGGACGAGGCCGGGGCACGCTCTCGGGGACGCGCGCGGGGGCGCGAACGCACGGTCAGGGTACGACGAGGGGCCGGGATCGCATGCGATCCCGGCCCCCCAACGGGAGTGCGGATGCCTCAGGCGCCGACCATCTCCATGATGAGCTCACGCACGCGGGCGGCGTCTGCCTGCCCGCGGGTGGCCTTCATGACGGCGCCGACGAGGGCGCCGGCCGCCTGGACCTTGCCGCCCTTGATCTTGGCGACGATGTCGGGATTGGCGTCCAGGGCCTCCTGGACGGCCGCCGTCAGGGCGCCGTCGTCGGAGACGACCTCGAGGCCTCGGGCTTCGACGACCTGCGTCGGGTCGCCTTCGCCCGCGAGGACGCCCTCGAGGGCCTGACGCGCCAGCTTGTCGTTAATGCGGCCCGCGTCGATGAGACCCTGGAGCTCAGCGACCTGAGCGGGGCTGACCCCGGCCTCGTCGAGGGACACCTCGCGTTCCTTGGCGCGGCGCGAGATCTCACCCATCCACCACTTGCGGGCGGAGGCGGGATCGCAGCCCGCGGCAACCGTGGCCTCGATGAGCTCGAGGGCACCAGCGTTGATGACGTCGCGCATCTCCATGTCCGCGTACCCCCACTCGGAGCGCAGGCGGCGGCGCTTGGCGACGGGCAGCTCGGGCAGCGAGGCGCGCAACTCCTCCACCCACGCCCGATCCGGGCGGATCGGCACCAGGTCGGGCTCGGGGAAGTAGCGGTAGTCCTCGGAATCCGACTTCTCGCGGCCGGACGACGTCGAGCCGTCCTCCTCGTGGTAGTGGCGGGTCTCCTGCAGGATCGTGCCGCCCTCGGACAGGATCTGGGCCTGGCGCTGCATCTCGTAGCGCACGGCCGAGGCGATGCCGCGGAAGGAGTTCACGTTCTTCGTCTCGGTACGAGTGCCCAGCGGGGACTCCGGCGTCGGGCGCAGCGACACGTTGATGTCGGCGCGCACGTTGCCGCGCTCCATGCGGGCCTCGGACACGTCGAGGGCACGGAAGATGTCGCGCAGGGCCTGCACGTAGGCGGCGGCCACCTCGGGGGCGCGCTCGCCGGCGCCACGAATCGGACGGGTCACGATCTCCACGAGCGGCACGCCCGCACGGTTGTAGTCCACGAGCGAGTGGTCCGCGCCCTGGATGCGGCCGTCAGCGCCACCAATGTGCGTGTTCTTGCCCGCGTCCTCCTCCATGTGCGCGCGCTCAATCTCCACGCGGAACATGGTGCCGTCCTCGAGCTCGACGTCCACGTAGCCGTCGTGCGCGATCGGCTCGTCGGACTGGGAGGTCTGGAAGGCCTTCGTCAGGTCCGGGTAGAAGTAGTTCTTACGCGCGAAACGGCAGTACTGCGCGATCTCGCAGTTCAGGGCCAGGCCGATCTTGATGGCGTACTCGACGGCCTTGTGGTTGACGACCGGCAGGGAGCCGGGCAGGCCCAGCGACACGGGGGTCACGTAGGTGTTCGGGTCACCACCAAAGGCGTTGGGGGCGGCGTCGAACATCTTGGTCTTCGTGCCCAGCTCGACGTGCACCTCAATGCCGAGAACCGGGTCGAAGCGGCGGGCCGCCTCGTCGTAATCCATGAGCTCAGTCATCACTTTTCCTCCCAGTTAGCTGCGGGGCACTGACCCGCGACGTCGTCGCTGAGGGCTTCCACGAGGGAAGCCACCTTGTACATGACCAGGTCGCCGCGCGCGGGGGCCAGCACCTGGAAGCCGATGGGCAGGCCCTGCGAGGACACCGCGTTGGGCACGTTCACGCCGGGGATGCCCGCCAGGTTCGCGGGGATCGTGGCGACGTCGTAGAGGTACATGGCCAGCGGGTCGGAGGTCTTCTCGCCGAACTTGAAGGCCGTCTCGGGGGCCGTGGGCGACACGAGGACGTCGACCTGCTCGAACACCGCGTCGAAGTCGCGCTGGATGAGCGTGCGCACCTTCTGGGCGCTGCCGTAGTAGGCGTCGTAGTAGCCGGCCGAGAGGACGTGCGTGCCCAGGATGATGCGGCGCTTGACCTCGTCGCCGAAGCCGGCCTCACGGGTGGCGGCCATGACGCGCTCGGCAGTCACGGGGCCCTCGGTGGGCTCGACGCGGATGCCGTAGCGCATGCCGTCGAAGCGGGCCAGGTTCGAGGAGACCTCAGCGGGCATGATCAGGTAGTAGGCGCCCAGCGAGTACTCCAGGTGCGGGCAGGAGACCTCGACGATCTCGGCGCCTGCCTCGCGCAGCTTCTCGACGGTGGCGTTGAAGGCGTCGATGACGTCCTGCTGGTAGCCCTCGCCGCTCAGCTCCTTGACGACGCCGACCTTCAGGCCCTTCATGGAGCCTTCCGCGGCGACGGACTCGACGGCCTGCGTGAGCGCGGGAACCGGCTCGTTCAGGGAGGTCGAATCGTGGGGGTCGTAGCCGCCGATCAGCTCGGTCAGGGCGGCCGCGTCGGCAACCGTGCGGGTGACGGGGCCGATCTGGTCCAGGGACGAGGCCATGGCCACCAGGCCGTAACGTGACACCGCGCCGTAGGTGGGCTTGGCGCCGACCGTGCCGGTCACGAACGCGGGCTGGCGGATCGAGCCGCCCGTATCGGAACCGAGGGCCAGGGGCACCATGTAGGCCGCGACAGCGGCGGCGGAGCCGCCGCCAGAGCCGCCGGGGATACGCTCGGTGTCCCACGGATTCTTGGTCGCGCCGAAGGCGGAGTGCTCGGTGGAGGAGCCCATGGCGAACTCATCCATGTTGGTCTTGCCGACGATGGGCAGGCCGGCTTCCTTGATCTTGGCGGTGACGGTCGCGTCGTAGGGAGGCTCCCAGTCGCCCAGGATCTTCGAGGCGCAGGTGGTGCGCAGTCCCCGCGTCACCACGTTGTCCTTGACGGCGATCGGCACGCCCGCCAGGCGATGCAGGGTTTCCCCCGCCGCGCGGCGCGCGTCCACGTCGGCGGCGGTCGCCAGGGCGCCCTCGCGGTCGACGGTGATGAATGCGTTGACGCGGTCGTCGATCGCGTCGATGCGGTCCAGGCACGCCTGAGTCAGCTCGACGGAGGTGATCTGGCCGGCGGCCAGCATGTCCGCCAGCTCGAGGGCGCTCTTCTTCAGCAGCTCGTTCATCAGTCCTCCCCTAGGATCTGCGGAACCAGGAACATGCCGTCCTGGGCGGCGGGCGCCTGGGCGAGCACCTCGTCGCGGTCCACGGTCTGCCCCACCACGTCCTCGCGCCACACGTTGGTGAGCGGAATCGGGTGGGACGTGGCGGGAACCTCGGGGGTGGCGACCTCGGACACCTTGGAGACGGCGTCGGCGATCGCGTCGAGCTCACCCGCGAAGCGCGTGATTTCCTCGTCGGTCAATGCGATGTGGGCCAGGCCCGCAACGCGGGCGACCTCGTCAGTACTAATGCGTGACATGTGTGGCATCCTACCCGTATGGCCTTTTCACAGCGACGCCAACTCACCAGGCAGACGTGGTCGATCGTCAAAAAAGCGGGAATCGCTCTGCTCGCCGCCCAAGCGGCCGCAGTCGTGACCGTGCATGCGATCGACCGCATGCGCACCGCCCGTATCCCCGGTGGCGTGCACGGTTTCCCCACCCTGCCTCCCGCCGACACGCAGATCGGCGACACGGTGGCGCGCACGTACACGGAGGGAACCTCCCTGTACGCGGACATGCTGGAGGCCATCGAAGGGGCAACGCATCACATTTATTTCGAGACTTTCATTTGGCGCTCGGACCGCTGGGGCCAGCGCTTCAAGGACGCGCTGATCGCCGCCGCGCAGCGCGGCGTCGAGGTGTTCTGCGTGTGGGACGGCTTCGGTGTCCTCAACCAGGATCCGCGCTTCTACAAGTTCCCCACGCTACCGAATCTGCACGTGCGCAAGTTCCCGACGCTGCGCTCGGGCTTCTTCACCCTGAACATTCGCCGCACGGGCCAGGATCACCGCAAGATTCTCGTGGTCGACGGCGAGGTCGGCTTCGTGGGCGGCTACAACATCGGCGATCCGTTCGCGAACGAGTGGCGCGACACCCACGTGCGCATCACGGGCGAGGCCGTGTGGGAGCTGGAAAACGGCTTCGTCGACTTCTGGAATCACTTCCGCCCCGCAACCTGTCCGGAGCTGCCCGATCAGGGGGCGCGCGCGTGGAGCGCGGACGTGACCGCGCAGTTCAACCTGCCACACAACCTGCTGTACCCGATCCGCGGCATGTACATCGACGCGATCGAGCGCGCGACGAACCGCGTGCTCATCACGACGGCGTATTTCATTCCCGACCGCGAGGTCCTCGGCTCTCTGATCGCCGCCGCCCGCCGCGGCGTGCGCGTCCAGGTGCTGATTCCCGAGTATTCCAACCACATCCTGGCGGACTGGGTGGCGCGCCCCTACTACGGCGAGCTGCTGCGCGAGGGCGTGGAAATCTGGCTGTACCGTCACGCGATGGTGCACTCGAAGACGATGACGGTGGACGGGCGTTGGTCGACGATCGGCACGGCGAACATCGACCGCCTGTCGATGCGAGGCAACTACGAGGTCTGCCTGCAGTTCTTCTCGCGCCCGCTGGCCGCGCGCATGGAGGAGATTTTCGCGAACGACCTGACGACGGCCCGCCGCCTGACGATCGACGAGTGGGAGAAGCGCTCGACTCTCACCCGCGTCGGCGAAGTGCTGCTGGGCCCCTTGGAACCCCTCGTCTGAGCCCCGGCCTCGTTACAGGCCGACGGCCGCCAGGCCCCCCTCGAGGAGGTCGGCAAACTGCGCTTCCGTGATGACGGGGACGCCCAGGGCCTCGGCCTTGGCGGCCTTCGATCCCGCGCCCGGACCGGCGACCACGAGCGAGGTCTTCTTCGAGACCGAGCCCGCCGCCTTGCCGCCGCGCGACGTAATCGCTTCCTTGGCGCCCTCGCGGTCGTATCCGGGCATCGCGCCCGACACCACGATGGTGAGGCCCGCGAGCACGTCCGAGGCCGGCTCGGGCGCCTCGTCGGCCATGCGCACGCCCGCGCGCGCCCACGCCTCGAGCACTTCCAGGTGCCAATCGACGGTAAACCAGTCGCGCAGGGAGCGGCCGATTTCCTCGCCCACACCCTCGACCGCGGACAGTTCCTCGACCGATGCGGCGCGCAGGGCATCCATCGAGCGGAAGGTGTCCGCGAGCGCTCGTGCCGCCGTGGGGCCGACATGGCGGATGGACAGGGCGACGAGGACGCGCGCGACGGGCTGGCTCTTGGCCTTGTCCAGCTCGGCGAGCATCTTCTCGGTGCCCTTGGAGGCGCTGGGCTCGATGGGCTCGAAAACGGTCTGGCCGCGCAGCTTGCGGGGCTTGTAGGCCTTCGTCCAGAAGTAGCGGACCTGCTTCCAATCCCCGGTTTCCTCGCCCTTCTTCTTGACGGGTTTCCACACCATGACGTCGCGCAGATCCTGCGCGCGCAGGTCAAAGAGCGCGGCCTCGGTGCGCAGGGCGGGGGCCTGCGGGGCTGGCAGGAGCTCCTCGGCGCGGGTGATCTGCTCCCCGTGAGGCAGCTCGCGGCCGCCCTCAAGGGTGAGGACGGTTCCGTCCTCCAGGGTGACGCTGTGTCCGGCAACCAGGGCGGCTGCCACCTCGTCGCGGTCGTTTTCGGGCTGAGTCATGGCGAGCGCGGATTCGTCGCCGAGGCCCTCCACGTCCAGGGCGCTGCGCGCGCCCACGTGGGCGAGGCGCTCGGTGATCTGCGCGGGGCACGCGCCCTTGTTGGGGCATCGCAGGTCGACGTCGCCTTCCTTCTCCTGGACGAGGGGGGTCCCGCAGGAGGGGCACTGCTCGGGCATGACGAAGGGGCGCTCGGAGCCGTTGCGCGCGTCCTCGACGGGGGCGACGATCTCGGGGATCACGTCGCCAGCCTTGCGCAGGACGACGAGGTCGCCGATGAGGACTCCCTTGCGGGCGACCTCCTGGGCGTTGTGCAGGGTTGCGCGCGAGACGTTCGATCCGGCGACCAACACGGTGTCCATGACACCGTAGGGGGTCACGCGGCCGGTGCGGCCCACCTGGACGCGGATGTCGAGCAGGCGCGTGTGAACCTCCTCGGGCGGGAATTTGTAGGCGGCCGCCCAACGCGGGGTGCGCGAGGTCGAGCCGAGCGAACGCTGCAGGTCCAGGTCGTTGATCTTGACGACGACGCCGTCGATCTCGTGGACGAGGCCGTGGCGGTCCGCGCCAATCTCCGCGATGCGGTCCTCGATGGCCTTGCGGCCCGTCAGCAGGCGCGTGTAGGGCGAGACGGGCAGGCCCCACTCGCGCAGCTGCTCGTACCAGCCCATCTGGGTGGTCGGCTCCGTGAACTCATCCCCGGTCTCGACGAAGCCGATGCCGTGTGCGACCATCGCGAGGGGTCGTTTGGCGGTCTCGGCCGGGTCCTTTTGGCGCAGGGAGCCGGCGGCGGCGTTGCGCGCGTTGACGAAGGACTTTTCGCCGGCCTCGACCCGGGCCTCGTTGAAGGCGGCGAAGTCGGCGACCGGGAAGTAGACCTCGCCGCGCACCTCAATGCGCGCGGGGACGGTGCCGGTGAGGGTCTGCGGGATCGACGCGATCGTGCGGGCGTTGGCGGTGACGTCCTCGCCGACGTAGCCGTCGCCTCGGGTCGCGGCGCGCACAAGGCGGCCGTTCTCGTAGAGAAGGTTGATGGACAGGCCATCGACCTTCACCTCGGTCGTCATCTCGAGGTCGGCGATGCCGGTGGCCTCGGCCATGCGGTTCTCCCACCCGGCAAGCTCCTCGAGGGAGAACACGTCGTCAAGGGACATCATCTGAGCGAGGTGGCGCACCTCGGTAAAACCGGTGTCGACGCCGCCGCCCACGCTCATCGTGGGCGAATCCGCTCCGCGCAGCTGCGGATATCTCTCCTCGATCTCCTCAACCTCGCGATACATGCGGTCGTAGTCCGCGTCCGAGAGGGTCGGCGAATCGCGGTCGTAGTAGGCGGCGCGTGCCTCCTCGATGCGCGTAACGAGGTCGTTGTAACGGTCGCGTGTCGTCTCGAACATGGAGTCAGCCATGGGGTCCATTCTTGCATTTCGTGGCGCAAGCGCGCGGGGCGCGGGGCGCTTGGGCGGCGGAGGTGGCCATAGCCACACAGCCCCGCACGAAGGTTATCCACAGGGTGTCGGGAGTGCCTCAGGTTATCCACAGGGGCGTGTGCGCCGCTTGAAGGCGCGAGGCGCCCGCGCGATCGTTGGTGCATGAGCGATTCGGGTTGCCTGGCACGAGCTGCCCTGCGAGCGGACCTCCACCTGGCGTGCGTGGACGGGCCCGACGTCGGGCTCGTTCTCGCGCCCGGTGTAGTGGGCCGCGCCGGGGATGTTCCCCTGTCGTGCGCGAGCGTCGCACGCGAGCACGCCGATTTTTCCACGCGGGATGGGCGCGCGCGCCTGCGCACCTTCCCGGGCGCCACGCCGGTCAGGGTCCGCACACGCCTGGGTCCGTGGCGGCGCCTCGGGGCGCGGGCGCGCCTGGCCGTTGGTCGGAGGGCGCGGCTCGGAGGCGACGTCCTGGAGGTGCGGCCCCGGCCTCGCGCGGTGGCCTGGCCGGTCGTCGACCGACGAGGCCGGGGAGCTTTCTCCGCGTCCTCCCTCCTGCGCGGAGCCCCCTTCGTCTCCATCGTCGTCATGGGCGTGCTCATGGCCTGGCGCCTGCACTCCCTCGTCCCCGGCGCGCAGGCACTGCGGGTCGGCGCCGCCATCGTCGTCCTCCTCGCATGCGCCTGCGCGATCGCGTGGGTGAGACGCGTGCGGCGGCGCCGACGCGGGTGGGACGGCGCGGCCCTCGCCCTCGTGCTCGCTTCGCTGCCGGACACGGGCACTCCCCCGGCGTCCTGGCGGGCCGCCGTGTGGCCCGGTCGGGCCCGCACTCTAGGCTCTCGCGTCACCCTGGCGCCCCTAGCCTCCGCCCAGCCGGGGGATGCCTCCTCCCTCGGCGTCGTCGGACGGCACGGCGCCGAATGCGCGCTGTGGTGCGCGGGACAGGTGGCCGCCCAGCTGGGAGGGGCGCGCGTCTGGTGGGACTCCCGTTCACCCGTCCTCCTGGGAGCCCCGGGCATCGACATCCACGTCACCGACCGGGAACAATGCCCGGCCTGTACTCGCTCGTCCACGAACGAGAAGGCCCCTCCCATCCTCCACATCGGCTACGCGCGATACATCGCCGACCTGCCCTCGTGGTGCGCGCGCGTGTGCGCCGTCGACGAGCAGCCCGTGTCCTCGCGGTGGTGGTGGACCGTCGCGCGCCCTGATGGGCAGGACGCGCTGCCCACGCGCCTGGACTGGGATCCCTGCGACGCCCAGGGGGCCCCAGGCGGCCTCGGCGTCGTCATCGGGCGAGCCGAGTCGGGACCCGTGTCCCTTGACCTGGTCGCGGACGGGCCGCACGCCCTCGTAGCCGGCTGCACGGGCTCGGGTAAGTCGGAGGCCCTGCTGGGCTGGCTCGCCTCGATCGCCCACTGTTATTCGCCCGAGCGCGTGCGTTTCATCCTCATCGACTACAAGGGCGGGTCGACCTTCTCGCGCCTGGCCGGCCTGCCCCACACGCAGGCGTTGCTGACGGACCTCGACGCGGGTGCCACCTCACGCGCCCTCGACGGGATCGCCTCGCTCCTCCTGCGGCGCGAGGCCGCGCTCAGTGAGCTCGCCCTGCCCGACCTGGCGGCCTGGGAGCGCGCCCACGAGGCCGATCCCGGGGCCGTCCCGGCCCCTCCCCCTCGTCTGGTCGTCGCAATCGACGAGTTCCGCATCCTGGCCGACACGCATCCCTCCTCGATGGATGTCCTCCTGCGGCTGGCGGCGCAGGGGCGCAGCCTCGGACTGCACCTGATCGCCGCGACGCAGCGCCCCTCGGGGGCTGTCAACGCGAGCATGCGCGCCAACATGGACATCCGTTTGGCGCTGCGATGCGTGAGCTCCGCAGATTCCACGGACATCCTGGGCGACGCGCGTGCCTCCGCCCTGCCGCGCGTGCCCGGGCGGGCGGTGCTGGCGGGCACGGGCACGCTCCAGCTGTCCTACATGGCCGACGTCTCCTCGGTGGTCGCCGACTGCACGCGGCGCTGGCCCCCATCCTCCTCGGCTCCTCTGTGGGCTCCCGCCCTGCCCGAGGTCATCGGGTGGGAGGACGTCGACCGGGCCGGGGCTGGCGTCGGCGGCGAGGATGCGGGGCGTGCCCTGAGCGCATCCGGTTCTCACCCCGGCGCCAAGGAGGGGTGGCCCAGCCTGGCTCTCGGGCTCGTCGAAGGCATCGAGGCGCACACTGCCCTGCTGTGGGACGGCGGCAGCATTCAGATTCAGGCCAGCGCACACGAGGCCGACGTAGCCGCCCGCTGGGTCCATTCCCTCGCCACCAGGATCGCCGGGAACAGGCGCCTCCCCCTGCATGTCATCGGGGAGGAGGGAGTCAACGGGGCGAGCTCCTGCCTCTCGCCGGGCGACCTCGGCGCCATCGCTCTGCTGGAGGGCGTGTGCGAGCACGGCCCATCTGTCCTGGCCGTGACCGACGTCGGCGCCCTGCGTGCCTGCCTCGCTCAGGCCCTGTCGATCCCGCAGGCGGAGGATCTGTGGTCTTCGTTGTTAGCACGCGCCCGACGAGCCGGGGTCGTCATCGTGGCCGCCTACTGCGGACGCTTCACCTCCTCGACGGCGGCCATGGGGGCGTTCTCGATGCGCCTTGTGCGCGCCAGGGACGCCGACGAGGCCCTGCACGCGGGGCTCCTTCCCTCCGACCTGCGCGCTCTTGGCGAGGGCCAGGCGCTCCTCGCACGTCCGGGCGAGCCGACCGCGCTCGCCTGCGTGCCCCTCGAGCCCGCGCCCATCGGGGCGCCACCCCTGGGTGTGGAGCACCGCTCGCGCTTGTTAACCACGCGGGGCCAGTGGCGCATCCCTTCCCCCAGCGAGGCTGCATCGTTGGTCAGTAATTCACAGGCTCCCGCCCTGATCGGACCCGAATACACGCCCGCGCGATGGGAGCACGCCCTCCCATGGATCATCGTCGGCACCGAGGCGCACGCTTGCTCGGTCGAGGCGCTGCACGCGGCGTTGGGCTGGGATCCTCCCCTCATCGACGAGATCATCCCGGAGTCCGCGTGGACTCGTATCACCCGGCGGGACGGGCACAGATTGCTTGCCCTCAACCCCTCGGAGAACGTCATTCGCGCACTCATTCGAGCTAGTCACAAGTACCCGCTATCGATTACAACACAGCCCTGGAATCCCTCCTGCGGCCTCATCTGCGAGGGTGATATCCTAACAACTATCCAACTGACCGCAGGGTCAGTTAAAACCTAAGTCCCATCTTTTTCGCACACCGTGACCAGACACATAGTGACGTCTCCACGTCACTGTCACCCCCACCTTGCGCGACAAACATGGCCAGTGGACACTGACAGACGAACAGACCAAATCCCACAGCGCACAGTAACGCAAGGAGGACCCATATGGATTGGCGCAGCAAGGCAGCATGCCTGACAGTCGACCCCGAGCTGTTCTTCCCCATCGGGAACACGGGGCCCGCCATCCGTCAGGTGGCCGAAGCGAAGGCCGTATGCCGCGAGTGCGTCGTCAAGGGCATCTGCCTGAAGTGGGCCATCGACAACAACCAGGATGCCGGCGTCTGGGGAGGTATGAGCGAGGAAGAACGCCGCTCCCTCAAGCGCCGCGCCGCGCGCGCACGCCGCGCCGGCTGCTGACGCGCACCGACCACTCACACGACCAAGGCCGGGGATCCGCTCAGGTTCCCCGGCCTCGCTCATTGATCAACAGGTGCGCACCCCGTGCGCACAGCCCCACTGCCCGTCAGGCGGCGTCGAGGTTAATCAAGAGCGTCACGAGGGTGCCACCGCCCTCGCGCGGGGTCCACTCGATGGAGCCGCGCAGCTCGCCGCGCACCATCTGCTGCACGATCTGGGTGCCCAGGCCCGTCATGGGGGTCCCTCGAACAAAACCCACCCCGTCGTCCGCGACCGTCACCGTCATGGACAGCCCCTTGCGCTGCGCGTTCACCTCGATGCGCCCGTCGCGGTCGGCCAGGCCATGCTCGACGGAGTTGGCGACCAGTTCGTTGAGGACGGTCGCCAGCGCCTGGGCCTGGTCGGCGGAGATGGTCCCGAAGTTGCCGGTCGTAATGACCTCGACGCCGTGGTCAGTGGAGGCGATCGCCCCCGCCATGCGCACGATCGTGCGTGCAACCTCGTCGAAGTCGACGGACTCGTCGACGTTTTGGGACAGGGCGGCGTGGACGGTCGCGATGGCCTGGACGCGGCGCTCGGCCTCGGCGAGAGCCACCTTGACGGCGTCCTCGCTGGAGCGACGCGACTGCAGGCGCAGGAGCGCGGAGACGGTCTGCAGGTTGTTCTTGACGCGGTGGTGGATTTCGCGGATCGTCGCGTCCTTCGTCATGAGTTCCTGCTCGTGGCGATGCACCTCGGACACGTCGCGCAGCAGGATGACGGCGCCCAGTCGCTTGCGCCCGTTGACCAGGGGCAGGGCGCGCAGGGAAATGGTGGAGGCGCGCGCGGAGATTTCGACGCGCCAGGAGGCCCGGCCCATGACGACGACGGCCATCGATTCGTCGATGAGGGTCCCATCCCCGATCACGTCGGTGATTTCCTGGGCGAGCACCTTGCCCTTGACGTCGTAGCGGATGCCGAGGCGTCGCAGGCAGGACACGGCGTTGGGGGTGGCCTGCTGGACGCGCCCGTCCGCGTCGAGCAGGAGCGCGCCGTCGAGGACGCGAGGAACGCCGTGGGAGGTCACCTGGGGGGTGGAGTCGTAGGGGTATTCGCCGTTCGCGATCATCTGGCACAGCGTGTCGGCGGCGGCGGTGGTCCATCCTTCGAAGCCGAGGGACAGGCGCGGGCTGGACAGGTTTTCTTCGCGGGTGACAACGGCGATGATGCGTCCGTCGTGGCACACGGGCACGCAGGTTTCCATCATCGAGTAGGTGCCGGCCCAGCGGGCGGCGGGCGAGCGCACGACCTGGCCGGTCTGGATGGCGCGATGCAGGTCGACTTCACGGGCGGCGGGCAGTCGCAGGCCGATGATGTCGTCGAGGTGGACGGTCGAGGAGGTCGCGGGGCGGCAGTGGGCGGCGGCGATGAAGCGGCCGTCGTCCGCCGGCAGCCACAGGACGAGGTCGGCGGCTGCGAGGTCGGCGAGCACCTGCCAATCGGCTCGAAGCAGGTGCAGCCAATCGAGGTCCTTCTCCGACAGCGGTGTCGACGAGGCTTCTTCAGCTAACTGCATGAGGCTACGCATGGCTCTACTCTAGTGGGAGCGAGGCCACAAGGCTGGCCCGTGGTTGTAAATGAGCGCCGGGCCACGATTCGGCGCCGATATCGAGAGAGGGAAAACCTTGGAATTTAGCCAGTCTGTTACCTACCCGGGCTCGGTCGACGAGGTCGTCGCCATGTTCCTGAGCCCGGGCTACCAGGAGCGTCGTTTCGGGTCCTTCGTGGTGGAAGGCTCCTCGTCGGTGGCCGTGGAGGGCGATCGCATCACGTTCTCGGGCACGGTTCGTCCCGAGCTCATCCCCTCGGCCGCGTCGCGCTTTGTCAAGGGCGACCTGCGCGTGTCCTTCGTGGAAGAGTGGAAACGGGACGAGGCCGTGGCGCGGTCTCGCTCGACGGTGACCGTGGAGGGCGCCCCGGTCTCGTTCCGGGCCGTCTCCGTCCTGTCCCCCTCGGGTGAGGGGGCCGAGCGTCACGTGACGGGCGACGTGTCGGTACGCATCCCGCTGCTGGGCGGGCGCATCGAGAAGGAAGCGGTGGCACGCGCCGGGCGTGTGATCGAGCGCGAACGCGAGCTTGCCACCTCGTGGCTGGAGGAGCATCGCTGAGCTGAGCTTCGCTCTGCGAGGAACACCCGCCCGCCCGGCGCTTTGGCTGGGCGGGCGGGGTCTTTCGGCGCGACAATAGTCCCATGAGTGATACCCCGAAGTCCCTGTACATGCAGCGTACGGGCGTGCGCGAGTACGTCGCCCGCAACCAGGATGGCGCCGAGATTCTGGTCGGGCACGGCCCTGGCCGTTTCTCCCCCGGCGACCTGCTCAAGCTCGCGATCGCGGGCTGCAACGCAATGAGCTCGGACGCGCGCATGGCGGCTCGCCTGGGCGACGATTTCGAGCAGTTCGTCGGCGTGTCCGCCGACTACGACCAGGCGAGCGATCGTTTCACGCACGTGGACGTCGAGTTGGTGCAGGACATGTCGGCCCTGTCCGACGAGGAGATCGCGGACCTGCTGCGCCGTGCCGAAGCCTCGATCAAGCGCAATTGCACGATCGAGCACTCGGTCGTCGACCAGGCGCTGCCGGCCTCGCACACGTGGACGAACGAGCGGATCAACTAACGTGAGCGCCGTCGACCGCCAGTACGAGGACCTGCTGGCGCGCATTATGCGTGAGGGCACCCCCAAGGGTGACCGCACCGGCACGGGCACGCGCTCGATCTTCGGGGCGCAGCTGCGCTACGACCTGTCCAAGGGCTTCCCGCTGATCACGACGAAGCGCGTGCACCTCAAGTCGGTGGTCGGCGAACTCCTCTGGTTCCTGTCGGGGTCCTCGAACGTGTCCTGGCTCCAGGAGCACGGCATCCGCATCTGGAACGAGTGGGCGGACCAGGACGGCGAGCTGGGCCCGGTGTACGGCGTCCAGTGGCGTTCGTGGAACGCCGGGGACGGTCGCCATATCGACCAGATCTCCCAGGTCCTCGAGACGCTGAAGACGAACCCGGATTCGCGCCGCATGGTGGTGTCCGCGTGGAACGTCGGCGACCTGCCGCAGATGGCGCTCGAGCCCTGCCACGCGTTCTTCCAGCTCTACGTGGCCGATGGCCGCCTGTCGCTGCAGCTCTACCAGCGCAGCGCAGACATGTTCCTGGGCGTGCCCTTCAACATCGCGTCCTACTCGCTGCTCACCCACATGTTCGCCCAGCAGGCGGGCCTGGAAGTCGGCGACTTCATATGGAGCGGCGGGGACTGCCACATCTACTCCAACCACACCGAGCAGGTGAGAGAGCAGCTGAGCCGCGACCCCTATCCGTTCCCGCTCCTGGAGCTCGCGAAGGCTCCGTCGATGTTCGAGTACTCCTTCGACGATATTTCCGTCGTCGACTACCAGCACCACCCCACGATCAAGGCACCGGTCGCCGTATGACGAAGCTCGCCGCGATTTGGGCCCAGGATTGCAACGGAATCCTCGGGTCGGGCACCGCCATGTCCTGGCATGTTCCCGCTGATTTCCAGCACTTCAAGGCCTCCACGATGGGCTGCCCGATCATCATGGGGCGCCGCTCGTGGGAGGCCCTGGGGCGCGCCCTGCCGGGCCGCACGAACATCGTCGTCACCCGCACGCCCGGGTACGAGGCCGAGGGCGCGCTCGTCGTCTCCTCCGTTGAGGAGGCCCTAGAGGTTGCGCGCGAGGAAACGGCGCGCACTCGGGCCCCCTACATCTGGATCACGGGCGGGGCCCAAGTCTACGCGCAGACTCTGCCTCTCCTGGACGAGGCCGTCGTGACCGACCTGGAGTTGGACGTGGCCGCGAGCGCCCCCGAGGGGTCGACCTTCGTGTACGCGCCACCGCTGGATCCGGCGCTGTGGCGCCGGGACGAGTCGCGCTCCGATAGCGAGTGGCGTGAGCGCTCGGGCGACGCCCGCTGGAGGGTGAGTACCTGGGTGCAGCGCTAAGCACCGTTTCCGTCCCTAGTCGTCTCCTGTCCGGCAAGGCCCCGCGCGACGCGCGGGGCCTTCGTCGTAGGATGCACTGTGCCCTCATCACCTTTGCTGACGAATCCGACGCTGCGCGCGCTCGTGGCGATCGCGCTGTTTACGTACACGGCGCAGAACATGCTCAACGTGTCAATCGCGCCCCTCTCTCGCGCCCTGGAGCTGCCCGAGTGGATCGTGGGTGCGGCGGTGTCCCTGGCGGCCGCCGCGGTGACGGCGCTCAGCCAGTTCTGGGGGCGCCGCTCGATCGCGTGGGGTCGCCGGCGCGTCATCCTGTTGGCGCTGTTCTTGGCGCTCACCGCGGGCACGCTCTTTTCGGCGGCCGTGTGGGCGCGGGCGGCCGGCTCCATCGGCGCTTTCCTGGCGGCGGGTGCCATCATGGCGGCGCGCGGCCCCTTCTTCGGCGCGGCCGTCGCGGCGATCCCGCCGACCGGGCAGGCCCTGGTCGCCGAGGTCACCCCGGACGAGGCCTCGCGCGTGCGCGGCACGTCCGCGTTCTCCGGCGCGATCAACCTGTCCGTCATGGTGGGTTCCCTCGTCTCGTCGGCGCTGGGCGCGTGGTGGATTTTCGGGCCCGTGCACGCGACCCCGATCTTCGTCCTCGTCGCGCTGGGAATCGCCCTCATCTGGCTGCCCCGCGACGGAACATCCACCCCCGCAAGGAGGCGCACCGGTGAGGACACGGAACCCGAAGAGGCGGCCCCGGCCTCGTCGATTGAGGGAGCGGGGGACGGCGCGAGCGCGGCGACCACGGACGGTGAGCTGCCCCCGCGCGTGCGATGGACCGACCGGCGCATCGCGCCATGGATCGCCTCAGTGTTCGGCATCTACTTCGCCAATGGCGTCGTTCAGATCACGATGGGCTTTCTCGTGCAGGACCGCGGCGGGCTCGAGCCCGCGCCCGCCGTCTCGATCACGGCCCTCATGCTGCTGGCCAACGCGGCGGGCGCCATGCTCATGCAGCTGATCGTCGTGCCACGCCTGGGATGGGGGCCTCGCGCCCTGCTGCGCGCAGGCATGACGCTCGCCCTTATTGCCCTCACGTGCCTGACCCTCGCGCCGACACTGTGGGCGGTCGCGGCCTCGACCTTCTCGATGGGCGTCGCCTCGGGCATGGCCTCCCCCGGCTACTCAGCCGGCGCGTCCCTGGCGGTGAGCGCGCGCGAGCAGGGCGGCATCGCCGGCATCATCAACGCGACCGGCGCAATCACCTGGATCGTCGCCCCCGTGAGCGCCACCGCCCTGTACGGCTGGGTGCCCCTGTCGCCGTTCCTGGTGGCACTGTGCCTGGTCGGCTTGTCCTGCTCGTGCTCCTGGTGGCTGCTGCGCAGGCTGGACGTCGCGTCCCGTGCGCGAGACTAGGACGAGTGCCCCACGCCTCACAGCGCGCTCGGCGCTATCCTAGGAGGGTACGTAAGCCCTACGCGAAGGAGCCACCTGTGGCACAAGAAACCCGCACCGAAACCGACTCGATGGGAGCCGTTGAGGTCCCCGCGAACCGCTACTGGGGCGCTCAGACCGAGCGTTCGCTGCACAACTTCGACATTGGACGCAACACCTTCGTGTGGGGTCGCCCGATGGTGCGCGCCCTCGGCATCCTGAAGAAGTCCGCGGCCCTGGCCAACGCCGAGCTGGGCGAACTGCCCGCCGACATCGCGAACTACATCGCGCAGGCCGGCGACGAGGTCATCTCCGGCAAGCTCGACGACAACTTCCCGCTGGTCGTCTTCCAGACCGGCTCGGGCACGCAGTCGAACATGAACGCCAACGAGGTCATTTCCAACCGCGCAATCGAGCTCGCGGGCGGCACCATGGGCACCAAGTCCCCCGTGCACCCCAACGACCACGTGAACCGCGGCCAGTCCTCGAACGACACCTTCCCCACCGCCATGCACATCGCGGTCGTCTCCGAGCTGCACGACATGTACCCGCGCGTGCGCCAGCTGCGCGACACCCTGGACAAGAAGGCCAAGGAGTTCGACGACGTCATCATGGTGGGCCGCACCCACCTGCAGGACGCGACCCCGATCCGCCTGGGCCAGGTCATCTCCGGCTGGGTTGCTCAGATCGACTTCGCCCTCGACGGCATCGAGTACGCGGACACGCGTGCGCGCGAGCTGGCCATCGGTGGCACCGCCGTGGGCACCGGCCTGAACGCTCACCCGAAGTTCGGTGAACTCACCGCGAAGAAGATCTCCGAGGAGACGGGCATCGAGTTCAAGCAGGCCGACAACCTGTTCGCCGCCCTGGGCGCGCACGACGCGCTGGTGTTGGTTTCGGGCGCGCTGCGCGTCCTGGCCGACGCCCTCATGAAGATCGCGAACGACGTGCGCTGGTACGCGTCGGGTCCGCGTAACGGCATCGGCGAGCTGATCATCCCCGAGAACGAGCCGGGCTCGTCCATCATGCCGGGCAAGGTCAACCCGACCCAGTGCGAGGCCATGACGATGGTCGCCACGCAGGTCTTCGGCAACGACGCGACGGTCGGCTTCGCCGGCTCGCAGGGCAACTTCCAGCTCAACGTCTTCAAGCCCGTCATGGCGTGGAACGTCCTGGAGTCCATCCGCCTGCTGGGCGACGCCTGCGTGTCCTTCGATACGCACTGCGCGTATGGCATCGAGCCGAACTACGAGAAGATCAAGCACAACCTGGACATCAACCTCATGCAGGTGACGGCCCTGAACCGCCACATCGGCTACGACAAGGCCTCCAAGATCGCGAAGAACGCGCATCACAAGGGTCTGTCGCTGCGCGAGTCCGCCCTCGAGCTGGGCTTCCTGACCGCCGAGGAGTTCGACGCGTGGGTCGTTCCCGCCGATATGACGCACCCCAGCGCCGCCGACGAGTGATCCGCTCGTCGCGCTAGCGGCAAACGTTTCGGCCCCGGTCTCGTTGTACGAGGCCGGGGCCATTTCGTTTAGCCCTGGGCGCGCGACTTCTTGCGCATCTTCAGGATCGTCGAGGCGATGATGGACAGCAGGAAGATGTTGAAGAGGATGGCGCCGACGCTCGGGGAGACGAGCGTGGCGACGAGGCGCCCGGCGGGGGCGGTGGCTGCGGCGGAGGCGCCGACGATGAGGCCGACGCGCAGGTCGACCATGCGGTGACGCAGGTTGGTGACGGTGCCCGCGATGCCGGTGGGGATCATGACGAGGAGGGACGTGCCGCGCGCGATCAGGTCTCCCGCGCCGACGGCGAGCTCCATGCCGGGCACGATGACGGATCCGCCGCCCACACCGACCAGGCCGGAGAGGATGCCGGCGCACACGCCGACCAGGATCAGCAGCGCGCACGAGGCCGGCCTCAGCGAGACGACCCCCTCGCGCGTGGGGACCTGCAGGTATTGGGAGACGATGACGAAGAGCGTGAAGCCGATGAGGATCCAGGGCAGCGTAGGGGCGGGGAGGCGCCGCAGGAGCCACACACCGATTTGGGAGCCCGCGAGCGCGCCGACGACGAGGAGCGCGCCGCCCGCCCAGGAGACCTCGCCGTGCAGGGCGTAGGTGCCCGATCCGACGGCGGCGGTGACGATGATGGCGGCAAGGGAGGTGGCTGAGGCGCGGCGCTGGTCCATGCGCAGGACGGCCATGAGGCCTGGCACGATGACGAGGCCGCCACCCACCCCGAAGAGTCCGGAGAGGAATCCGGCGCCGACGCCCGTCGCGATGACGAGGAGGATGCGGCGCGGGGTCAGGGGCTGGGTGTCTGTGTCGGGCATGTCTCCACTGTAGTCTCCTCCACGTCCCCCTCCTGAGACGTGTCTTCACCGGGCGCGAAACCTGCCCTCTCGCCCTGTTCCTCGATGGGTCGCCGGGGATAGACTGCCCGCATCAACGAAAGGATGCCGCAATGACTAACGTTCTGATTGTGTCGGGTCACCCGCGCCTCGGAGATGATTCGCTCGCGAATAAGACCATCGTGGAGGAGCTGACTTCCCTTATTCCGGGCGCTGTCGTCGACCAGCTCGACGACCTCTACCCCGACTACCGCATTGACGTCGCGGCTGAGCAGGCGAAGTTGGCCGCCGCTGACGTGATCGTCCTGCAGTATCCGCTGTGGTGGTACGGCTGGTCTTCGCTCCTGCAGAAGTGGGTGGAGGACGTGTTCGTGCGTGGCTTCAGCCACGGGTCGACGGGGACGGCGCTTGCCGGGAAGAAGCTGGTGGTGTCGGTGACGACAGGCGCCGGCGAGTCCTACTACTCCGCACAGCCGGGCGGTTTCGACCGCTTCCTGGCTCCCGCGATGGCGACGTGCGCGCTGACGGGAATGGAGTTCGCGGGGAGCCTGCCGCTGTTCGGAGTCTCCTACGCGAATCGCACGGATGAGGCGGCACGCGCCGACATGGTGGAGCGTTCGCGCGAGCACGCGGCTCGCCTCGCGAAGTTCGTCTCCGCCCTCTGAGCTGCCCCTGCCGTCAGGCGGGATGAGAACCCGTCCCCGGCCTCGTCCACATACGAGGTTGGGGCCGGGCCCTACTTCTTCTTTCTTTTCTTCGGTGCGGGCAGTTCCTGCCACATCGCATCGACGACGTCGCACAGCGTGTCGCGGTCCTCCACCTCGACGAGGAGCATCTCCTTCGCTCCCTCGTAGGGGGTGGCGCGCGGGGCGCCGGGCAGGAGCCGTTCGGAGGCGGGCGTGACCTTGAGCAGGAAGCGGTCGTCGTAGATGCCGCCGATGACCTTGCTCCGGTAGTAGAGGACGTATTCGCCCATCATTTTGCGGTGCGCCACGTCGTCCAGCTCGCCCAGCAGGTCGAGCACGAATTCCAGGTATTGGTTGGTGGACGACATCGTTCATCCTCGCTTTCCCGCTCAACGACATGCTCACCTGATCCTGCGCTGCATTGAGTGGCCTTCCTCTATTGTGGCGTATGAAAACAGTGTAGGAGCCTGTGAGCGGTCCCGGTGACCACGTTCGTTCATTAATCAACGAGGCCGGGGTTGGCTGCAGGGCTAGCTAGTATCACCGCGACGCAAGGGCGTGAGGGGCTTGACCTCGCGCCTCAGAGCTCCGTTAGGATGTGGGGCATGACAGATACGCGTGACCCGCGAGGGATTGTTACATTCATCGTCCGGTACCTGATGCTCCAAGTGGGCCTCCTGGTCTTGCTCGTATTCTCCTTGTCATCCAGCCTTGTTCTGTTGACTTTCATCTGTCTCATGGGCTTCTTCACCTTCTTCCAGGTGTTGGCATCCATCTCCCGGGATTTTCTCGACCGCGCCGGATCGTGGAAGGCTATCGTGATCGCGGGTACTGTCCTCACCGACGTACCCATCCTGTGGTGGT
Source organism: Schaalia sp. HMT-172 (assembly GCF_030644365.1). Lineage (NCBI taxonomy): Bacteria > Bacillati > Actinomycetota > Actinomycetes > Actinomycetales > Actinomycetaceae > Schaalia > Schaalia sp. HMT-172. The sequence continues at coordinate 1,717,764 of NZ_CP130058.1, forward strand.
TCGGGCGACTGGTGTCTGGCATCGCAGGCAGCGGGTCCGACTGGTGGCTCGTGACTGCGTGGCTGCCCTACCACTTCGTCGCTGCCTTCTTTGCGTGGGGGCTCCGCGAGACGATCCGCACGGCAGGCGCTCAAAATACCGCCATATCCAGTGCCCCTGACAGCACCGTTGAGTCCGGCGACAACGAGAACCCCGGCGATCCCGAAGAGGAGGCGGACGCCCCAACGAGCGCCCTCGCGACCGCGGAATCCGAAGCCGACGACCGCTAGTCGTTTTTGGGAGCGGATGTCACCGCCTGGATTGCAGGGCCGCGACCACGAGAGCGCAAGCCTCCGCATCGGAATCCGCACGGTGATGATTGAGCTTAAACCCCGGCACCAGAGCCTTCGTAACGGTTGGCAGCTTGTAGTTTTCCAGGCCAGGGACCACGTGCTGCGCTGTTCGATAGGAACAGAAGAAGCTCCGCGGGAGGGTGTGAGTTCCAAAGAAGGCATCGAGTTCCCTCCACACCCCAGCGTCGAAGGCCGCATTATGCGCGTACACCGGAAGCCCGGCATGGAAGCCAGCCACCCAGGCAGCAATATCTGGCCACATGGGAGACCTGCGCACGTCGCGCGCAGAGATCCCATGCAGATAGGTGAATTCAAACCGATCAAAACCCGGCGGCGGTTTAATTAGCGTGCTCGCTCGTTCAACGACCCGCCCCCTTGAGATTTTCACCAGCGCAATCTGACAGGCAGACTCTCCTCCTTGCCTATTAGCGGTCTCGAAGTCCACGGCTACAAAAGACGGAAGCGCAAGGACCTCGGGCGGCGCCACCCAGCTAGAACGCTGGCGAGACTTGGGACGCGCGTATGAAACATCCGGCGACGCAGCGGACCGGCCAGTCGCTGACATGGGAGCCGAGCCCTTCTGTGCAGCCTTTGCCGCTTTCTCGAGCTCCACAAAGTGCTTCCACTGGGCGTTGTATTGACTCGGGTCTTCGCCACGCTGCTTTGCGAGCATCTCGTGTGCCTTCGCCAGGCGCTTGCGTAGCTCCAGTCGAAAATCTTCGCGCGGAGCCGGCAGCCCCAGCGTCAACCAGCGCTCGATCGTCTCGACTTCGCCCGAATAATCCTTTTGCTTGTGTTGAATGATCGCGACCTGAGTGACGTAGTATTCCGCAACGTTCACCGGGTTCAGGCGAGCAGCGGCGATCATCGCATCCATACAGCCCCGAGCGATAACGAGTGCCCTGGACAGATCCCCTGACCGCTTGAGCGCAGAAATGTCACTCCCCCAGTCACAGATGTCGCGGCCGTTGTATTTTGGCATGAACCACCCGTCGGACCCCACGTTTGGCCCATTGTGTGCTCCGAAATAGGTAGGGGCTGATGCTGCAGCCCCTAAAGCACTCTGCCCATTCTGGAGCGGACGACTCAGCTGAGGAACGACAATCCCGGAGGGACGCTGACCGTATTGCGTCGGATAGTTCTGCTGAGGAGTGAGCTCACGGCATAACCAATCAAACACACCCATAACGTCCGCTTTCCCTGATGCGAGGTACCACTGCGCCCCGCTCATCTCATCTGTTCTGCGCATACACACCAGCAAATGGTGGCGAGGCACACACCTTAGCTTACTGTATAAGCGACCAGCTAGGAGGCGATACGCTCCCGATTTCCACCCACCCCAGCCCCGGCCTCGTTCCTATCACGAGGCCGGGGATGGCTCTATGCACCGGTGTCCGTGGCGGGGCCTCACCCGCTACACGCTAGACAGTTTCTGTCGCGCCGCCATTTCCCAGCGACGCATCGCCCCTGATCAGGAGGCGGCGACCAGCCAATCACCTCTGACAGCCGTTGATAATCGACCGTTTCCACACTTTCCCTTGTCCGCACTGCGGGATACTTTCGCCCACCTTCACTATATTGTCGGTTAATTTACTGACAAAGCGGCGTACCGTTGAAAGAGCGCGCGATCACGCGCCCGCCTCGAGCCTGTCAATTTTTCTGTGTATGGGGGTTAGAGGTAGGGGGTGATTCGGTCGGGGTAGGCGGTGGTGAGTTGGGCGAGGGCTTGTTTCCAGTTGGTGGTGGTGTGTCCTTCGATGAGGCGGGTGTGTCCTGTTCGTTTGTTGGGGGGTTTGCCAGCGTCTGTGAGGCGCTGGGCGGCTCTTTTGTCTTCGATGTTGCAGATGGCGAGCCACAAGAGTTTGACGGCGGCTTCTTCGCTGGGGAAATGCCCGCGGTTCTTGGTGATTTTGCGCAGCTGGTAGTTCAAGGACTCGATAGCGTTGGTGGTGTACACGACGCGGCGCAGCATGGGCGGGAACGCCAAGAACGGCGTGAAGCGCTGCCAGGCGCGCTGCCAGGTCGCAACCGTTTGGGGGTAGCGCGCTCCCAGGTCGCTGGCCGCGAAGTCCTCCAGCGCCCCTCGGGCGGTTTCCTCGTTGGGCGCGCTGTACACGGCCTTGAGAGCCGCGGCGACGCTCTTGCGGTCCTTGTAGGACACGAAACGCATGGAGGCGCGGATTAAGTGAACGACGCAGGTTTGGACCATGGACTGGGGCCAGGTCGCTTCGATGGCTTCAGGCAGGCCAGTAAGTCCGTCGCAGCACACGATCAGGACATCGCGTAGGCCTCGGTTGGCCAGCTCGGCGCACACGTGGGCCCAAAAGGAGGCGCCTTCATCGGCTTGGACCCAGATGCCCAGCACATGCTTGACCCCCTCCATGTCCACTCCGACCGCCAGGTGAGCGGCCCGGTTCTCCACCCTGTGATCGCATCGGACTTTGATGCGGATCGCATCCAGGTAGATCACCGGGTAGAACGCTTCTAAGGGGCGGTGCTGCCACTCCAAGACGGCCTCGCACACCGCGTCAGTGATCGTAGAAATCGTCCCAGCGCTGACCTCCACGCCCAGGGTGGAGGCCAGGTGATGGCGGATATCGCGTACCGTCATCCCCCCGGCATACAAGCTGATAATCATCGAATCCAAACCATCAAGGCGCCGCTGTCCTTTACGCACCAGGCGCGGGGTGAACGAGCCCGCCCGGTCCCGGGGAACCTCGATCTCGAAGGCTCCCACCTCCGACATCACGGTCTTCTTCGTCGTGCCGTTCCTCGTGTTCGAGCGCGCCTGCCCACTGGCCTGGCCCTTCTCATACCCCAAGTGCTCGGTCAGCTCCGCGGCCAACCCGCGCTCCAACGCCTCCTTAAGCAACGCCGGCAACAAGCCCTCGCTACCCGTCATCTCGACCTCGCCAGCATCAAGACGCTCAAACAACGCATCCAACGCCCCCGAGCGACGAAGCTCCTCCACCGTCTCACGCCCACTAGCGCGAGCCACAACAACATCATCATCATTCATCATGCATCAATCCTTTCAAACAAAAGACGGATACACAGACAATTAAACACGCCCTCTGCCTCCCCATGAAGAGACTCCTCAACACCATCAAGGACACACACGTGACGGAGACACGACATCCTCTGACCATTCCCGCCGCTCTCGTGCTCGGCACGGCCATCGCGGCGACGGCGCTACCGCTGCCGAGCTCAACCCCGGCCACCGCCTCGGGCACGGCGCACGTCACCCGCGCCTACACGGACAAATCCACCCACACGCCTGGCACTCAGGCGACCATCACGGCCGAGGCGAGCGGAGACGGCACCGTCCACTTCTCCGTCAGCCACCTCGGAGTCGAGGTCGCCTCGGGCGACGCAACCGTCGAGAACGGCAAGGCCACCTGGCCCTACACGACGCCGGGCGACAACAACCAGGGATACCTGGTGACCGCGACCGGCGCGGACGGCACGCACGCCGAAACCGCCCTGGACGTCTCCTCCAGCTGGACGCGCTTCCCGCGCATGGGCTACCTCTCCCATTTCAAGCCCACCGCACCGGCGGCCGCGGATGGGAATACCACCTACGAGTCCTTCCTCTTCCATCAGCCCCAGGACTACATCAACAAGCTCAGCCAGGACTACCACATCAACGCGCTGCAGTACTACGACTGGCAGTATCGCCACGAGCAGCCCGTCGCCACCGGCGACCTCGAGAACCAGTGGCCCCTGTGGTACGCCAACACCTACGCATCGAAGAAGACAATCTCCGACTACGTCACCGACGCCAAGAACGCCAACATCGGCTCGCTCGCCTACTCCATGGCGTACGCGGCCAACGATGGCTACGACACGAACGCCATCAAGGACGAGTGGATCCTGCGCAACGACGACGGCTCCTACTGGCGCCGAGGCCTCGGCAACCAATGGTGGGTCAGCACCCCCGAGGGGACGCCCAAGCCCGAGAACCACATGACTATGATGAACGTCAACGCCCAGGGGTGGCGCGACTACATCACGGACCAGTACGTGGCCCAAAAGGACGCCTTCGGGTTTGACGGAACGCACATCGACACGCTCGGCCAGACCATGAAGAAGGACGCGGCGGGTAACTCGGTGGACCTGACCGACGGCCTGACGGCCCTCGTCAACGACACGGCCGCGAAGACCGGCACGGCGACCGGCATCAACCTGCCCGACGGCGCTGGCACCGACAAGATCGGCCCGTCCTCGGCCTCGTACGTCTACACCGAACTGTGGGATCACAACGAAACAAACCAGCAGGTCGCCACCTACCTGCAGGGCGCGCGCAACGCGGCCGGCAACAAGCCACAGATCGTGGCCGCCTACGCGAACAACTACGACCCGACTCAGTCCGGGCACCCGGCGGTCCCCACGCAGGACGGCCCCCGCATTGAGGCCGAGTCCGATCAGGCGAGCGTGAGCGGCGGCGTCCACATCCTCTCCGGCGACGACTCCGCGTCGGGCGGCGCCTACGCGGGCGACTTCTACCAGGGCGGCGACGCCGTCACCTTCACGGTGGACGCCGGCCAGGGCGGCACGTTCACGTTCACGACGCGCTACGCCAGGCAAGACGATGACCCCAACTACCACCAGATGATCCTCGACATGGGCACGCCCAATCAGAAGCTCATCAAGTACGTGCACTTCAACACGACGGGTAGCTACTACACGTGGACCGATGACATGACCGAGACCGTCGAGCTCACGCCCGGCGTCCACACGATCTCCTTCTGGGTCCCCACCGATAGGACGTACACACCCGTCAACATCGACTGCATCACCTTCCGAGAGTTCAACACGGACTCCGTCAAGCTCGCGGACGCGGCGTTCGCGGCCAACGGAGCGCACCACCTGGAGCTCGGCGACTACGGGCGTATGCTCGACAACGAGTTCTTCGTCAACTCTGGGCGCTCTATGTCCACGGACCTGCAGGCGTGGATGAAGAACTACTACAACATCTCCACTGCCTACGAGAACCTGCTCTACGGCGACAACCTGACGCGCAAGGAACGCCAGGTCGACGTCACGACTAACGGCGTGGGCTTGCCGACCTCGACGGACGGGGCGGCGAACACGATCTGGGCGAACACCATGACGTCCGACGCGGGCACGGCCCTGCACCTGATCAACCTGCGCACCGACGACCAGGACGGCAACGACCAGTACTGGCGTAACGCAGCCAAGCGGATCCTCCCCTTCGATAACACGTCCGTCACCTACCACCTGGAGGAGGGCGAGGCCGTCCCCGCGTCCGTCTTCGCCGTCAGCCCGGACGACGACGGTGGCCGCCCGACCCCGCTCGACTTCACGACCGGCACGGATGAGCAGGGACGCACGACGATCACGTTCAACGTGGGTCGCCTCTCCTCGTGGGACATGGTGGTCTTCTCTCCCACCGCGAACGCGGCTCGGTCCCACGCCGCGACCACGACGAGCGAGGCCGTCACCGGCCAGGTGCGTAACGACCTCGGCCAGTGCCTGACGTCGAAGGACCCGAAGGGCGAGGACGGCACCCCCGTGTTGAACGCCAACTGCGCGGGGGACTCCGACGCGCAGACCGTCACGTACGAGGATGGTCACCTGCGCATCGGTGATCGTTGCGTCGACGTGGTGGGCGGCTTCACCGAGGAGGGCACGGTCGCGCACATGTGGACGTGCTACCCGACGCTTGAGTCCCAGATGTGGGATCGCAACGATTCCGGCCAGCTCGTCAACCGCGCGTCCGGCCTGTGCCTGACGATCCCGGGTGATACGACGCAGGAGGGCACGCAGGCGGTCATCTCGCAGTGCTCGTCCTCTTGGCCGTCGCAGCGCTGGAGCCTCCCCTCGCCGGCAGGCAAGTAGCGGAGCACTCGCTGGGATAGGCACTACCCGGCAGGGCGGCTCCTCGCTGGGCGCGCGCTGCCCAGGACTCGGCCCCGACCTCGTACACGAACGAGGCCGGGGCCGAGTTGCGTCCCTGACGTTCAGTTAGTCTTCGTGTTCGTCAGGTGACGTCCGATGTAGCCGATGTAGACCTTGCCGGTTGTTTTCGTGTCCGCGTAGTAGTGCATGCGCGGGGCGTTCTGGTCGCAATGGGTGGGCGCGAAGTGGGCCCACATCTCGATCTCCCCACGAGGATCAACTTCTCTCGGCACGGGCCGTGTGCGTTCCCGGCGCATTTTCTCGTTGCCCTTGACCGTCTCACTTTCATTCGACTTGTGGCGCGCCGCAGAACACCTGCGGTATCCCTCCGGCGGATTCGCCAAGTAATCGTGCACATTTCCTGCGGCAAAGTCACCGGCTTCTCGAGCACGCATGTAATCGCGCAGGACGAGGATATAGTTCCAGAACTCGGCGGCATAGCGGCTCGACACCAAAGCGTCGAGCGTCAGAATGTCCTCCACCATGCCGTTAGGATCACTCAAGACCACGTACTTCGTGACCGTCTCGAAGCTCCCCCGCGTCATGCGGTCAAAGAGCTCCGACATGCTTGTGGGGCGCTCATCCAGCTGTTCCTCCACGAAGTCTCGCTCGGCGTCAGTCGCTCCCGGATTCTTCACCTTCCATTCCAGGTATTGATTGCGCCGTGCCAGGCTATCCCGCTCCTCCAGGGACTCGCTCAGCTCGCGGTCGAGGTTTTCGTTGTCCTGTTTCAGGGTCCGGATCTCCTCACTGTCACCGGCCGCCCCGTCCAGGAGTTCCTTGGCCGCTTGGAGCTCGCCGCTGAGCTTGTCCCGTTCACTCGACAGCTCCTCGTAAGTACGGTTCATGGCGTCTAAGCCACTGGACAGCGCCATCACTCCGCTTGTCAGATCGGCGGGTGTGCGGGGGCTGAAGAACGGCAAGAAACGCCGGATAAGCCGTTGCAAGGGCTGGTACCAGGTCAGGTGCTCCGCCTGTTCTCTCGGCTTGCTCAGCCCCGCTGAGGGAACGTTCACGTCCGGAGCGGATTCCGCCGACGGGGGATGCGTGTCCGGACACGTCGCGCGATACGCAGACCCGCTCTTCCCTGCCGCCTCAGGCGTCTCACGCGCGTCGGTCGAGAGCGACGCGCCGACCTCGCGCCGCACCTTCTCGTCGAGCAGTTCCACCGTCCGCGCGCTCTCACGCAGCGGGTGGAACGTCGGCACCGTCAGGCGTTTCTTGTCCAGGAGCGCTTGGGCCCGGCGCAGTTCTTTATCCAGGCCTTTCTCCCACAGGTACTCGCAGGGAGTGCGCGCGATGATCGCAGACAGCTCGGGTCGGAACTTCTTGCGCGTCTCGTCGTAGCCGCGCAGCAGCGTTGCCGCAGTCAGCACCCTGTGCCGGAACCTGTCCGTCGGATCGTCCGGTCGAAAACCTGGCAGGTATGTGCGTAGGCTCCCCTTGGGCATGACACATTCCTCCCCGATCCGTTCGCGGAAGTGACGGTAGGCATCTGGGGTGAGCAGGAAGTAGGACGCGCAGCCGAGCGAGTCCCGCGTGAGCGAACCAAGAATGGCTTTCCACCGACTTTCCGCCTCGAGCGCCCCCTGCCCGCTCCCATCTGTCAGAGGCGCTGCCACAACAACGGATGCCCGCCTGCGGTCCTCGCGGATCCATCCGATGAGTTCTTCCACCTGTTGCTCGTCGGAGATGGTCTGGAGCGAATCGGAGAGCGGCATCCCGTGGTCGTGGACGTTGCCCTCCGTGACGAGGGCTCGGACCAGTCGCGGCGGCTTTGCGTCCCATTCGCTGTCGCGTGGAGGGGTGACCTCAACCCACAACACGTCGCGATACTGGGATTCCTTGGTTGCGTGCATGGCGAACAGTCGGGTCGTCCACTGTTCACCACTTCTTCTTCGTTCAACAAATTCGAGAAGTTGACGCGCGTAGTGCTTGTCTTCGGACGTCTCCGTTAGTTTCGTCGCGACAATGTCTGCTGTCTCCCCCTTCTGTGAGGTCAACTCACCGAATCGGTAGATGCCTTCCTCGTCGCACTCAACGCGCACTGCGCTGCCCCTGAGCGGGTACTTCTTGTGCGCCCATTCGTGAAAGAGACGGTCGGCGGTCTGCTTCGCGCTTTCCGTGCCTTCCAGTTCCAGAATTGCCCGATAGCCGCGCGCCATGATGCCTACCCTTCAGTCAGCACTGATAGAAGAATTTTGTGCATCAGCTTACAGCTACCGAACAATTGTCACATTCGAACCAGGGTCGTGATTATGAGGCACACATCACATGCTAAACCCGGGCCTCGTCGATGGATGAACGAGGCCGGGGCCAGGCAAACGCTCACCGCCTCCGTCGAGCCCACCGGTACCAGCCCAAGCCCTTCAGAGCGTCATCAACCGATTCCTCGGTACCGAGACGGTCGAGCGCCTCCGGGTTCTTCTGGTAATACGCGAGCAGAGCCTTGACGCGCGAGGGGACGATGCGCAGGTGAGCGAAGGAGATCGGACATTCAACATCGTCGTCAGTCTTAATCAGCAGGGTCTTGCGCTGGCGATGAGCGATAACAGCAGGCTTTGCCACCCACGGAATCGTGTAGCTCACGCCATCTTTACCGCACAGCATGACGGCATTCTCGGTGAGCACGATGCGCTCCTGCCGCGGGGACGAGAACAAGGAACGGCCAACCGCCCCCGCAAGCGCGACGAGCGCGAAAGAGGTCACAGCCCCAAGCCGCACCAACAAAGAGGGCGCTCCGACGAGCAACGAGAGTCCGTAGAGCACGAGCCCCCCAACCGCGCACACGACCGTCACGATGCGCAAGACGGTCAGGCGCATGCTGGGCCGCACCGTCACACACCCATCAGGGGCCATGTCGAGGCGCACCAATCCACGAGACCAGCCAGCATCCGCCTCCACCGCGGAAACGAAGGTCGCGGCGAACATGATCGACGCCACAGCAAAGATCGCGTCCCGCGCGAGGACTCCCAGGGCCGCAAGGAAAACTCCCGCGAGAATACCAACGAAGGAAACGGCCCACGCCTCGCTCTGTCGCCGATCCGACGGGTACACCGTAAAGAACGTGCCATAGTTCGGCTTGGGTGGGGTCGGCTCGCCGCCAGAGAACGAGGCCGGGGCGGGCTGACCTGCCTGGGCTTGCTCGGAGCCTCGGTGCACACCATCCTCAGGATCCGCAGACTTGCCGCCGAGCGGGGGTTCAAACTTGTTCACAACTCACCTTTCACAGCCCTCGCGTATCCGTCGCTGACACATTCATACTGTCCACCCGAGCGCCCGCCTCACATCGTGCACCGAGTCTGGTTGTCCGAGCCGCGCGCGGGCTTGAGGATCGTCACAATAGTATTCAACCATCTTCTTGAGCTGAGGTTTCGACAGGGGAAGAACTATCAGGGAAGCGATCTTTTCTCGATCTCCGCGATAGCGAATGAGAACCTCATCAACGCCGCGAACACCCGCAACGACAGGACGATCCTTCCAATAAAGAGAATGACAGATTCGGCGCGAATCGCGGATAACCATTTTGCGCTTGGTTATCTCAATGCTCTCACCTTTGCCAGAGACAAAACGCATCATTCCAGCTACTTGTCGATGACAGCTCAGCAATGCCAGAGCGACGACGCGTCGATACAGTCCATCCTCCAGGTGAACGGCACACCATATCCACCCAGTAGTAAACAGGGAAAGAAGGAAAGCGATCACGCCATGCAGATAAACTCCCATGGCGCTGAGCTCGATCCTGAGTTGCTGCCTACCATCATCATGGCTGATCGACAAAAATAGGCCACCCGCATTATAGGCGAGAGGGACTGACAGTCCACTCATCACAACCATCAGAAGCAACAGTACACCGAGAGGCACCTTCCCCACATACAGTGCGACAACAGCACCGAATGCGACGAAGACCATAATTCCCATCGCCACCTTCTCGGAAAACGATACTCCTTCATCACGATCGGGAATGGCATAGAACCGCTGAGCACGCTTCCTCTTGCGCGCTATCCAGCCCATGTCATGCGCTCACCTCGCTTGGATCAACTCTCTCAACAAACTCTGCGTCGCAACCACCACTAGAACCTAGAATCTCAGTGCGCAGATGAAAGGTCCCCGGCCTCATAATCGAGAACGGGGACCACTGTCATGCTGACACTGCGGCACCGCGTTGCATCGCGTGCGTCAGGACGCGGTGACCTCAACGGCCGTGCTCTGCACGAGGCCCGACAGGGCATCCATGAAACGCGCGATGAGCTTGCGGTTGCGCCCATTCTGCATGAGGTTCGGCATGCCCTTCGTGGTGCAGGTGACCTCGACGATGACGCCCTGCTCGTTCGGGATGAAGCCGACGACGATGCGCTCACCGTAGGAGGTGAAGCTGAAGGGCGTCTCGAACGTGATGAAGCGGGCGTTGATGTCCGCGCCGGTCAGGGTCGCCTTGTCGACGGCCTGCAGCGCGCTCATCGCCGCGTTGAAGACCTGCTCGTACGGCAGGCTGTACTGGAACGCCTGCGTGGTGCTAGCAGTAAAACCCATGGTGTCTCCTTGTGAGAGTAGTTGACGTATCGCCCACTGCGCGAGGCTCACGCGCAGACCCGTCAACAGGGAGTGCTCTCACGCACAAATGAGCACTCCCAGTATAGCGCCATGCGCGCGCGACCCTTCCACCCGGTCCCAAGCAACAGCGTCAACAGCCTCAATGAAAACGAGCAGGCGCCGAGGCGGCCATAACCGTCTCGGCGCCCACCCGTGACAAATAGTGCAATGTCGCTCAGCCGATGGGTTCGAAGGGACTCACCGCGACGGAGGCCATCTCCTGGCACACCCGCAGGGAGAGGCGCAGGCTCGTCGAACCCGAACCGTTCGTGTTGATGATGTCCACCTGGTCGGCGTCCGCAGCCGTGCACCCATCGACGCCGTCCACCGACTCGGCCGTCAGCGTGACTCCCACGCGCCCACCCTCAGGAATCGTGTACACGTTGCCCGGATCCTCGCCGTCGCGCGCCGCCTCGGAGACAGTCGCCCCGCCGGAGGCGAAAAGGACCTGCGGGAAGCCGCTGATCCAACACGAGGACCCCTCATTCGTGAAGGTCACCTCGACATAGGTGGTCGAACCAATCTCCTGGCGCGAACCCACGGATGCCTGCAGATTCGACAGGTCGCAGCGCGCCTCATTGTCACTCACGTCCACGTCGGGCGCCTGGTTCCCCCTATCGGTGGACGCGCTCTGGGCCGCCTCACCGCTCTGGGAGGCCCCACCGCTCTGGGAGGGCGCCGCGCTAGAGGAAGTCGAAGCACTCGGCGTCGCAGGCGAGGACGTCGCCCCCGACTCGGGCTGGCCGCCCTTCGGCGAACAGGCGCCGACGCCCAGGGCGAGGGCGGACAGTGCGGTCACGGCAAGGAAGCGTCGCATATTGATCATGCGACCATCCTATGGAAGCGACGCGGGGGTCCTCCTCGCCACGCCGGTCGTTACGAACTGGTGACAAGCGGCGCCCGCCACGCGAGCGGCGGGCCACCCCGGCCTCGTCAATTCCCAATCCGCCCACGCGAGCAAAGAACGACGCCCTCCCGCGACCACTCAGCTGCCGGAAACCGGCTCAATCTTGACGGGCGCGACGTCCATCTCCTCGAAAGACACCAGGCGGTCCTTGCGCACCAGGTGATAGCCCCACCACACGACGCCGAAGAGCGGCAGGCCAATGTAGGAGGAGGCAACCTCCCAGACCTGGCCATGGATAATGGCCTCGTAGTTCTGCCCCGCCATGACCACCAGGCACATGATGAACGCAATGATCGGACCCACCGGGTAGAACGGTGACCGGTACGGCAAATCCTCTAAGAGGTAACCCTGAATCCAGTACGCGCGACGGAATCGAAGATGACTGACCGCGATCCCCAACCACATGATGATGCCCGAAATGCCAACAATATTGACCAGCCAAATGTAGGCGTCGTTAAAAACCAGCTGCGTGAGGAAGCCCAACGCCGCCATCACCGTCGTCACCGCCATCGCATAACCGGGCACTCCGCCCTTCGTGACACGCGCAAAGATGGCTGGCGCCTGTCCCTTGAGTGCCATCGAGTGCAACATGCGCGAGGCCGCATACAGGCCCGAATTACCCGCCGACAGGATCGACGTGAGGATGACGGCGTTCATGACGGCCGCCGCCGCGCCGATCCCCATGCGCGCGAAAACCAGCGTGAACGGGGACTGCGTCACGTTGTTCGCGCTGTCGTCGGCGGCGCTGAGCAGGCTCGGATCCGTGTAGGGCAACAGCGTGCCGATCACCGCGATCGCGCCAATGTAGAAGAACATGATGCGCCAAAACACCGTGCGGATCGAGCGTGGCACGTCCCGGCGCGGATTCTCCGACTCGCCGGCGGCCACGCCGACCAGCTCGGTCCCCTGGAACGAGAAGCCCGCGATCATGAAGACAGCGATAACGCCGACGAAACCGTTGTGGAAGGGCGCATCCCCGGTCGTCCAATTCGACAGGCCCGGGGAATTCGTCCCCATGACGCCCGCGATCATGAAGACGCCGGAGATGACGAACACGACGACGATGACGACTTTGATGGCCGCCAGCCAGAACTCCGCCTCGCCGTAGACGCGCGCCGACAGGGCGTTGAGCCCGACGACGATCACCAGGAACAGCACCGCCCATATCCACGAGGGCACGGACGGGAACCAGTACGCCATCACCAGGCCCGAGGCGACGAGGTCCGCGGCCACCGTCACCGCCCAGTTGAACCAGTAGTTCCACCCCATCGCGAACCCGAAGGACGGGGAGATGAACTTCGTCGCGAAGGTCTGGAAGGAGCCCGCGACCGGCTGGTGGGCGCTCATCTCGCCCAGGGACTGCATGAGGAGCAGCACCATGAGGCCGATCGCCGCGTACGCCAGGAGGGCGCCGCCGGGGCCGGCGTTGGCGACCGTGGCACCGGAGGCCAGGAACAGGCCTGTGCCGATCGCCCCGCCGATGGCGATCATCTGCATGTGGCGCGACGCCAGGCCACGCTTGAGCTGCGTGTTGGAGCGCTGGCGGACTTCGCTCGCGATGTCATCGGGAGTGGGGGTTTCCATGAATGGGGTCCTCATCTGTCGATCGTGAGTCCCATCTTAGTCCCTAATTCTTGTGTCGTGATTGGGACGTTCTTTCCTTGGTCTTTAACGAGGCCAGGGCCGGGTCGCGCTCGCCACTCCCGTGAGTTCACCGACATCTCATTGTATTGTCAACACTTGCGACGTAAGGCACCGCGGGGCGCCGCGGTGCGGTTTGTCGCCACCTCTCCCCTGCTTCGTCACCCGCACCCATCGCGTTCGGCACGAGGGAAAGGACACCGTGCGCGGCGCCGAGACCTGGCGCACTCGCATCGCTACACTGAAACCCTCCCCGCGCCAACGAAAGAAGGGACTATGACGTACCAACTTGCGAGCATCGGCTGGATGCTGCTCGCCCTCGTCCTGTCGGCCTCCATCGGCCTCGAACGACAGATCCGAGGCAAGAGCGCGGGCATCCGCACCCAGGCCATCGTCGGCATGACGGCGTGCCTCATGATGTTGATCTCCAAATACGGCTTCTCCGACATCCTGATGGACGGCATCACCCGTTACGACCCCTCGCGCGTCGCCTCCCAGATCGTCTCCGGCATCGGCTTCCTCGGAGCCGGCATCATCCTGACCCGACACGGCGCGATCCGAGGCCTCACGACCGCCGCCACCATCTGGGAAACCGCGGCGATCGGCATGGCGTGCGGGGCCGGACTGTGGTGGCTCGCCATCGCCGGCACCGCCCTCCACTTCATCGTCATCGCCCTGCTGACGCCTCTCGTCCAGTTCATCCTCATGCGCACCCACGGGCACAAGGTGACGCTGAGCGTCCACTACTCCCCCGGGCACGGGGTCCTCTCCTCGCTGCTGACGCAGGTCGGGACGCTGGGCTGGGCCGTGTCTTCCGTGTCCACGCGCACCGACTCGACCGAACGCATGTCTGTCGCACGTTTCACCGCGTCGACACGCCAGGACCTCTCCAAGTCCCTCCTGGTGACCACCCTGTCGGACCTGGACGGCGTCGCCGGCGTCGACGTCACCGAGGAAGACGACGAGTAAGCACAAGAGAACGAGGGGCTCGCGGTTTCATCCGCGAGCCCCTCGTTTATGCCCTCAGGCACTCAGCGCATCACGCTTGAGGACCGAAAGGATTGAAGGGCTGGTTACCCTGCTGGTTCTGCTGGCCGTACTGGTTCTGCTGGCCCTGCTGGCCGTACTGGGCCTGCTGGCCATACTGCCCCTGCTGGGCCTGCTGGCCATACTGAGGCTGCTGGGCCTGCTGGCCATACTGCCCCTGCTGGGCCTGCTGGCCATACTGAGGCTGCTGGGGACGCTGCTGACCGAAGGCCGACTGACCCGCCTGGAAGCCCTGCTGCTGGCCGTACTGGCCCGGCTGGCCGAAGGCACCCGGGGTTGCATTCACGGGAGCAACCTTGCCGGCCTTGAGCTCGAGGAGCAGAACGCCGCCCGCAGCACCCATGGCGAGGGAGAAGAAGGGGAACAGGAACGCGCCGATCGACAGGTAGCTCACGCCGATCTCGACCATGGAATAGATCGTCATAATGACCGAGAGGAATGCCAGGAGAATCGACCCGGCACCCGTCGTGATGAACGCCCACTTCTGGTTCGTGAACCAGTAGGCGACACCAACAGCGACGGTGCCCACAAGCAGGAGGGTGAAGGTAACCGGGAACCAGCCGCCGCCGCCAAGGAGCGACTCGTGGAAGCCGAAGAGGGAGACGTAGGGCAGGACCATCGAAATGAGGACCAGGAGAGCCGCAACGCCGACGCCGATCAGCGCGTAGGTCGCGCGAACGGAACGACCACTGACCTTACCGGTCTCGGAAACAACGGCGTTCTGGAACTGGTTGAAGGCCGTATTTGCGGCGGCGCCGAACTGCTGAGCGGCAGCTCCAAACTGCTGACCGGCGGACTGACCGGGCTGACCCTGCGGGGCCTGGCCATACTGCGGCCGCCCCTGGGGAGCCTGCCCGTACTGCGGCTGACCCTGGGGAGCCTGGCCATACTGCGGCTGACCCTGGGGAGCCTGACCGTACTGCGGCTGACCCTGGGGAGCCTGACCGTACTGCGGCTGACCCTGGGGAGCCTGACCGTACTGCGGCTGCGCGGCGGGGGTCTGACCGTACTGCGGCTGCGCGGCGGGGGTCTGACCATCGGCTGCGAGTTCGGCGGCGGACTTCTCACGCGCACCCTCGGTAATCGTGCGCTCGAGCTCCTCGTCCGACACCGCGGGGGCGTCGGTGGTGGGGTTCTCGCCGAGGGCTGGTGTCGCGTCGGTCGCGGGTCCCGCCTGCTCCTGCTGAACGGGCTCGTTGACAGCCGCGCCCTGCTCGGCTACGGCCTCATCAACAGCCGCGATCTGTGCGGCCACGGCCTCATCAACGGCCTCGGCCTGGTCGGACACAGGCTGCTCGGCGGTCGGCGGCTGCGCGGGGACGACGCCCTGGTCGGACAGCCACTGCCCAAGCGCCGGGTACAGCGACGGGTGGGTCGCAACGTAGGGGCGCAGGTCGGGACGCGCGGCCGTGATATCGGCGAGGTCCTGAGCGGTCAGTGCCGGGTTACTCATGTCAGCAGCGCTGAGCTGCGACGGGTCGATAGTGCTCATCTGTATTCCTCTCGCACCCGAAAGTGCAGTTCCTGATGGCGAACAGTCAATACTATCGCGTGAGTCTGCCGCCAGGTCAAGACGTTCGAACGATGAAACGCGCGGCGAGCAAAGAAGCCCGGTCCCTGTCGGGACCGGGCTTGTGGTGGTAGCGGGGACAGGATTTGAACCTGCGACCTCCGGGTTATGAGCCCGGCGAGCTACCGAACTGCTCCACCCCGCGTCGGTGGTTAAAACCTTACCACCAGGCTCAAGACGCTTCAACCAAAGGGGCCGTGAACTACGTCTCCGCACCACAGCCCCGACCCGCGCCTCATCTCGGAGGCCTCGGGCCGGGGCGACGCTCATCAGTTCGCCAGATCAGCCCCGCTCTACTGGACAGGGTTATCCCTACCCGCGCCAGGCTGCGGGATCCCCCGCGCCAGGCTGCGGGATCCCCGGCGCGGGCGCGGCGCCGACTGCCGGCGGGGTGCCGGCAGCGGGCCACATGCCCTGAGGGGCAACGGGATTCACGCCGAGGGGCGGCACCGCACCACCGGATGCCGGGTATCCGCCCTGCATGGGGGCAGCCACGAACGGGCCACCGACTGGAGCGGCCGCGGGAGTACTCCGACCGGGCACGGCAAGGACGATGGCGGTGACGATACCGGTGCGCACGATCAGCCAGATCAGAACCCCACGCACAACGAGCAAGGGAGCGTACCACTGATCACCAAAGACCGACGGGTCCAGCGTCGGGGGCATGAACAGCCCATACCACTCCCCACCCTGCACGACGGAGAGCACCGGGTCGATGAGCAGGAAGGAGACTAGAACGACGCAGACCAGAACGTAGCGTATGACAATGTTTCGTCCCGCGAGCGCGATCGCGGCCAGCACGATCAACACGGAGTATATGACCACCCACTCATAGAACCAGATGTCCGTAAAACGCAGGAGATAGAGCCTCAGGTCGTCGAAGAAGTAGGGAATGAAAATGTTAACGAGCATGAGCGTCCACACAACCAGCTCAATGCGCAGACACACCCGCACGCGCGTGGAGAGCTGTGGGCGCGCGGGCCGGGCCATCGGGTAGGGTCCCGGCTGTGCCCAAGCTTGCGGTGCGGGTCCCGGCTGTCCCCAAGCTTGCGGTGCGGGTCCCGGCTGTCCCCAAGCTTGCGGTGCGGGTCCCGGCTGACCGCCGCCCTGGTACGGGATCCCCGGGACAGGACCGGAGAATTGACCGGGAGCATGGACAGCCCCACTTGCTCCGCCGGAACGGTTGGGTTGGGGATTCGGGATGTGAGGATTGCTCACTGGCAGGCTCCTTCCGCGCATATCGGTCACGCGCGAGTATACGTGATTTTCATCATATCAGCAGGGCTCTGCCGACACAACGATAGACACGGACGGACCACTTCCCGTCGTGCACCAACCCCACCGTCACATAGAGCGCGCCCGGCCTACCTCACAATGTGTGATTGGCAGGGCCGGGCGCGCATCGGACAGGCGCCAAACAGCGCCTATGAGCCGCTTTGCGCACCGCTCGTGGCAGATGCGCTTGGGCTCGGGCTGGGCGTGGGCGATCCGGAGTTTGAGGTCACGGGCGAGGACGTACCGAGCGCCGCCTGCGCGGCCTCCGCGCGAGTCAGCGCATCATGCAGGCGCGTCTGGGCCTCGCCGTAGGCGCTCCAGTCACCCTTGCTCATCGCCGCGTCGGCGTCACGCATGGCTTGGGCGGCGTCACTGACGGCCTGGCTGAGCTGGGTGCTCGCATCACCGGGGGTCGTGGAGGTTCCCGGCTGGGCGCCTCCCCCACCGCTCGGGGTGGTCGTCGCCGGGTCGTCCGCGACCAGCTGACTGAGGGATTCCTCCAGGGTCGGCGCGAAGCCGACCTTGTCGCCGAAGGCGGTCAGCACCGAGCGAAGCACGGGGTAGGACGCCGATCCGGTGCCCTGCACGTAGACGGGCTGCACGTAGAGCAGGCCGCCGCCGACGGGCAGGGTCAGCAGATTTCCGCGGATAACAGTCGAATCAGCCTGGTTGAGCAGGTTCAGCTGCGTGGCGATCTTCTCGTCGGAGTCGTACTTGTTCTGCACCTGTCCGGGGCCGGGCACGGTCGTCGACGAGGGCAGGGCGAGCAGGCGGAGCTTTCCGTACCCCTCACGCACCTGCCCCGGCGTGTTACCGGTTTCTGAGTCCACGGCGAGGAAGCCCGCCATGGCCTCGCGCCGCCCCTCGCCGCCACCGCCGGGCACGAACACGGAGGTCAGCGAGAACTCAGCGCTCTCCTGGCCGGGCATCTGCATGGTCAGGTAGTACGGGGGCTGCAGGGCGGTCGGTGCGGACACGCGGTTGCCGTTCGTATCCACGCCCGCGGAGGGCGCGCTTGAGGCGGTGGCGTCCCCGTAGGTCGAGGTCTCCTCGGCGAGGCGCCAGCGGTCACCGCCCGAGTAAAAGCCGGCCGCGTCGGTGACGTGGTAGGTAGCCAGCAGGTTGCGCTGGACCTTAAACATGTCCTCGGGGTAGCGCAGGTGGCTCATGAGGTCGCCGGAGATGGCGGACATGGGCTCGACGCTGCCCGGGTAGATCTTTTCCCACGTGCGCAGGATCGGGTCCTGGTCGTCCCAACGGAACAGGCGCACGGACCCGTCGTAGGCGTCGACGACGGCCTTGACGGAGTTACGCATGTAGTTGATCTTGTTGGCCTGCACGTACTGGCCCATCTGGGTGGACTGGGAGTCGACGGTCGCGTCGGAGAGCGTCTCGTGCTGGGCGTAGGGGTAGTTGTTCGTCGTCGTGTAGGCGTCGACTACCCACACGAGGCGCTTGGGGGTCGAGGCGTCCCCGTCCATGTCGACGACCGCGGGGTAGGCGGACTGTTCGAGAGTCAGGTAGGGAGCGACCTTGGAGACGCGCTGGAGCGGGTCGCGGTCGTAGAGGATCTGCGAGGCCTCGTTGGTCTGGGAGGAGAAGAACAGGTCGGTGGACCCGAACTTGATGGCGTACAGGAGCTTGTTCCACGTGTTGCCCACGGAGGGACCGCCGTTGCCGACGAAGGTCGTGGAGACCTGGCCGCCAACCGCCGTGTCGTCCGGGTAGTCGAGCTCCTGGGGCTCGGCACCTTCAGGGGCGCCGACGATCGAATAGGTGGGTGAGCCAGGGCTGAAGTAGACGCGCTCCTCATACTCCCCCATCTCGCCGACAGACGGCACAGACTGCTCCCAGTAGGAGGGCAGGCCATCGCTCGTGAGCTGATTACCGTAGGCTGCGACCGCGCCGAAGCCGTGCGTGTAGACGGTGTGCTGGTTGACCCACGTCTGCTGCTCGGCGGACAGGCCCGAGAGGTTCAGTTCGCGCACGGAGATGACGGTGTCGCGGCGCTCGCCGCCCACCGTGTAGCGGTCGACCTTCATGCCCGAATTGAAGCCGTAGTACAGGCGGGACTGTTGGAGCTGCTGGACGGTCTTGGTGATGACCTTCGGGTCGAGCAGGCGCACCTGAGAGGTGAGTGCCTCGTTGTCGAATTGCCCAGCCGAGGCAGTGGTGGCCGCGTCGTAGTTCGTCTGATAGTCGACGTCATCGAGGCCGTAGGCAGCCAAAGTCGCGTCGATGTTGCGCTGAATGTAGGGCGATTCGAGGGTGCGCTGGTTGGGGCGCACGCGGAACTGCTCAATGAGCGCGGGGTACGCGCCGGCCAGGATCAGGGCGGCGATGACGGTGACGGCCACGCCGGTCACGGGCAGGCGCCACGTGCCGCGGAAGGCGGCCACCACAAAGAGGGCCGCGACCAGGAAGGAGATGACCGCCAGGATCGAGTGCGCGGGGAGCGTGGCGTTGATATCGGAGTACATGGCTCCGTGGATGGAGCCGCTCTCCGAGGTCAGCAGCTCATAGCGGCCCAGCCAGTAGTTGATGCCGATGAACACCGAGAGGGTGGCTGCCATAAGGCCGGTCTGGAGTCGCGCGTGCTTGGAGGCGTGGGGGCGCGGGGCCAGGCGGATCGTCCCGTACAGGTAGGACACGACGAGGGCGGCGGCCAGCCCGATACCGGTGACAGTCATGAGGAAAGAGACGAGCACCTTGAGCGCGGGCAGGACGAACACGAAGAAGGAAATGTCCAGGCCGAACTGGGGATCGACCTGGTCGAAGGACGAGGCGTTGAGGAACTGAAGGAGCGTGCGCCATTCGGTGGCCAGACGGGCACCGTTAGTGAATCCGAAGAAGAGGGCGACTCCCCAGAAGGCGAAGCGCCGCACGGGCTCGAGCGCCTCCTGGTAGCCGCGCAGCGCCGCGGATGCTTCCCCGCGCGTCGAGGAGGCGCGGTGACGGTAGGCGAAGGCCATCGAGAAGTACAAGAGCCCGGTCGCGACCAGCAGGCCCACGACGAAGAGGCCGAAGTGGGCGCCCCACTGGGTGAGGATGACGCGCGTGGCGCTCATCTGGCGGAACCACAGGATCTCCGTCCACACGATGGAGGACCCGTAAACGACGGCGGCGATAACTGCCAGCGCGGCCAGCGTCATCGCGCCGGGGCCGGGCTTGCGGAGCTTCACCCCGGCGCGAGGGGCTCGCCGCTGACGCGGTTGATTTGGCTGATCGGATCCGAAGACCGAAAATGGGAAGCTCACAGCAATCCTCTCTGTTAAACCGGAAGCTAGTTCCCAGTCTAGCGGTGGGCAGGTTGTTCTTCGTCTCGGTTTTGTCCGCTCTCCGTGAGATTATGGGGGCATGAGTGTTGAGATGATGCCGAGTGCGCGTGAGATCGCGCTGGCCAACGTGGTTGTCGATATCGAGAAGGGCGCCGCCCGCGTGGGGTGGGATCACGCGCCTTCCATCTATGCGCTGGTCCCGACGGCTCTGCTTCTGTCTGACCCGAACCTGCCGGCCGACATTGCCGAGCAGCTGCGCGCGGGCTGGGACGGCAGCGACGAACACTTGAGCGCGATCATCCAGGAGGACCTGGCAGACGATGACATCGAGCAGGTCCTGGCCCACCTGGCGTGGCCGGAGACGGTGCCGGGTGCCGCGATCACGGTCGAGCGCATCGTTGTTCCCCCGGAGGTGGAGGACGAGGCTCCCGAGGACCCGGAGGAGGCCCTCGCGTTCGTCGCCAACCACCCGCTGCGCACGGACGTGCGCCTAGCCGTCGGCGTCATGCGCAGCGGCGAATCCTGGTGTGCGCTGCGCACTCGCGCCTTCGACTCCGATGACAAGGTCGGGCAGGGCTCGGCGCTGGTGCCCGCGCTGGTGGATGCGCTGCGCGCCTCTCTCGAGCCCGTCACGGGCGAGGAAGCCTGATCACGCCGGGGGCCCCGGCCTCGTCCGAACCAAGAGGGACGAGGCCGGGGCCCGCTCGTACCCGCCTGCCCGCAGGCCGTGGGGGGCTTGGAAGCGCTGCGTGCGCTACTGACAGGTCGGCAGGGTGTCCCCGGTGCCCTCCGCGATGGAGGAGACGGCCGTGGTGGCCTCGGCGAGGGTGGACACGGAGACCACGTGCAGCCCATCGGGGACGTGGCCGACCACCTCGGAGCAGTTGTCGCGCGGCGCCAGGAACCACTCGGCGCCGTCCTTCTTGGCTCCCCACATCTTCTGCTGGATACCGCCGATGGCGCCGACCTGCCCATCGAAGGACATCGTGCCGGTTCCGGCGATAGGCGTTCCCCCCGTCATGTCTCCCGGCGTCAGGCGGTCGATGATGCCCAGGGAGAACATCATGCCCGCGCTCGGGCCGCCGACATCCTTCAGGTTGACGGTGATCGTGACGGGCATCGAAGGTTCCACCGTCAGGTAGACGCCGAGCTTGGAGCCGGGTTCGTTCTCACCGGCCGCAATCGAATCGAAGGACAGGTCCAGGGTGGCGCCGTCGCGTTCGACGGTAATCGTCATGTGACTTCCCGCAGGAACGGTGCGCATGAGCGTGAAAGGAGTCGTCGCATCGGCGACCTCGTGGCGCGTGCCGTCGGGGGTCGTGATGGCCCGCAGGACGTCGCCTTCCTGGACGATGCCGTCCGCATTCGAGCCCTCCGTGGCGCCCTGGATCGTGACGGTGGCGGGAATCTGCCAGCCCAGGTAGTCGAGCGCGGCGACCTGGGAGGTCAGCTGTGAGTTGCGCATCATGGCGAGCTGCGCTTCGCTGACCTGGTCGTTCGTCGTCCCTTCGGGGTAGACGGAATCGTAGTCCACAATCTTGCTGTGCGGGTCGAAGTAGGCTCCGATGAGCTCAGCGAAGCTCAGCCGGTGGCCGGGGCCGCCCGACTCGGAGACAGTGACCATGCGCAGCTGGCCCTGCCCGGGTTTCGCGGGAGCGGTGACTGAGGCGGACTGCGGCTCGTCGACGCGGACGGCTTCGCCCGTGGTGGGGTCGGTGCCTTCGATGTCGAGCATCGGGACGCCGTCCTCGGTTCCCAGCACGTTGAAGGTCGGCCCGGGGCTGGAGACGACGAAGGGAACGGGAACCCAAAAGAGGATCGCCACCATCGCCAGGAGAGCCACGAGGGCCGTGACGAGGCGCCAGCTGACAAGCGGGATACGCTCGCCCTGGCCTTCTCCATTGGACAGCTTCTCATCGAGTGTCAAGGTCTCATCCGTTTCGCTCACCGTGCCATTGTGTCCCACCCGGCGCGCTCATGCACGCCCACTTCCACGCCCCCCTTATGCTCTCAGCGTTTTCGCAGTGTTTTATCAGCCCGGGCGCATGGCCGGACGCTAGTCTGATTCCATGAATGAGAACGAGTCCGGCACACCGTTTGAGGATTTCCTGCGCTCCATCCTGGGAGACGAGGCGGCCGCCGAGGCCGCCCGCGCCCTCGAGGCTCAGGGCTTCGATCCCGCGAACCTGCCCCCCGAGTTTTCTGATCCGGCACGCATGCGTGCTGCCATGGGGCAGTTCCAGTTCCTGATGAACACGACCGCAGGGCCGGTCAACTGGCGCATCGTGGAAGACAGCGCCAAGCAGGCCGCCTACGCCAGCGGCGACCCCGCGCCCACGGCGACCGAAGCGGAGGCGGCGCGTCAGGCCATGACCGTCGCGGACCTGTGGCTCGACGCCGTCACCGACTTCGCCTCGGGTCCGGTGACCCGCGACGTGTGGAGCAAGGTCGCGTGGGTAGAGCACACGATTCCCACGTGGAAGCGCATCTGCGAGCCGATTGCCCTCAACGTGTCGCGCGCCCTGTCGGGGGCACTCTCCGAGCAGTTCGGCCCCGATGGCAGCGGCGAGGCCGCGTCCCTGCCGGACGGGATGGCGGCAATGCTGGGCAAGACGCAGGAGATGATGCCTCGCCTGTCGGCGATGATGTTCTCCGCCCAGCTGGCCCGCGCGCTGGCGGCGCTGGCCGGGGAGTCTTTCGGCACCTACGACACGGGCATCCCGCTGTCGGATGCCTCCCACGCGGTGCTACTGCCCCACACGATCGCCGAGTTCGCCGATGGTCTCGACGCCCCCTTCGACGAGGTGCGTCAGTTCCTGGCGGTGCGCGAGGCAGCCCATCGTCGCCTCTTCGCGTCGGTGCCGTGGCTCGAGGGCGACCTGGTGCGGGCGGTGGAACGCTACGCGTCTCAGATCGCGATCGACACGGAGGCCATCACGGAAGTGGCACGGTCCGTAGACCCGTCGGATCCGGAGTCGGTGGAGTCCGCCCTGAGCGGCGGCGTGTTTGCCCTGGCGACCACCCCCGATCAGCGTCGGGCGCTCACTCGCCTGGAGACGATGCTCGCTCTCATCGAGGGCTGGGTCGAGGTGGTCACGGCGCGCGCCACGTTGCCTTACCTGCCTCACGCGGATGCGCTGCGCGAGATGATGCGCCGCCGCCGTGCCTCGGGCGGCCCCGCGGAGGAGATCCTGGGGACCCTCATCGGCCTGAAGATGCGTCCGCGCCAGGCGCGCGGCGCGGCCTCAATCTTTTCTCTCGTCGAGGCCGACGGTGGGCGCGATGCCCGCGAGGCCCTGTGGTCGCATCCGGACATGGTCCCCTCGGAGACGGAGCTGGCCACGCCCGACACCTTCTTGACGCTGCGGCGCGCCGCCGCCGAGGAGGACGCGGATATCGATGCGGCCCTCACCTCGTTGCTGGATGGAACGCTCGGCTGGGCGGAGGGCCTGGAGCCCGGCGCCGATTCGGGTGACCAGTCTTGCGCTCCCGGCGACGGCGAGGCGACCGAGGGCTCGGACCCGCACGACAATGAATGATCTGACAAGTTATCCACAGATTTTTCAAAAGGTCACGCGAAACTAACACACTGGTTCATGATGGCTTCTACAGGCATGAAGCAAAGGAGACCATCATGAACCTGGCACGCAATACGGCGATCTTGTGGCGCGGCCCCGGGGCCGTCCAGGTCGGAGGAGACAGCTCACGACACGTCCTCCTCGACAACCTGCACGCAAACGACCAGCTGTGGCTCAGCCACCAGGCGCACTCGCCGCGCTCAGCCGCGCCCACCCAGGCCTCGCCGGAACTCATGGCGGCGCTGCACCGAGCACACCTCATCGACGAGGGGGACCGGCGCCCCACGCTGCGCGTCGGCGTCCTCGGGGCGGTGCCCGCCTCCATCCTGGCGCTGCGCAGCCTCGTCGACACGATCAACCTCTCCCTCGCCATCGACGTCACCGCGTTGGTGGACGAGGACTGGGACCGAGTCTTCGGCGGCACCTTCACCGGCACCGCCCGCGATCGAGCCATCCGACGCGAGCTGGCTCCCCTCATCCCCCTCCCCCACCTGCACCACCAGGGTGACACCGACTGCGTCATCGTCTCGGCCGACCGCGTCGTCGACCCGGGCGTCCCCTTCGAGCTGACGGCCCACGACACCGCACACCTCATCGTCACGCGCGGGGAACACTCCTACGAGGTCGGCCCCCTCGTCATCCCAGGCATCACCCCGTGCTACCAGTGCGTCGAGCACGCGCGAGCCGCGGCGAACCCCTTCCGCCTCACCCACCTGCGAGAGCTCGCCGACTGGCCGCTGGGAACACTCCCCCTGCTGGCCCACTACGCGGCAGCCCTACGAGTGGCGCGCCTGATACGAGACTTCGCCTCCGGCGCGCTCACCGCGAGCCTGTGCGCCGAGATCGCCACCATCGACGAGGACGGAACAATCAGCGTCGAACGCGCCTACCCCGCCCACGAATGCGTGTGCGGAATCTGCGGGCTCGCCTCCTGAGTCAGGCACCCTCCTCGACGACAACCTCCTCGCCTCGCACGAGGGCAAGGACGGGAGCGGCGAAACGCTGCACCTTGACGTCGCCGATCCCCCGGATCACCCTCAGCTGCGTCGTGTTCTTCGGCATCGCCACGGCAATGTCGCGCAGCGTCTGATCCGTGAACACCGCAAAGGGCGGAACCCCCGCCTGCCGGGAAACCTCCAAACGCCAGGCCTTAAGCCGCGCGAACAGGTCAACGGCCTGGGGCGATGCCTCTTCCTCGAACGCACGATTGAGGGCGCGTGTGGAGGGACGCGCCTTCTTCTTGGGCGCACCCACACCCCGCTCCTGTGGCCAGATCCCGTCGAGGAGACGGCTACGCTTGCGCTTGCCACGCCCGTCCGCTCCCCGCGAGCGCGCCCACGACAGGGTCAGCAGATCGCGGGCGCGGGTGACGGCCACGTAGAGGAGGCGACGTTCCTCCTCGCGAGCCTCGGGGGTTTTCGCGTAGGAGATGGGCAGCAGGCCTTCCGAGAGGCCGACCAGAAAGACGGCGTCCCATTCGAGGCCCTTGGCCGCGTGGATGGTGGCCAGCTCGACGCCCGCTTTGTCGGGCTCGACCTGGTAGGCGATTCGCTCGTCGAGCTCGGCGACGAAGGCGGCGAGCGTGTCCGCGTGGCTGTCGTCCGCCCACCCGACGATCGCGTTCATGTTCGACCAGCGCTCGGACCCGGCCTGGCCGGAAGGGGCCTCGGGGGCCCACCCGACCCCGGAGAGCACGTCGCGCACGAGCTCGCCCAGCTCCCCCTCCTGCGCGGCAGCCGCGCCGGCGCGCAGGCGCGAGATCGCGGTGCGCACGTCGTCGCGGGCAAAGAAGGGTTTGCCTCCGGCGACGGCGACGGGGATGCCTCGGTGTCCCAGAGCCTCCTCGAAGGCCTGTGACTGGCCGTTGGTGCGCATGAGGACGGCGATGTTGTGGGGTTGGACGCCGCCGGCGACGAGGTCCGTGATCTGTGCGGCGACGCCCGCGGCCTCGGCGTGGTCGTCATCGTAGGTGCAGTAGCCCACGTGCGCTCCCCCGTCGCGCTGGCTGGACAGGCGCACGGTGCCCTCGCGCTGGGCGGCTCGTGCCAACACGTCGTTCGCGAGGGTGACGATCTGCGGGGTGGAGCGGTAGTCGCGGGTCAGCTCCACGACACGCGCGCCCGGGTGCTGGCGTCCGAAGCCCGTCAAGTAGTCCGGCGAGGCGCCCGTGAAGGAATAGATGGTCTGCGCGACGTCGCCGACGACGCATACGTCGTGGCGCCCGCCCAGCCACAGGTCCAGGAGGCGGGCCTGGAGGAGGTTGACATCCTGGAACTCGTCGACCACGAAAGAGCGGTACTGCTTGCGCACGATGGAGGCGACGTCGGCGCGTTCCTGGAGCATGCCGCACAGGTAGATGAGGATGTCCTCGAAATCGATGACTCCGCGCTCGTTCTTGGCATCCTCGTACACGTCGAGGAGACGGGCCATGTCCCCCGCGTCCAGCCCGGCGGGAACGTCGCGTCGCAGGCGCGCCACCGAAGCGGCATAGTGCGTGGCATCGACCATGGACACCTTCGCCCACTCCACCTCGGCGGCGATGTCACGCACGTTGGTGCGGTCGATGGCGATCCCCAGGCGGGCTGCGGAGGCGGCAACCAGGGACGCCTTGTGGGGGATGACATCGGGCAGCGGACCGCCGACCACCGTCGGCCAGAAGTGGCGCAGCTGGCGCAGCGCCGCGGAGTGGAAGGTTCGCGCCTGCGCCTTGGGCACGCCCAGCTGGGCCAGTCGGTGACGCATCTCGAAGGCTGCACGCTGGGTGAAGGTCACGGCCAGCACGTTGGAGGGATCGACGGCGCCGACAGCCGCGCCGTAGGCGATGCGGTAGGTGATCGCGCGCGTCTTACCCGTGCCGGCGCCCGCAAGGACGGCAAGCGGCCCGGCAACCTGGGTGGCGACGGCACGCTGGTCGGGGTCAAGGGCGTCAAGCAGTTCCTCGGGGTTCATACCTCTATTGTCCCATCGCCCACCCTCAGCTGCGTCCCGTGCCCTCCGGCCCGCCGGGCAGATCGGAGCCGTACCATTCCCGAAGCAGCGCGTATGCGATGGAGGCGCGTCCGGGCGCGCTGATCTCCCCCGATTCGAGCGCGCAAGCCAGATCCTCACGGCTATAGAAGCGCGCCCACTCGATCTCCACGCCATCCGCCTGAGGGGTCGGGCGCGGCGTGGCGGTGCGGGCGCGGTAGCCCATCATCTGGGAGCGCCCGAAGGGCCACGGCTGGGTCGCAACGTAGGTGGGGGCCTCAATGTCGATGCCCACCTCCTCGGCGACCTCCCTGGCCACCGTGACGTCCGGGGACTCCCCGGCCTCGACGTATCCGGCGATAATCGACACGAAGCCGGGCTTCCACAGGGCGTTGTGCGCGAGCAACACGCGCCCATCGTGATCCTGAACGAGGACGATGATCGCCGGGTCCTGACGCGGGTATTCGAGCCGATCGCAGGCCTGGCAGCGAGCAGCCCAGCCGGCGGACTCCAGGGACACGGGAGAGCCACAACGTCCGCAGTAGCGGTAGGTGGCGTGCCAGCCCGCCAACGCCACGGCGGTCAGCGCCAGGGCCGCGTCGTCACCCCCAAGCCGCCAGCCGACCGCGCGCAGGTGCTCCCAGCGCCCCCGGGCCTCGTCCCGGCTGGTCTCGATCGCAACGACGCTGCGTCCGCCCGCCACCCCGATGAACGAGGCCGTGGTCCCCTCGGCCGCACGCACGGCCTCGTCCCCGGCCAGGCGTCGCAGAGTCGGCGTATCCGAGGGCCGCGCCCCGGCCTCGTCCAGGAGGACGAAACCGGCCGGATCGACGACGATGACATCCGCCTCACCGGCGCGCACCAGGGCGATGGGAGCCGCGGATTCACGCAGCGCGACCGACGGATCGACGTCGCCGCGAACGAGAGGTAGATCAAGACTCATAACTCCACGGTAACGCGGTGGGCTACCCTAGGCACTATGACAACCACTCCCCTGCGCGCCGATGGGCGCACCCCCTCCCAGCTCCGTCCCGTCTCCATGACCCGCGGCTGGTCGGGTACCGGCGAGGGCTCCGTCCTCATCGAGTTCGGCAACACCCGCGTCCTGTGTGTCGCCTCTTTCACCGAAGGAGTGCCACGCTGGAAGCGCGACTCCGGCGAGGGCTGGGTGACCGGCGAGTACTCGATGCTCCCGCGCGCCACCGAGCAGCGCTCCTCCCGAGAGTCCGTCAAGGGCAAGGTGGGCGGCCGCACGCAAGAGATCTCGCGACTCATCGGCCGTTCCCTGCGCGGCATCGTCGACGTGAGCGCGCTCGGCGAAAACACGATCGTCCTGGACTGCGACGTCCTGCGCGCCGACGGCGGCACCCGCACGGCGGCCATCACGGGCGCCTATGTGGCGCTCGCGGACGCGGTGTCCTGGGCGAAGGACCAGGGCATCCTCAAGCCCTCCGCCACGGTCCTTTCCGACTCAATCTCCGCGATCTCGGTGGGCGTCATCGACGGCACCCCCATGCTGGACCTGCCCTACGTCGAGGACGTGCGAGCGCAGACCGATATGAACGTCGTTCAGACGGGCGACGGCCGCTTCATCGAGGTGCAGGGCACCGCCGAGCACGCCCCCTTCAACCGTGACGAGCTGGGCGAGCTCCTCGACCTGGCGACGCTCGGCAACGCTCAGCTCGCCGCGGCGCAGAAGCTCGCGCTCGAGGCCCCCCTCATGGAGCGCATCGAGGTGCGCCCGTGAGCGCGCGCCTGGTCTTTGCGACCTCCAACGCGCACAAGGTCAGCGAGCTCGAGGCAATCTTGGCCCCCGCGTGGGAGGGCTTCGAGGCCGGGTGTGTGGCGCGCATGAGCGATTTCGACGTGGCCTCACCGGTCGAGGATGGGGTGAGCTTCGAGGAGAACTCCCTCATCAAGGCCCGCGCCCTGACTCGCGCCACGGGCCTGGCCGCCATCGCCGACGACTCCGGCATCACGGTGGACGTGCTGGGCGGGGCGCCCGGCATCTTCTCCGCGCGCTGGGCCGGCTCCCACGGGGACGACGCGGCAAATCTGCGTCTGCTCCTCGATCAGCTCTCCGACGTTCCCGACGCTCACCGCGGCGCAGCCTTCGTGTCGGCGGCCGTCCTGGTGACCCCGGATGGCCGCGAGTTCGTCCAGCGCGGCGAGGTGCGCGGCACCCTGACGCGCTCTCCCCACGGCGAGGGCGGGTTCGGCTACGACCCGATCTTCGTTCCCGAGGGCTTCGAGGTGACGACCGCGCAGATGAGCGCCGCGGAGAAGAACGCGATCAGCCACCGAGGCATCGCCTTCCGCGCTCTCATGCCCCACATCGTGGAGTACTTGCGCGGCTAAGTCGCCGTGCGGGCCCGTGTGGTTGACGCGCCTGCTGGCGCCTCAACCGGCAGGCTCGCAGAGCAGTTCGTCGCGTCAACATAGTTGTGCCGGGCACCCGAGGGTGTCCGGCACTAGTGTTCGCCCATCGGGCGCCCCATCAGCGGGCAACGAGATTGCCGAAGAAGGGGCGGTCCATCGAGAACTGCAGCGGGTTGCGTTGTTGACGCATCCTGCGGTGATGGGTGAAGCGTTGAATGAGTGATGCGACGAAACGAGACATGGTGTGCTCCTCTTTGAGTACGTGCGATGGATCTATCACCGCGTCGTAGCTCTATGGTCGCTCCGTTGCACGCCTTTTTCCATCGATCTTCTCTTATTTTTCAGTAAAGTGTTTCTTACAGACTTTCCCTTGGGAAAGCTTGGCAAAACATTGACCGTTGCGGCAGAATTCCCTTAATTTATCGGGGATGAAATACGGGCGGGACGGGGAGCAGGCGCCGCCGCGTCAGCGCGCGCGGGCCAGGCGGCGACGCCGAGGCAGCAGGCGGCGCGGATCGACAAAGCGCGCGACCTGGAGGAGCCGGCGCGCCAGGCGGTCGCGCACACGCCAGATCATGGTGGCTCCAACCCCGATGAAGATCGCATTGGTGAGGAAGGACGGCCACGCACCGGTGGACGCGCACGCGAGGGCCAGGAGAATGCAGCTCGAGACATTCAGAGAGTGGTAGCGCAGAGAGTCGGGGGCGAAGCGTTTGGAGGAGACGAGGTAGTAGGCGGCGATGGAGGCGGCCGCGCCGACCCATCCGAGGATCACGATTGCCAGATGCGAGATGGTCATGGAGCAATTGTGCCCCTTGCGGTAGTCAAGCACAATTGAATGGTTCTATAGTTATCTTGCAGTTTCGCTTAACGATGGAGTGCGCATGGACATCGACCCCCGACGCCTACCCTTCCTGCTCTCGGTTGCACGTGAAGGCGGCATCGTCGCCGCCGCAGACATCCTCATGGTGTCCCCATCGGCTGTCTCCCAGCAGATCCAAAAATTGGAGGAGGAGGTCGGGCTCAAGCTCGTCGAGCGCACGACCTCCGGCGCGATCCTCACCCCCGCCGGCAGTATCGTGGCCGAGGCCGGCGAACGCATCAACGCCGACATCGCCGAGGCCCTCAAAGCGCTGCGCCCGCTCACCGGCCAGGTGACGGGAACGGTGACCCTCGGAGCCTTCCTCACCATCTGCCGCTCCACTCTCATCCCCGCACTGCCCGACCTCACGGACGCCCTGCCCGGCATCGACCTGCGCATCGAGGAGACGGAGGAGACTCCCGGCATGGCGGCCCTGCGCACAGGCCAATTCGACATCCTCGTCATCGAACGAGACGAGGACCCCGGCCTCGCGCCTCGCGGATACACGGACGTTCCCTTCATCGACGAACCGTGGGTGCTCGTCACCCCCGATTCCGCGCCCCCGATCGGATCCATCGAAGACCTCGCCGACCTCACGTGGCTGCGCGTCAACCCGGGCTCAAGCGGCGACCACGTCATGCGCCGCATCACCAAGGCATTCCCGGACACGCGCTGGGCCCCCCACCTCTACGCCACCTACGAGGCGGCCCGCTCCCTCGTGCGAGCCCGCGCGGGATCCACGATCCTGCCCGCCATGGCGCTCGCCGGCGCCCACACCGCAGGCATGCGCGTGACGCCTCTGCCCTCGCTGGGCACCCGCAAAATCCTGCTGCGCCACAAGAACCACGGATGGAGCGAGGCGGGCGGTCCCGCGCGCGTGGCCACCTTCCTCACCGAATGGCAGCGGCACAACTCCTACGCCACCCCGACCGACTGAGGCACCCCGGCCTCGTCCGCGCGCTAGAAGGACACCTCCATGCACGCCGCCGCAACGTCAAGGGGACCCGCCCACGTCTGGCGAACCTCGGACACCACCCGTTCACTGGACGTCCACGGCTGGATATGGGTCGCGATCATGCGCCCCACGCCCGCGCGCGTCGCCAACTCACCCGCGCGTCGGCCATCCATGTGCATATCGGGTTCGCGCTCATCCGAGGTGAAACCGACCTCGCTGAGCAGCACATCCACCCCACGCGCGCCCTCAACGATCGAGTCACACAGATCCGTGTCCCCCGTGTAGAACAGGGCGACGCGGCGCGCGGGATCGTCCTGCGAGGGCCCCTCGATGCGCAGTCCGAAGGCCTCCACGGGGTGCAGGGCCCGGAAGGGACGAATCGTCATCGGACCCACCTCGTAGCTCTCGCCCACGCGGAGCCGCGTAAAAGCGAACTCGCCGTCGTAGGTCTCCCCCTCCGGCGCGCCCTCGATCTGGCGCACACGGTGCAGCGTCTCGCCCGGCCCAAACAGGGACACGGGCCGGATCGCGCACGAACCGGGACCCCACTTGCGGTACACCTGCAGGGAAATGATGTCGCCCATGTGGTCCGCGTGGCAGTGCGACAGCGCCAGCGCATCCAGGTCGCACGGACACAGGTGCGCCCACAGCGCACCAAACGACCCCGGCCCCATGTCGCACACGAGGGAGAAAACACGCTCACGCCCCGAGTCGGGGTCAACTCCGCGGGCCTGGACCAGGTAGGAGGACGCAGGAGAGCGAGGGCCCGACATGGAACCTGTCGCGCCGATAACGGTCAGCTTCACGCGACTCCCCCTCCGGTGTTCACGCGGTCGACGGAGCCCACCTCCGGCCCCAGGAAGCGGCGCGCCAGACGCGGGAAGTTCTCCGAGGCCCCCGTGGCCAGGAACTGATGCGTCGGCCCGGTGCCCGCAGGCCACGGATCGTGCAGGAGGCCGCGGTCCACAAGCTCGTTGTACGTCACGTTCGCGGTGGCCTCCGAAGAGGTCACGAGCGTCACGCCCTCCCCCATGACGCGCCCGATGACGCCAGTCAGCAGCGGGTAGTGCGTGCAGCCCAGGATCAGCGTGTCCACGCCGGCCTCTTTCAGGGGAGTCAGATACTCGCGCGCCACGGCCTCGATCTCCTCGCCCGTGGTCACCCCGGCCTCGACGAACTCGACGAACGCGGGGCATGCCTGCTGGCTGACCGTCAGCCCGGGCACGGCCGCGAGCGCGCGCAGGTAGGCCTCGGACTGGATGGTCGCCTTCGTCCCGATGACGCCGACGTGGCGGTTGCGCGTCGCGATGACGCTCTGGCGCGCGGCCGGAGTAATGACCTCGATGACGGGGATGCCCGCGTCGATCCAGTAGCGCTCGCGCGCGTCCGCGAGGGCTGCGGCGGTCGCGGTGTTGCAGGCGATGACGAGGGCCTTAACCCCGCGCGAGGCCAGCTCGTCGAGGGCGGACAGCGTCAGCGAGCGCACCTGTGCGATCGCGCGCGGACCGTAGGGCGTGTGCTCGGTGTCGCCCAGGTAGATGATCTCTTCGTCGGGCAGCTTATCGATGACCGCCCGGGCGACCGTCAGCCCACCTAGGCCCGAGTCGAAGATTCCGATCGGGGCGTTATTCATGCTTCGACCTTATTCCTTAATGAGTACTATTCACAGCTTCCAGGAGTGAGTCCTGCCACCACGTGATGAGCATGTAGATCGCCGCGACCGTCTGAGCGCGCTCCCCGGTCGTTTCACTCATCGCCAGTTTCTCGATGCGCTCGGCGTCCCCCTGTTCGGATAAGTCCAGTTCACCGGCCAAGCCGAAGCGGATGTCGTTGAGCGCCCCCAGCCACGACCACACGGCGTCCCGGGGGATCACGAGCGTCTCCCCGTCCCCGTGGGTAATGTGTTCAAGATCGCTGACCATGACACGCAGGCGCTCTGACTTTTCGGTGCGCAGCAGGTCCTCCGTGAGGGCGCGCATCCGTCCAGCGTCCTCGTCGTCCTCGCTCATGGGGGGCAGGAGCATCCCGAGGGTGCGTTCACGCGGGGCTTCCCTGCGTTGTTCGGTTTCGGTCGCGGCGCTGACCATCGACGAGGTCGAGGCGAAGTCGCCGGGGTCGTCGAGGACCACGAGGACCTCGCTGGCAAGCTGACGCAGGAGGAGCGCTTCGCCGGTGCTCATCGCTGCGGCGAAGCCACCGTCACGATAAGCGAAGGCTTCCATGGGGCTAGTCTCTGTCCTCTTCGATGGTGGCGCGCAGGCCGTAGGAGTGCATGGCCATGACGTCGGCTTCGATGCGTTCGCGCACGCCCGTCGAGACGATCGCACGCCCACGCGTGTGGACGGCCAGCATGAGTTCCTCGGCACGAGCGGCAGAGTAGCCAAAATACTCGCGGAACACGGCGGTCACGTAGCTCATGAGGTTGACCGGGTCATCCCACACGACGGCGCGCCACCGCCGCACGGAGGTGGCGGCCTCGTGCGTGCGCGGAATCGGCTGGGCGATGGTGGTCATGTATCAACCCTAAGTCGAAGAGAGCGTCCATGGAAGCGAATTCGTCCCCCGGTGACACGCTTCTCAAGGTAGGCTCACAGTATGCCTGCATCGACATCCACTTCATTACTCACCGATATGTACGAGCTCACGATGCTCGACGCCGCCCTGAAGGATGGCACCGCGCATCGACGCTGCACGTTTGAGCTGTTCGGGCGCCGCCTGCCCGCCACGCGCCGCTTCGGCGTCGTGGCCGGTACCGGCCGCATTCTCGAGGCGCTGGAGCGCTTCGAGTTCGACGCCGAGCAGACCGAATGGCTGCACAACCAAGGGATCATCTCCGAGGAGGCCGCACGGTTCCTGGCCTCGTGGCGCTTCACGGGCGACATCTGGGGCTACGCCGAGGGCGAGTGCTACTTCCCCGGCTCTCCCCTGCTCACCGTTGAGGGCACCTTCGCGGACTGCACGCTCCTGGAGACGCTGCTCCTGTCGATCCTTAACCACGACTGCGCGGTGGCCTCGGCCGCCTCGCGTATGACGATCGCTGCTCACGGCCGCCCCTGCATGGACATGGGTGCGCGCCGAGCCCACGAGCGCGCTGCGGTGTCCGCGGCCCGCGCCGCGATCATCGGCGGCTTCCAGGGCACCTCCGACCTTGAGGCAGCCAAGCGCTACGGGATCCGCTGCATCGGCACGGCCGCCCACGCATTCACGCTCCTGCACGACACCGAGCGCGACGCCTTCGATTCCCAGGTCGCCAAGCTGGGCGCGGGCACGACGCTGCTCGTGGACACCTACGACATCAGGCAGGGCGTCATCAACGCGGTCGAGGCCGCGCGCGCGGCTGGCGGCGAGCTGGGCGCGGTGCGCCTGGATTCGGGCGACCTGGTTGCTGAGGCGTTCAAGGTGCGCGGACAGCTCGACGCGATGGGCGCCACCACCACGAAGATCACGGTGACCTCCGACCTGGATGAGTACGCGATCGCCGCCCTGGGCGCGGCCCCCGTGGATTTCTACGGCGTGGGCACCAAGCTGGTGACGGGCTCTGGCGTGCCGACGGCCGCCCTGGTCTACAAGGTCGTCCAGCGCGAGGACGGCGACGGGAACATCGTGATGGTGGCCAAGAAGGCCGAGTCGAAGTCCACGGTTGGCGGGCGCAAGGTTGCCGGCCGCGTCATGGGCGAAGACGGCTACGCGACCGAGGAACTCCTCCTCGTGGGGACCTCCTTCGAGGAGGGCCAGGCTCTGCTGGCCGAGCGCGGCGCCCGCCCGCTGCAGGTGCAGCTGGTCCGCGGCGGCCAGATCGACGCCGAGGCCTGGGGTTCCGAGGCCCTCACCCGCGCCCAGGAGCACCACCTGCGCGCCCGCAACGAGCTGCCCTACCAGGCGTGGCGCCTCTCCGAGGGTGAGGCGGCGATCCCCACCCGCTACGAGAAGGTCGACTGAGCGCACTCGCCCACGTGACGACGCCCCGGCCTCGTCCTTCTCACGGAGGGACGAGGCCGGAACTCGTGATGCGTCAGGGCGCGCTGAGTGCGCCGGGCGGCGTCAGTGGCGGCCGACGAACCATTCGCGCAGCAGGGCGATGCGAGCCTCGATCTGCTCGGTCGTGGCCTGGGCGACCTCGGGGCCCCCGCAGCGTGAGCGTAGGCGTGAATGGATGGTCGCGTGGGTCTCACCGGAGCGGCGCGACCAGGTGGAGACCAGATGTTGAAGCTCCTTGCGCTTAGCGGCGCGCAGCTTGTGGGCAGGAATACCCGCGTTGTCCTCGCGCATCTTCTGGGCGGCGCGGCTCTTCTTCTGCGCGGCGACCTGATCGGCCTGGCGGGCGCGCAGCAGGGTCGTCACCTGGTCGGCGTCCAGCAGGCCGGGAATGCCCAGGTATTCCTGCTCTTCCTCGGAACCTACCTCGGCGCCAGCACCCCACGCGGCACCATCGAAGAGGACGCCGTCGAATTCGGCGTCGGCGCCCAGGACCTCGAATTGGGAGAGCAGGTCAGAGGATGCCTTTTCCTCGCGGTTCGCGGCCGCGACCAGGGCGTCCTCGGGGTTCCACATGTCGTCTTCGCTGGCCTCCTCGCGCCGGGGGCGATCCAGCGCGTGGTCGCGCTCAACCTCCATGTCGCCGGCGAGGGTCAGCAGGGGCACGACGGAGGGGATGAAGACGGTGGCCGTCTCGCCGCGGCGCCGGGCTCGCACGTAGCGGCCGATGGCCTGGGCGAAAAACAGCGGCGTGGAGGCGTTGGTGGCGTAGACGCCGACCGCGAGGCGGGGCACGTCCACGCCCTCGGACACCATGCGCACGGCGACCATCCACTTGTCGGTGGAGTCGGCGAACTCGGAGATACGATCGGAGGCATCCGCGTCGTCCGAGAGGACGACCGTGGGGGCCTTGCCGGTGATGAGGCGCAGGTGGCGGGCGTAGGCGCGCGCATGCTCCTGGTTGGAGGCGATGACGAGGCCTCCCGCGTCGGGCACCGCTCGGCGTACCTCTTCGAGGCGCAGGTCGGCAGCGCGCAGGACGGCGGGAATCCACTCGCCCTTGGGGTCCAGCGCGGTACGCCAGGCCTGCTTCATCATGTCCTTGGTGAGGGGCTCGCCCAGGCGCGCGCTGACCTCGTCGCCCGCGTTGGTGCGCCAGGCCATCTGTCCGGAGTAGGACATGAACAGGACGGGGCGCACGACGCCGTCCTTGAGGGCGTCGCCGTATCCATAGGTGTAGTCGGCGCGCGAGCGGCGGATGCCCTCGGCGTCCTCCGCGTAGGTCACGAAGGGGATCGGCGAGGTGTCGGAGCGGAAGGGCGTGCCCGTCAGGGCCAGGCGCCGGGTCGCGTCCGCGAAGGCCTCGCGCACGCCGTCACCCCAGGACAGGGAGTCGCCCGCGTGGTGGATCTCGTCGAGAATAACGAGGGTGCGGTAGGCGCGGGTGCGCGCCGCGTGGACGGCCGGGTTGGAGCCGATCTGCGCGTAGGTAACGGCCACGCCATCGAAGTGCGACCCGGCCACGCCTTGCGAGTTCGTGAAGTCGGGGTCGATGTGGATGCCGAAGCGCGCAGCGCTCGAGGCCCACTGGCCCTTGAGGTGCTCGGTGGGGCACACGACGGTCAGCTTGTCGACGATACCGCGGGCGATCAGCTCGGTCGCAAGGGTGAGGGCGAAGGTCGTCTTACCTGCGCCCGGGGTCGCGACGGCCAGGAAGTCGCGCGGGGAGGTCGCCATGTAACGATCGAGGGCAGCGGCCTGCCAGGCGCGCAGCCTGCCAACGGGTGCGCGCCGGGTCGTCTCGCTCACTTGTCGGAGCCCTTGCCGCCGTCGGAGAAGGGCCAGTTACGCCCGTTCTTGCCCATCGAGTCCCGAAGCTCCCTGCAGGTGGGGCACACGGGGTACTGGGAGGCGTCGCGGGTGGGGATCCAGACCTTGCCGCACAGGGCGACGACGGGCTGGCCCGTGACCATCGAGGAGTTCGCCTTGTCCTTGCGCACGAAGTGGGCGAAGCGATCGCCGTCACCGTCGGTGCGCTCCTTGCGGGTCTCGGTGCGCTCCAGCAGGCCGGTCGAGGACGCGGTGGAGGGACCGGTGGGCGCGGAGGGGCCGGTGGGTTCGTCAAGGGCGTTACGCATGGGGTCCATTGTACGACCCGAAGGGGGACGGGGGCGGGAGGCGGCGTCCGCGGGGAGCACACACGCGGGCACGATAATGCCCCGACCTCGCTGGGGCGAGGCCGGGGCGGGCGGACGTGGAAAACTATCTCACAGGTGTTCCTTCTCCCAGACTTCCTTGTAGAAGTCTGCGAGCTCGAGCTTGGAGGCGGCCGCCTCGTCGAGGAGCACGGTGACGTCGGGGTGGTGCTGGAGGATGGAGGCGGGCCAGCGCTGGGTGACGCCGCCCTCGATCATGGCCTTGACCGCATCGGCCTTTCCTTCACCCGTGGCGATGAAGATGTGGGCGCGCGAGTCCATGATCGTGCCCAGGCCCTGGGTCACGCAGTGCGTGGGGACCTGGTCGATGTCGCCGTCGAAGAAGCGGGCGTTGTCGCGGCGGGTCTGCTCGGTGAGGACGCCCACGTGGGTACGCGAGGCCAGGGTGCCGCCGGGCTCGTTGAAGCCGATGTGGCCGTCGCTTCCGATGCCGAGGACCTGGATGTCGATGCCGCCGTCTGCCTTGATGGCCTCGTCGTAGGCGGCGGCGCCGGCGTCGAGATCATCGCACCAGCCGTCGGGGCCGTGTGCCGCACCCTCGGGCATGTCGACCAGGTCGACGAGGTTGCGGTGGATGAAGTTCGCGTAGCCCTCGTAGTGGTCGCGGGGCAGGCCCACGTACTCGTCGAGGTTGTAGGAGCGAACCTGGGCAAAGGAGATCTGACCGGCCTGGTAGCGGCGCACGAGCTCCGCGTAGAGCTTCAGCGGCGAGGAGCCGGTGGCCAGGCCGAGCACGAAGTTCGGCTTAGCGCGGTACACCTCGAGGATGCGGTCCGCTGCCAGGGATGCGATCTGATCTTCGTCGTTGAAAATTCCAATTCTCATGTGGTTAACCTTACACCCATGCATCTGATTTGTCAGACGAATCAACAACAATTGGTGAGAAATTTGTGATCTGCGCTATCCGTGCAGCGCCGAGACGATCCTCTCAACCTCCGCCCGGTCGGTCCCGGAGGCCCCCGGGGCGCGCATGTGGACCTCCGAAGCGCCCGACGCCGCCACGACCTCGGCCACGTTGTGGGCGCGCAGGCCGCCCGAGACGAGGATGATGATGTCCTCTCCCCCGCGCTCCACGAGCCGAGCGAGGACGCCCGGCTGGGCGACCGCCGGATCGCCACCCGTCGTCAGCACGCGGTCATACCCCAGCTCCATGAGGACGTCCAGCCCCCGATCCTGGTCGCGCACCTGGTCGAAGCCCCGGTGGAAGGTCAGAGGCGCATCCTCTGCCACGTCGCGCAGACGCGCGGCTGCGTCCACGTTGATGGTGCCGTCCGCGTTCAAGACGCCGACGACGAATCCGAGGCGAACCGGTGCCCCACGCCCAATCGCCGACAGGGTGACGATGTCGGAGGCGATGCGGTCCACCTCCTCGCGCGAATGGACGAAGTTGCCCGGGCGCGGACGCACGAGAACCTGGACCCCACCCTCGGGGGCGACCTCGAGGGCGGAGGCGACCTCGTCGAAGGCGGGAGTCAGGCCCCCGCACGACAGGTCGGTGCAGATCTCGATGCGATCCGCTCCCCCGTCGCGCGCGCGGCGCACACCGACGGCGTCCTCGACGCAAATCTCCACGATGGTCACGGCTGCCACCTTTCATAGCAGGACGATCCGCCCACGCGGGCGGCCAGGATCGCGGCTCCCCAACGCCCGCCGGCACCCCCGAGGGAGGCGCGAACGATCTCGGGAGCGTCACGGAAGGTCAGCATCGACGCGAACTGGGCACGTAGCGGCGCGAGCAGGTTCTCCCCCGCGTGCGACAGCCCGCCGCCGATGATGATGCGCTCGACGTCGACGGTGAGCGTCATGTGGGTGAGGGACAGGGCGAGGGCACGCACGGCGGTCTCCCACACCTCGGTCGCCACCGGGTCGGTGCCGATCGCCTTCTCGATCGCTTTGGCGCCGATGTCCTCGCCGGTGGCCTGCTCGTAGCGCCTCGCGATGCCTTTGGCGGAGGCGTAGACCTCCAGGCAGCCGCGCGAGCCACAGCGGCACGATTCACCCCCGGGAAAGACGGGGGCATGCCCGACCTCGCCGGCGCTAAACGTCGCGCCGCTCCACAGACCGTCCCCGAGCATGAGTGCGACGGAAATTCCCGTACCGATAGGCATCATCAGGAAGGAAGAGGCCCCGCGCCCCGCCCCAAGGAGCCCCTCGGCCAGGCCGGCGGCGCGACCGTCATGCATGAGGGCGGCGGGAACGCCGGTAGCCTCCTCGACCGCGCGAGCCAGCTGGACGCCGCGCAGCTCCAGGTTCGCCGCGTACACGACGATCCCGCTTTCCTCATCGACGAGGCCGGGGCAGATGAGGCCAAAACCCACCAGTCCCGGATACTCGCCAGCCAGGCGCGCCCCGATGCCGCCGACCTGGGCGGCCACCTGATCACGATCCGTGGGCGCGTTGCCCTGCGTGAGGATCACACCGGCCTCGTCGACGATCATCCACTTGATGGAGGTGCCGCCGATGTCGATGCCCGCGAATACCGGACCGGGCGAGTCCTTGACGGCACTCATGGGACGACGACCTGTGCGCTCAGATCGGGCTCATCCATCTCCGGATCGAAGGGGAACATCGGGCGATCGATCTTGTGGTGGCCCAGGCGGATCAGGTCCTGGTCGACGCCGCCGGGGGTCAGCGCCATGAGCCAGCCCTTCTGCGTGTCGTACAGATCAGGCTCGAGGTAGCCGATCTTGACGACGACCACGTCGGCGGTCGTAATGTCGACGCCGAGCAGCTCGAACTGGCTAAACATCGTGTACTGGTTGCGGTTCGTCGTGATGATGAAGCGCAGGCCTCCGGTACGCAGCAGCGCGGTGTGGCCGCCCATCGGGTCGTCGGCGAGGGCCTCGACCGTGGCGCGGACGGACAGCGGGCCAGGCTCGCGCGTGTCGATGTGTCCGCCGACCTCGAGGTCCACCTCGGCGCCAACGCCTGCCTCCCACGCGATACCGGCCGCGACCGGGTCGATGATCGAGGCGTACACGACGTCGAGCGTGGCCTCCTGGACGGGCTTCCACGTCAGCAGGGCCGCGAGCGCGACGGTCACGTCGTCGGCACCGCCCGCGCCCGGGTTGTCGCCGGAGTCGGAGATGAAGAAGGGCTTGGGGCCCTCTTCGGCTGCCGCCAGGCACTCCTCCATGGAGGCGACGGGGGCGACGAATTCAAAGCGGTCGTGCACATCCCAGAAGTATTGGCCGATGCGCTCAGCCTGTTCCTTGACGAGGTCCGCGTCGTCGCCGGTCACGACGACGGCACCCTTGCAGCGTGGCTGGTCGGCCCAGGCGAAGCCGATCCAGATAGCGGCGTCGAGGATGCCGTCCATCTCCTCGATGGGGTCGATCATCTTGTAGAGGGATTTGGCGGGCTCAATGCGGGTCGAGGTCTTTTCGCCGGGCAGCAGGACGGGGACGTGGACGAGCGCCTTGACGGGCTTGGGCGCTCCGTTCAGGAGGCGCATGCCCAGGTTGTAGGCGGCGCGACGGCGCGACTCGAGGGCGTCCTCGTGGGGTGCCAGGCGGTAGCAGGTGAGGATGTCGCAGCCGTCGAAGAGGTCCTGGGAGACGTTTCCGTGCAGGTCCATCGAGGCGCTGACCATGGGCTCCGGGCCGATCACGCCGCGAATGGCGTTGATGAGGTCGCCCTCCGCGTCGTCCATGCCCTCCACGCTCATGGCGCCGTGAATATCGAAGAAGAGGCCATCGAGGGGGCCTGCGGCCGCCAAGCCCTCGAGGATCTCGGCCTTCCAGGCCTCGTAGGCGCCGCGCTCGACGACGCCGCCGGGCAGGGCGCGCGAATGCAGGACGGGGATCCATTCGATCTGGGTGGCCCAGTCCTCGTCGAGCCAGTAGAAGCGGTCCATAAGCTCCTGTCCGCGCGTGACGATAAAGTCGTCGGCGGTGGAGATATAGGGGGTGAAGGTCGATGATTCGATGTGGATGCCGGCGACCGCGATACGGGGCTTGGTCATGAGTGATTCTCCTTTGAGATCTTTTGTGGCGTGAGTGTCGACAGGCCCCAGAGCGCGGCGTCACGTCCGGAGCGGGATGATTCGATCACGAGGTTTTCCATGATGGATGGAAGACAGGACTGGTGGAGTGCGGCTCGCACGCCCGCGCTGAAGGCGTCGACGGCGGACAGGGCTCCGCCGAGGATGACGCCCTGGGGGGCTAGGAAGGACACGAGGTGGGCGAGGCTGAGGCCCAGGAGGGTGCCCGCCTGGCGAATGGCGGTGGCCACGGCCGGTACGCCGTCTCGGGCCGCTGTCAGGAGCTGGGCGTTGTTCTCGTAGACGAGGCCCGCGGCGGCCAGGTCGGCTCGGATCGAGTCGGCGGAGGCGATCGTTTCCAGGCATCCGACGTTGCCGCACTTGCAGGGCCGCCCGCTCGCCGCGTCGACGGGAATGTGCGAGATGTCCCCGGCCAGGCCTCCTTGGCCGACGAGGGGGACGCCGTCGACGAGGTAGGCACCTCCGATCGCGGAGCCGGCCTTGACGTAGATGAGGGTGTCGATGGGAGCGACCCCAACAAGTCGGCGCCGGTAGACGGACTCGCCGACGGCTCCGGCCCTGGCGTCGTTGTCGATGATGGCGGGCAGTCCGCAGTGGCGGGCCACCTCCTCGGCGACGTTGATGCCGTCCCATCCGGGCATGCGGGCAGGGCGAATGACGCGCGTATGCTCGGCGTCGACGGGGCCGGGGACTGCCAGGGCGAGGCCACCCACGCGCACGCCGGCCGCCTTCTCCTGGCGCGAGACTTCCTCCATGACGGCGGTAAGGACCGCTTCGGGTCCGCTCGCGATGTCGACGAGGAAGCTGGTGGCGCGCGTCACACCCTGGGTCGGGTCGGTGAGGGCGACGAGGCCGTGGTGGGCTCCGAGCTCGACGAGGGCGAGGGCGCCGACCCCGTCGGAGGTGACGAGGCGGCGGGCCCTGCGCCCGCCCGTGGACACCGATTCGTCCGTCTCTGAGATAACGCCCGCTTCGACGAGGCGGGAGACGGCGGCGGAAACCGTCGAGGCGGCGAGTCCGGTTTGTTTGACAATCGCGGGTCTAGTGTCCGCTTGGCCGGAACCGATCAGCGTCAACACGGTCTCATCGACATCGTGGGTCGCCATGACACCTCCCTTGATAGATTCTTAGTAACCGCAATGTTACACGGCGCTCAACGTTGAGGACAGGACCAATTATGCCTCACTGGCGAAAGTTTGCTACTTCTTTCGCCGAAATCCGTCGTTATTTTTTCGTAACATTCTCAATTTTGCCAAAAGCGGCAACGTCGGCGGCAAAAATGTCATATGATGACAGTCATCTGGTGGGACCACGTTCCGTCAGAGTCCCCGATCAACGTTGATTTGGAGCAGTCATGAACCTCAGATTAAAGCGGTGGATCACCGCCGGCGCGGCTCTCGCCATGGTAGCCACCATGGGCCTGTCCGCATGCAGCACCAACCGTGCGCTCACCTCGGAGACCGGAAAGAACGAGGTCACCATGGCCTCGCGTACTCCCAACTGGATCTTCCCGATCTCCGCCAAGGGCTACACGCAGGGTGAGAACGGCCAGTTCATCCAAGCGATGTACCGTCCGCTCTTCGCCTACAAGTCCTCCTCCGATACCCCCTACAAGATCAACCTCGACAAGTCCCTGGGCCTGGTTCCCGAGGTCTCCGAGGACGGTAAGACC
This sequence comes from Schaalia sp. HMT-172, assembly GCF_030644365.1. Lineage (NCBI taxonomy): Bacteria > Bacillati > Actinomycetota > Actinomycetes > Actinomycetales > Actinomycetaceae > Schaalia > Schaalia sp. HMT-172. The sequence continues at coordinate 1,760,936 of NZ_CP130058.1, forward strand.
TACACCATCACCCTGCGCGACGACGCGGAGTGGTCCGACGGCACTCCCGTCTCCACGCGCGACATCGAGTTCTGGTGGAACCTCGTCACCAATAACAAGGGGGAGTGGGCCTCCTACAAGGAAGGCTTCTTCCCCGACGGTGCCTCCCTCGACATTAAGGACGAGCACACCTTCTCGATCACGACCACCGACGCCTTCAACCCGTCCTGGTTCATTGACAACCAGATCAACAAGGTTGCGCTGCTCCCCCAGCACGCGTGGGACAAGACCAGCGCCGACGAGGCCGTGTCCGATCTGGACCGCACCCCCGAGGGCGCGCAGGCCGTCTTCGCATACCTCCAGGGCGAAGCCAAGAACCTGTCCACCTACGCCACCAACCCCCTGTGGCAGACGGTGAACGGCCCCTGGAGGCTCTCCTCCTTCACCCCCGACCAGGGCCTCGAACTGGTCCCCAACGAGAACTACTGGGGCAAGGACAAGCCGCAGATCGACAAGCTGATCTACAAGGCCTTCACCGGTGACGACGCCGAGTTCAACTCCGTTCGCTCGGGCGCCATCGACTTCGGCTACATCCCCGCCGCCCAGTACAACCAGCGCTCCGCCGTCGAGAGCAAGGGCTACAACGTCTACCTGTGGGCGGGCAACACCATCACCTACCTGGCCCTGAACTTCGCACCCCAGGCCCCCGGCTCGAAGTACATCAACCAGAAGTACATCCGCCAGGCGATGCAGGAGCTCATCGACCAGCCGACCCTGTCGGAAAAGATCTGGTCGGGTACCGCTTCCCCCACCTGCGGCCCCGTCCCCATGGCCGCCGATAAGGTCGGCACCACCGAAGGCTGCTTCTACAAGTTCGATCCGGACGCCGCCAAGAAGCTCCTCGAGGACCACGGCTGGAAGGTCGTCCCCGACGGCTCCACCACCTGCGAGAACCCCGGCACCGGCGAAGGCCAGTGCGGCGAGGGGATCGCGGCCGGCGACGCCCTGAGCTTCAAGCTCATCTCCCAGTCGGGCTTCGTCTCCACGCACCAGATGTTCGAAGAGATCATCTCTCAGTTCGGCAAGCTCGGCATCAAGATCGACATGAACGAGGTTCCCGACTCGGTCGGCGCGTCGCAGGCATGCGACGACGAGACCCCCTGCACGTGGGACCTGTCCTTCTTCGGATCCCAGACCTCGTGGGGCTTCCCGATCTACGCCTCCGGCGAGCGTCTCTTCGCGACCGGCGCGCCGGTCAACCTCGGTCAGTACTCCAACCCCGAGGCCGACAAGCTCATCGAAGAGTCGACGCGCTCGACCGCACCCGACGCCCTCCAGGCGTACAACGACTTCCTCGCGGAGGACCTCCCCGTCCTGTGGATGCCCAACCCGTACTACCAGATCACCGCTGTGAAGAACACGATTGACCTGGGAGAACTCGACGCCACGGGTGACACCTGGCCCGAGGACTGGGCGTGGAAGACCGACGGGACTAAGTAAGCGCTCGTCCCACCGCCTCACGGGGCAGGCGCCCGCACCCGTTGCCGCGCGGGCGCCTGCCCCCAACTTGTGGAGTTCGCAATGATTCAATTCATCCTCAAACGTCTCGGCCAGGCAGTCGTCGTCGTCTTCCTGGTCACCATCATCACCTTCATCCTGCTCCAGTCCCAGCCGGGCGGCGCCGCCCGAGCCGCACTGGGCAAAGACGCGACGAAAGAACAGCTCGCGGCCTTCGACCACGAAAATGGTTACGACAAGCCCATCCTCGAGCAATACACAATCTACGTCACCAAAATTGCGCACGGCGATTTCGGCTACTCCTACCAGCACAACCAGTCCGTCAACGACCTGCTGGCCGCCCGCCTGCCGCGCACCATCTTCCTCTCCCTGCTCTCCACCATCCTGGCCCTCATCATCGCGGTTCCCCTGGGCGTGTGGCAGGCGGTGAAGAGAAACAAGGCCCCCGACTACATCGTGACGATTGCGTGTCTGCTGGCCTACTCGACGCCCATCTTCTTCGCGGGCCTCCTCCTGATCGTCCTCTTCTCCCAGGTGTGGCCCATCCTGCCCAACGACGCCCCACAGGGAGAGAGCCTGTCCGTCATGTGGGAGCAGTGGGATCACCTGATCCTGCCGGTATGCGCCCTCTCTGTCGGCACAATCGCCGCCTACGCGCGCTACGTGCGCTCCTCGATGGTCGATAACCTCAACGAGCAGTATGTGCGCACGGCGCGCGCCAAGGGCCTGTCGGAGTTCCGCGTCGTCTTCGTGCACACGCTGCGCAACGCCATGTTCCCCGTCATCACCATGATCGGCCTGTACATTCCCGCGATGTTCTGTGGCGCCCTCGTCATCGAGACGCTCTTCAACTTCAACGGCATGGGCTACCTCTATTACCAGGCGACCGGCAGGCGAGACTACCCGATCCTCCTGGGCGTGGCGCTCATCGTCTCCTTCGCGACAGTCATCGGCGCCCTCCTGGCTGACTTCCTGTACGCCGTTGCCGATCCTCGAATCCGACTGGCAGGACGATCCAAATGAGCACAGCAACCGCCACCCCCACCGCGCCAGCGAAGGCGCGCACCGCCCCCAAGTCCACGAAGCTCCAGGGCCTGCAGGTCTTCATGGAGAACCGGCTCGCCGTCTTCGGCGTGTGCATGCTCCTGATTCTGCTGGCGTTCTCCTTCATCGGTCCACTCTTCTACGTGACCGACCAGGTTCACACCGACCTCATGAACTCGGCGCTGCCTCCCTCCTCCGAGCACCCGCTCGGCACGGACATGGTCGGCTACGACCAGCTCGGCCGCCTCATGAAGGGCGGACAGACCTCGATCATCGTCGGCCTCTTCGCCGGCATCATCGCGACCACGATCGGCACCCTGTACGGCGCGATCGCGGGCTTCGTCGGGGGCTGGATCGACGCGATCATGATGCGCATCGTTGACGCGCTCATGTCCGTGCCCGTCCTGTTCCTCTTCATGCTCATCGCGACGATGATCCCCCCGACGGTCCCCGTCCTGATCATCATCATGTCGGCTCTGTCCTGGCTGGGCACGTCCCGACTGATCCGAGGCGAGGCCCTGTCCCTGCGCACGCGCGAATACGTCGTCGCGATGCGAGGCATGGGCGGGTCGATGCCCCGGGCGATCCGCACGCACATCGTGCGCAACACGATCGGTACCGTCATCGTCAACGCAACCTTCCAGGTCGCCGACGCCGTCCTCTACGTCGCTTACCTGTCGTTCCTTGGCCTGGGCGCGCAGCCTCCCGCCACCGACTGGGGAGCCATGCTCTCCAACAGCCAGTCGCACGTGTATTCGGGCAACTGGTGGCTGCTCTACCCGCCGGGCGTCCTCATCATCATCCTGGTCTTGTCGTTCAACTTTATCGGCGACGGCCTGCGTGACGCCTTCGAAGTTCGACTGCGCAAGAGGTGAGAACTACTATGGATTACTCTCCGCTCCTGGACATCCAGGACCTCCACACGGACATTGAGATTCGCTCCGGCGTGGTCCACGCCCTCTCGGGTGTCGACCTGTACGTGAACCCCGGCGAGACGCTGGGCATCGTGGGCGAGTCCGGCTCCGGCAAGACGATGACCGCCCTGTCGCTCATGGGTCTGCTCCCCCAGGGAGGCCGCGTCTCCTCGGGTTCCATCTACCTCGATGGGCAGGACCTGACGAAGATGCCGCTGCACGCCAAGCGCAAGCTGCGCGGCACGAAGGTCGGCATGATCTTCCAGGATCCCCTGACCTCGCTGAATCCGACCATGAAGATCGGCCTGCAGGTCTGTGAGCCGCTGCGCGTGCACAAGAACATGTCGAAGAAGGACGCGCTTGAGCGCGCCGTCGAGATCCTCAAGCGCGTGGGCATGCCGCGTCCCGAGATCGTCATCAACAACTACCCGCACCAGCTGTCGGGCGGCATGCGCCAGCGTGTCATGATCGCCATGGCCCTCGTGTGCGAGCCGCGTATCCTCATCGCCGATGAGCCCACGACGGCCCTGGACGTGACAACCCAGATGCAGATCCTCGACCTCATCGACGAGCTGCGCGACGAGTACCAGATGGGCGTCATCCTCATCACGCACGACCTGGGCGTGGTTGCCGGTCACACGGATCGCGTGGCGGTCATGTACGCCGGTCGCATCGTGGAGACGGCACCCACCAAGACGCTTTTCACCGAGCCGAAGCACCGCTACACGAGCTCGCTCATGGCGGCACTGCCCGAGCGGGCGCTCGCCGCGGGCACGAAGCTGTTCTCGATCCCGGGTGCTCCCCCCTCGCTGACGAATCTGCCGGTGGGTTGTCGTTTCGCCTCCCGCTGCCTGTGGGCCGGAGCCGAGTGCGTGGATCGCTACCCGGATCTGTCGGGCGAGGGCTTCCACACCTACTCGTGCTTCCACCCCGTCCAGGAGGGCGACGAGTCCCCCGCGGAGCTTCAGGCGAAGCTCGAGGGCTCCGCTCCGATCGACGAGGCAGTGGCCGAGCCGGGTGCGCAGGTCGTCTATGGGGAGGTTGAGGACACTGACGAGGTTCTCCTGGACGTCAAGGAGGCCTCCCGCGAGTACGCGTCCTCCGGATCGGGCTTCTTGAAGCGCGACAAGGGGGTCGTCTCCGCCGTCGACCGTGTCTCGATCACCCTGAAGAAGGGCGAAACCTACGGCCTCGTGGGCGAGTCAGGCTGTGGCAAGTCGACGATGGGGCGCCTGATCGCGGGCTTGGAGCCACCCTCGGGCGGCGCTATCGAGCTCGGTGGGCGCGACCTGGCGACTCTCAAGGGCCGCGACGCGGTGCGAATCCACCGCGACGTGCAGATGATGTTCCAGGACTCCTACGCGGCGATGGATCCGCGCATGCGTATCGACCAGATTCTGGCCGAGCCCATGAGCATCCAGAAGACCGGCAACATGCGTCAGATCGCCGCGCGCATCATGGAGATCATCGAACAGGTTGGCCTGACCGAAGAGATCCTGGACCGCTACCCGCATGAGTTTTCGGGCGGCCAGCTCCAGCGCATCGGCTTCGCCCGCTCGCTGACCCTGGCACCCGATCTGATCGTGGCGGACGAGCCCGTCTCCGCGCTGGACGTGTCGGTGCAGGCTCAGGTGCTCAACCTCATGAAGGACCTGCAGGCCGAGCTGGGCCTGTCCTACCTGTTCATCAGCCACGACCTGGCGGTCGTCCAGTACATGGCGGACCGCATCGGCGTCATGTACCTGGGCCGCATCGTCGAGGAGGGACCGGCGAAGGAGGTGGTCGAGAACCCGAAGCATCCCTACACGAAGGCGCTCATCGACTCGATCCCCGTGCCCGACCCTGAGTTCTCCCACGACGACCAGGCGATCAAGCTGACGGGCGAGCCCCCGAGCGCGGTCAACCCGCCCAAGGGCTGCCGCTTCCGGCCACGCTGCCCCTTCGCCGGCGAGGAATGCAAGATTCAGCCGCTCCTCACGGAAGAGACGCACCGCGTGGCCTGCCACCACCCCCTCCTGCAGATGAGCACGACGCAAGAGGTGGACGCGTAAACGCGTAGACGTTCACGGCGTGCTCCACAGAAGCGTCCCCGGCCCGAATCAATCGGGTCGGGGACGCTTTGTGTGCTCCCCCACTGAGGCGACGCGGGTATGGGTGTGGGGTGCGGCCGTCAGGTCGCACCCCACACCCAGGTTGCTGTCGTCAGTGCGTCACTTGGAGACGGCCTTCTTCAGCGTGGAGCCAGCGGAGAGCTTGACGCCGTAGCCGGCGGGAATCTTGATCTCTTCGCCGGTGCGGGGGTTACGCCCGGTGCGCGCGGCGCGCTCGACGCGCTCGACGGAGAGGAGGCCGGTCACCTTGACGGCCTCGCCCTTAGCCAGGGACTCAACGAGGACGGCCTGGAAAGCGGCCAGGGCCTCGTCAGCCTTCGCCTTGGTCAGGTCGGCACGCTCGGCAATCTGAGCAACAAGCTCGGTACGGTTCACGGACATTGAGAAACCTCATTCCTGTTCGTTCTTGGTTACCACTGTCGTGGCCACGAATGACACACTACGAAATCTCTGGCGTTTTCGCCGGGTTTAGGGCCATATTTCGCGGAATTCACGAAAATTGCTCGCATTTCAACCCAAAAACATCCAATAATGTAACGACGGTCACATCAACTTGCCAGGTGTTCAGCACGACGAGACCCGCAAACATGCGATCACCGGCGTATTTTTCGGTAATGACAGCACCCCTCTTGACGGAGCAATCCACCGCAACGACGCCCCGACAGCATGAGCTGCCTGCGTGACGTTCAAACCATCAGCAAGAGAGCGCACATACTCCCGATGCCGAGCCTGACACGCCGCACGACGGGAGGGGTACTCAACCCCCCGACAAACACAACCAAGAGTGGCCGCAACAAACTCCGTCACCAAGAACCGTTGCAACCACCACGAGAACCTAGAGGACCGAGGTCGTGGTCACGACGCCGATAATGCCCGAGCGGGCGGTCACCAGGGCGCGGGCCACGGAGTTCGGGCGGTAGCCCAGCTGCTCGATCGCAGCCTGCACGCTCACGTGTCCGAGGCGACACGCGCCCCTGACCGTTCAGCACGCGAGACACCGTCTAATGCAAGACACCAACCAATTCGGCCACATCCGCCATCGACGGGGGACGACCATTGCGCGTCATACAGGCCTCCCTCCCACACTCATCCGCCAGTGCTCTCATGGCAAACGAAGAGAGTCCACGACATATAACGCGCCACACTTTTTAAATAACTCGTAAAATCATCACTCCGATCACAGAGAATAGAGGGGTCCCTAACACCACTTGGATAAAGGTCCAGGAGACCCAGATGGCATCAAGCCCCTCGTCCGCTCCCCACCCCGTCGATCAAGTCCCTCCCTTTGGAAAACTCACCATCCTCGGCATTCAGCACGTCCTCGCGTTCTACGCGGGCGCCGTGGTCGTCCCGCTTGTCATCGCCTCTGGCCTCGGGCTCGACCATGAAACACTCGTTCACCTCATCAACGCCGATCTACTCACCTGCGGTATCGCCACCATCATCCAGTCGGCCGGTATCGGCCGCTTCATCGGCGTGAAGCTCCCGCTCATCCAGGGCGTGACCTTCACCGCCGTCTCCCCCCTCATCGCAATTGGCGCGGCGGCCACACCCCCCGGCGCCGACCCGCGGACCGGCCTGGCCACCATGTACGGCTCCATCATCGCCGTCGGCCTCATCGTCTTCCTGGTCGCCCCCTTCTTCGCCAAGCTCCTGCGCTTCTTCCCGCCCATCGTCACGGGCACCCTGCTGACGGTCATGGGCACGACCCTGATCTCTGTGTCCGCCGGCGACATCGTCGCCTGGGCCGATAAGGCCGCCGACGACGCCGCCAAGACAACCGCAACCTACGAGGCTCTCGGCCTCGCATTCGGCACCATCGCCATCATCATCATCATTCAGCGCCTCTTCAAGGGCTTCATGGGCACCCTGTCCGTCCTCCTCGGCCTGCTGATCATGACGGCCGTCGCCTTCGCGGCGGGCAAGACCGACTTCTCTGGCGTCGGCGAGGCCAGCTGGGTGGCCATCACGACGCCCTTCTACTTCGGCATCCCGAAGTTCTCGCTGACAGCAATCATCGCGATGATCATCGTCATGGCGGTAACCGCCGTGGAGACCACGGGCGACGTCTTCGCCACCGGCGAGGTCGTCGGCAAGCGCATCGCCCCGCGCGACATCGCCAACGCCCTGCGCGCCGACGGCCTCTCGACCCTGCTGGGTGGCGTCCTCAACTCCTTCCCCTACACCTGTTTCGCGCAGAACGTGGGCCTGGTGCGCCTGACCCGCGTGAAGTCCCGCTGGGTCGTCACGACAGCTGGCGTCTTCATGATCGTCCTCGGCCTGCTGCCCAAGGCGGCGGCCATCGTCGCAGCCATCCCCCAGCCCGTCATCGGCGGCGCCTCGCTGGCGATGTTCGCCAACGTTGCCGTCGTGGGCATCCAGACCCTGTCGAAGGTGGACCTGCGCGATAACCGCAACGCCGTCATCGTCTCCACGTCGATTGGCCTGGCTCTCCTCGTGACCCTCAAGCCGGGCATCGTGTCGGTCATGCCGTCCTGGCTGCAGATCATCTTCGGCTCCGGCGTGACGATCGGCTCGCTGACGGCCATCATCCTGAACCTCCTGTTCTTCCACATCGGACGCCCCGCCTCGCCGGACGTGGCCGTGGTGGACGGGAAGAAGATCAACCTGGATGACGTCAACGCGATGGATCGACAGGCTTTCGTGTCGGCTTTCTCCAAGATGTTCACGACGAAGACGTGGCCGGCCGAGCGGGCATGGGAGGCGCGTCCCTTCGCGTCCGTGTCCGAGCTTCGTTCCTCCTTCGAGGACGCGGTCCTGTCGGCGACGCCGCAGGAGGCGGAGGAGCTCATCGCCTCGTATGCCGACATTGTTTCCCTGGTCCTGGACGGGCAGGGCGACGAGCAGTCGCTGGCGGACACCTCGAATCTGTCGATCGGCGAGCTGACCGACAAGGAGGCCGAGGAACTGCGCACCCTGGCCACCGCCTACCGCACGAAGTTCGGCCGCCCGCTGGTCATCTGCGTGGACAACGTGGTGGATCGTAAGCACCTGCTCGAGTCCGGCTGGCGCCGCGTCGAGCACTCCCCCGCCCGCGAGGCCCGCTTCGCGCTCGGTGAGGTCATCGACATCGCCGACCTGCGTTTCGATCAGCTGGTCGCAGACGCCAACCCCATGCGCGCCGCCTGGGACGCGGGGGTCGAGCGCTTCTAAGCTCGCTCGCCCTTTCACCGACGAGGCCGGGGCGCGTTGGGTTCTCTCGTGGAGCCCGGCGCGCCCCGGCTTTTTCACCTGCCACAGCTCACTCCGGCATTTCTTACCTCGACGATCCGCACTGTAGACACCACGACACCCGACCAGCGATGTTGGCGCCAGTTAACGGAGCAGCGCATGAGTGTCGGCTATGCCGCAGCAAAGCCCTCAGCACAAGCAGGCCTCACGACACAAAGTCGCATGCAATTCCACAACACAAGTGACATGACGATACGTACTGAGACAGACGAACAAGATTGTTGACGGGAATTGCATGCGGAATTGCTCGAGGAGAGCCGAGATGGGGACATTGCACCACGCAGGGCGGCGACACGCCGACGATACGCCGTCAGGGGGCTTCGCATGGCACAAACCCCCTCATCAGAACAACCCTCTCAAAACAAACGGTCCGAAAAACCCAGACCCCTCCAGTACCACCACCTCAGAGGCCACCGAAGGCGCCGGGCACCAACGAACTGGATAGGAAACGACGATGTGGATAGGTTATCGGCTTCTGGATAGGAAAATAACCTATCCAGATGTTCCGTTCCTATCCAGATGTTCCGTTCCTATCCAGAAGACAACTTCCTATCCAGAACACGCGAGGCCTAGCAGGCGGACGCAAAGATCGCACCTGCCGGGCATGGCTCCACAAAAGTGCACGTAATTCGGCGATGGAACATTCAACAACACCTAGAAACGTTGCAATTCCAACGATCACAATTCAAGCTTTGAAGCAGTCTCGGGGGAATTACGTGCGAAATTGGTGGGCGCTGGGAAACACATCCGAAACAGCGGCGGCCCTACAGCGCAGACTCCTCACCACACTCAGTACCACAGGCCCCACCACACGAAACTCCGCCACACGCACTCCGCCGTAGAAAATCCACAGCGCAGGCGCCGCTGCACACACTCAGCAGCGCAGAGCGCTCGCCACACTCCGCCGCACAAACTCAGCAGCGCAGACCCGGAGGCCAGCACGCCAATGACATGTAGCACTCGCACACGATTGCACCACTGATCGTCCTGGACGCAGAGACGCCGAGGGGCCGACCTGGCGGTCGGCCCCTCGGCGTATCCCATCAACACAGTGCAAGTACTCCCAGATGACTCCTCAGTAGTGCCTCGTCGGCAGGTCCCGGGCCCGCGTGGCCCGTGCCGTATTCCCTTGTGATGACACCTACTGTAAGGAGCCAACCTTGTGGGAGCCCACAGGCAACCTGGGAATTCTCTGGGACTTTACATCCGGGCGTTGACGCGCCACGATCATAGCCTCGAGCTCCTCCCAAGCACGGGCCCGCCCCCCGGACGCATGTCCGGGGGGCGGATTCTAAAGGGGCGCGGCGCGGCCATCAACGCAGTGGGCACCAGGCCCACGCGTGAGCCGCTAGCTCAGCCACTGACCAGAGTCGGCGAATCGGTACCAGGTCCAGCCGATCCAGTGCCCGCCGGTGTACATCGCGCCGGAGTCGGCGCTCAGGTAGTACCAGGAGCCACCCTCCTGGAGCCAGCCGGTCGCCATGGCACCACTGCCGGGGGTCAGGTAGTACCAGGAGTCGCCAACCTGTAGCCAGCCCGTCATCATCGCGCCGGAGTCGGTGCTCAGGTAGTACCAGGAGCCACCGTCCTTGACCCAACCCGTGGTCAACGCGCCACTGGGAGCCATGAAGTACCAGGCAGAACCATCCCACACCCAACCGGTCGCCATCGCGCCACTGCCGGGCGTCAGGTAATACCACGTCAGCCCATCAAGCAGCCACCCCGTCACCATACGACCCGACGCAGGATCCAGGTAGTACCAAGAGGCCCCATCCTTGACCCAACCACTCACCTGAGCGCCCGACGCGTCATGGTAGAACCACGAGCCACCCTCACTCGCCCAGCCGGTACGCATGTAGCCGCGAGGATCAAAGCGGTAGATCGAGTGACCGATCTGCACCGCCTGGCCAGCCGGGTAAGTGCCATCCGCGTACCGGTACCACCAGCCCACCGAATCGCTGATCCACGCACCGCCCTGAGGCGCAGGCATCGAGTCCGGCGCAGGCGTCGGATCCGGACTCGGCTCAGGCGTCGGTGCAGGCGTCGGGTCTGGTGCAGGCGTCGGGTCTGGTGCAGGCGTCGGATCCGGACTCGGCTCAGGCGCTGGTTCCGGAGAAGGCTCAGGCGCAGGCGTCGGGTCGCCCTGAACGTGCACCTCCTGCACGGCACGGTTGGTGCCCCAGTCCCAAGCGAACACATAGGGGCCGGCCGGAACCTCGCCCTCGTTCCCCTGTTCCGCCCAGGCGCTGGCGGCCTCTGAGACGGGGATGTCGAAGTGGTAGCGGTGCGTGCCGTCGGCCTGAATCTCTCCATCGTCCTCGACGAGCTTGCGGAAATAGTAGATCGAGTCGGGGCTCTCGGAGAAGTCGATGGCGGCCACGGGCGAGGAATCTGTGACGTCGAAGGACACCGTTCGGGCATCGCCCTCGCCGCTCACCGTCATGTTGGAAATGACGGGAGCCTTCGTGTCCAGCGTGAACTCGTAGCTCATCTGGTGTGTCTGGGCGGAGGGCCCGTCCGTCGCGGCCTCGATCGTCAGCGTGTAGCGGCCGTCGGGCAGGGCGTTGCCGGACTGGTCGTAGCCGTCGAAGACGGGATCCTCACCGGAGAACTCACCCGGCTTCGTCCAGCCGGACTCGAGGTCGTACAGGGACTTGCGCACGCGGTTGATCGTGTAGGAGCGCACAGACTGCCCCGCAGAGTTGCGGTAGGTCAGCGTCATTGAGGGGACTGAGCGCGCAGCATACCGGTCATCGGAAGGACCGTGTTGGGGGCTTCTGCCCACGGGGCGCGCGACATAATGAGACGCTGAGTGTTGATCGTGGTGACCAGCGTCAGGTCCTGTTGTTCCGACATCGGGTTCAGCGAACCCAGCGGGATGGACGAGTGGGCGTTGACCAGCGCGGAACGGTAGACGTGCACGGGCGTCGTCTCGTTGTCCGACCACTTGCCGTCGAAGACGCTGGGGGCGCCCCAGGAGCCGTAGAAGCCCAGGTAGGGCACGGTCAGGCTCGGTGTCTCGTCACCGCTCGTGAAGGTGACGGCTCCGTCGATGAAGGTTCCCTGGGGGGTGTTCTGCGCGGCGAAGGCCGCGAACTCGGCCTCTGGGGTCACCGTGACGCTCACGGTCGCGGTCGATGCAGCGGGGACCGTGACCTGCTGGGTGCCCCCGGCCTCGGCGAGGCTATCCCCGGTGAAGGTCAGGGAGATACCCTGCCCCACCCAGTTCCGCGAGTGCTCGGCGAAGAGCCCTTCCTCGACCATCTCGGACAGGGCCTGGCCGCCGAGCGTGTAGGTGTGGGCGGCGTCGGAGAGGTTGGTCAGGCGCACCTGGAAGGTCCAGCCCGTCGTTCCGTCGCCGAGGTCGGCCTTGGGTCGGGAGGGATCGGCGGCGCCCACGACGCTCGGGTAGACGGTCGCGGTGGTGGCCGCGAGCGCGTCGACGGCGCCCGCGCCGACCTTTCGCGGCGAGTAGTAGGTGCCGTCCCCCGCCTCGACGTCGATAAGCGGGTGGGCGGTTCCCATGAGGAGGTTGGTGACGAGCGCGTTCTTGTCCGTCGCGCTCACGGCGGAGAAGGCGGGGTCGGCCGCGAGACGCTGGCGCACGAGGGCGCTGATGCCGGCGACCTGCGGGGAGGCCATCGACGTGCCCGACAGGCGCTGGTATTGGTTGCCGAGGTAGGCGGAGATGATGTCGCCGCCGGGGGCCGCGATTTCGGGTTTGAGCCTCAGGTCGGGGGTCACGCCCCAGGCGGAGAACTCCGAGGCCGTCGGGTTGTTAGAGGCCAGCACGATGCCGGAGTGCGTGACGCTCAGGTACACGTCCGCGCCGCCCCCGGCGGACAGGGCCTGGCGGATCGCCTCGCCGTCCTTCTTGGTGATGGTGACCGTCGGCATCGTGGTGGTGGCGCCCAGGATCGACTGGTAGGGCGAGTCGGACTCGTCGGTGTCGGCGATCATGAGGGCCGCGGGCGTTGACGGGAATCCCGTCAGGTACGAGGCCTTGAGCTCGTCGGTCATCGCCGTGCCGGTCCGGGTGTCGGTGCCTCCCTTGTCTTCGAGGACGATCGCGTCGGCGAGACTCAGCCGGTTGGTGCCCGCGTACTTGTCGAGCTCGTCGCCCCCGCCGGCGCCCGCGTAGACGACGCGGTAGCTCTTCTCAGGAATGTCACGCAGGCCTGGCACGGCCTGGCCCTGACCGTCCAGGGCGGTGCGGTAGGCGATTGTCCGGTCGCCCAGGCTCACGTAGGACAGTGCTTCCTGGTTGTCGACCGAGGCGACGGCCAGGGTGGACTGGTAGGAGGCGGGCTCGCCGAGCGTGCCCGTGTCGGGATCGGTCGCGAAAGGCTTGTTCTGGCCGCTGTTGTTGCCGTACGCGTTGGAGAAGGCGTTACCGGCCGCGGCGTTGACGGTGATGCCTGCGTCGGTGAGCTTTTCGTACACTCCGGCGAAGATGCTACCGGCGTCGCTGCTCATGCCCGCGTCGTCTCCGAGTGAAATATTGATGACGTCGGGTTTGATGACGAGGGCGTCGTCGAGGGCCGCCAGCAGCGCGCTGTCGTCCATGACGCCGTCCGCGTCGTGGACGACCTTGGCGACGATAATCTGCGCGTTGGGGGCGGTTCCTCGGACCTCTCCTCCGTTGGCGGCCGCGATCGCGGCGACGTGCGTGCCGTGCGACATGTCTTTGGTGGAGGTCGGCACGACGTTCGCGTCGTTGTCGGCGTAGTCGTAGGCGAAGGGGATCTTGCTGTTGATGTACGTACCGGCACCGCCGTGCGGGAGTATGCCCGAGAGGGCCTGGGCATCGGCCTGGCTCATGCGCACGTCGACACCGTCCATCGAGCCGGAGAAGGCGTCGTGGTCCGTCTGCAGGCCCGAGTCGATGATCTCAATGACCTGGCCGTCGCCCTTCTGGGTGGCCTGGTTCGCGTGTGTCATCGCCAGGGACGAGGCATTGGCAAGGACGGGTGCGCCGCTTCCCTCGGCGGCGCTGCCCATCGGCTTGTGGGTGCCCTCGATGAACGCCGCCTTGACGCCCTCGACCTGTTGAATCGTGGAGAGGGCCGATGCGGGGGCCTCGATGGCGAAGCCGTCGATCGCGTGGGTATAGTCGCGCACGGTGGTGACCTTCGCGCCGGGGACGACCCCCTCAACGGCGGCGGCGATGCGCGCCCTCATCTCGTCGTGTGTGTTCTGCGTGGACAGGCCGAAGGCGCGCCTAGACCTGGGGATTGCGACGGTGCCGTCCTCGAGCTGAACGATGATCGTTGTCGGGGTGTCGCTGGACGAGGCCGGGGCGGGGCGCGCGGGGGTGGCCGGGGCCGGCTGGGTGGCGCTGGGTGCTGGCCCCACTCCCCCGCCGGTCGCGAGTGCGGCCGGGGCGGCAAGGGTGGTCGCGGCGAGGGAGAGCGCGAGGGAGAGCGCGAGCGCCGACGGTGGTCGATGGGTCATCTGGGTCTCACTTCATTGACGACTGTGGGATACAGGCCAGGCGCTGGAGGCGCCACCACAATTATGAGTACCTTCTCCCACTTGTGCAGTATGCCTGTCGAAAAACCAACGGTTGACGGGCCGCCGCCCGATTCACGCCTGACGCTGATGCCGGAGCTTGGCGCTCGGAGTCGACGGAGTCGACCGGGGCGCCCCGACGCAGAGACGCCGAGGGGCCGACCTGGCGGTCGGCCCCTCGGCGTATCCCATCAACACAGTGCAAGTACTCCCAGATGACTCCTCAGTAGTGTCTCGTCGGCAGGTCCCGGGCCCGCGTGGCCCGTGCCGTATTCCCTTGTGATGACACCTACTGTAGGGGGCGTTCCTTGGGGGTTCACTGAAAGGACCTGTGAAAACGCTGGGATTTCGCGGCCCGGGTGGCTAGCGGATCCACTGGCCGTTGTCGGCGAATGTGTACCAGCGCCAGCCGATCCACACGCGACCGGTGACCATGGCCCCGCTGCCGGGCTTCAGGTAGTACCAGGAATCGCCGTCCTTGAGCCAGCCGGTGACCATGGCGCCGGAGGCGGGGTTCAGGTAGTACCAGGAATCGCCGTCTTTGAGCCAGCCGGTTGCCATGGCTCCCGTGCCCGGGGTCAGGTAGTACCAGGAGACTCCGTCGAGCACCCAGCCGCTGGCCTGCGCGCCGGAGGGGGCGTGGTAGTACCAGGTGCCGTCTTCGCGCACCCAGCCGGTGCGCATGTAGCCGGCGGCGTCGAAGCGGTAGACCTGGCCGTCGATCACGAGGGTCTCGCTGGCCGGGTAGGTGCCGTCCGCGTAGCGGTACCACCAGCCGCGAGCGCCCCACTGCCACGTTCCGGCTGTGGGCTGGGGCGCGGGAGCGGCGGTGACGCTCAGGCTCGTCGAGCGCACGACGCGCGTGATGTCGCGGGTCTCGACGCGCAGGTGTGCGCCGGAGGCGTTGGGGGTCCACGAGACGCTCAGGCTCGAGGCTTCCCCTTCCTGCTCCATCGCGCTCCAGTCTTGGATGAGGGTCTCGGTGCCGTCCGCGTCGACCTGGGTGACGCGCAGTTCGCGCCCGTCGGGCACGGCACCGCTCACGGTGGCGGTCAGGGTGAGGGCTGTGCCCGGGGTACCGGTCCACGCGTAGCCCTCATCGGCCTGGTCAATGCCGGAGCCCGACAGCGTGATCGTGGCGGGCACGTAGGCGTGCAGGTGCGACTGGTCGATGCCCTCCTTCTCCAGTTCGGCCTTTGCGACGTTCCAGGCGGACGATCCCTCGGCGGCGGCGACGTAGACCTGGGTGTCGGACTTGAAGCCCTTGGCGGAGAAGGGGTCGAGCTCGAACTGGGTGAGGGTCGAGGGCAGGACCACGACCTTCGGCCCCTTGGAGCGAATGGCGACGGTCGTCATGCCTTCGCCGAAGAAGGCGCTCTCGGGGCGCCCGTTCGAAGCCTCCCCGTCGGTGTAGTATTCGCCGTCGACGCCGCCGCGCACGATGAGGTGGGGGGCCATGCGGTACTCGCGTGCGGTCATCGAGATTTCGCGCATCTGGCTGCCGAATTCGACGGTGTCAAGACCGGTGTTGACCACGCCCCTGGCGGTGTTCACTGACTCGGGGATGGCCATGTCGGTCAGGCTTGTGCAGCCGTAGAACGCACCGTAGTCGATGGTCGTGAGCCCTTCGGGCAGGACGACGCGGGTGAGGGAGGAGGCGCCGTCGAAGGCCCACGTGCCGATCCAGGTCGTGCCGGCGGCAACCTCGAACTCGCTCCCGGGCTTGGCGGGCGGGTAACGCACCAGTCGGGGGCCGGCCGGGGCGTGCTCGTAGAGGACTCCGTCCGTCACGTAGTACGAGGCGTTGGCGGGGCTGACGCTCAGGACCGCGAGGGAGGGGGTCCCTCCCAGGGCCGTGGCTCCGATGGAGGTAACGCCCGCGCCCAGGTGCAGCGAGGTGAGCGACTTGTTGTTGGCGAAGGCGTTGTCCGCGATGGTCGTGACCGTGTCGGGCAGGATGGCGGAGGTCAGGCTCGTCCAGTCGAAGGCGTCCTCACCGATCGTCGTGAGTGCGGCGAGGTCGGGGCGGAAGTTCACGTCGGCCAGCGAGCTCGAGCCGATGAACGCGCCGTCGGGCAGGGCGGTGATGCCGCCCAGGTCGACGCTGGTCAGGTTGGTGGTGTAGGCGAAGGCCCAGGTGCCCGCGCTGCGAAGCCCGTCAGGCAGTGTGAGCTGGGTGAGGTCGGAGTGCGCGAATGCCTGCGCGCCGATCGTGCGCAGCGTGGAGGGCATCGTGACGGTGGAGACCTGCGCGTTCTCGAACGCGTTGTCGTCGATGGCGCTGGTTCCCTCCGGGATCCGGTAGTTTCCTGCGGCGTTCTTCGCGGAGGGGTAGGCGATGAGGTGTGAGTGGTCCTTCGTGTACAGGACGCCCTCGTCGCTGGTGTAGTTCGCGTTGGCGGGGTCCACCTCGATGTTCGTCAGCTTCGGCGTGTAGCGGAAGTCTCCCACGAGTTGGTCGGGGCCGAGGTTGGGTCCCAGGCGCACGGTCGTCAGGTTCCCCATGTTTTCGAAGGATTGAAGGACGGTCTCGACGGATCGGGGAAGAGTCAGCGTCTCGATGGCGGTCATCGAGAAGGCCTCGCCGTAGATGGCGGTGAGCTGAGAGGGGTGTTCGTCGTCGTCCTGGAAGGTGATCTCCTTCAGGCCCGTTCCGTAGAAGGCGCGGTCGTCGATGGTGCGCACGGAGGCGGGCACCCAGACCGAGTCGAGGGCGATTGAGGAGAAGCTGGAGCCGATGCCCGTGACGCCTTCGGGGATCCGGATGTTCGGGTCTGTGCCCCTGTACTCCACGAGGACGCCGTCGTCGTTCGTGACGAAGTCGCCTCGCGGGTCGGGTTGGACGCTCACGGGGACGGTGACCGTCTTGGCCTGCCGCGCCGCGTTGGTGACGGTCGCGGTGAGGGTGCCGGTTCCGGCCTGCTGCGAGGCCCAGAACTCTGCGGCGGATGCATCGTCACGGACATTGATGCTCCCCAGCGAGGAGGGAGTCACGTTCCACGTGACGGTACTGCCCTGGAGCGAGGGTGAGAGGAGGGCGTTGAGGAAGACGCTGTGGTTGACGACGGGGGAGACATCGGAGGTGGACAGCTCGATGCCGGCCTCCTCGGAAACCTCGCGGACCTGGACCGTTGAGGTGGAGGTGAGTGATGCGTCGTTCTTGTCGGTGACGGTGATCGTCGCCTCGCCGAGGCCCACCGCGCTGACGCGCCCCTTCTGGTCCACGGTGAGGACCGAGTCGTTCGAGGATGCCCATTCCACGTCGCCGGGGTAGACGGGCCCAGAGTCGTATGCGGCGTCGAAGGTGAGGGACTGACCGAGGGAGAGTGCGGTCGAGGTCGGCGAGATGTCGAGCCTCGTCGTCGGGACATCGATGGTGGGGGCAAGCACCGTCGAGGGCTGGAGGGCCCCGGTCGTGGCCGCCGCGCCCGAGCCTGCCGCGGTGGCGGCTGGGATGCAGACCGTGGTTAGGGCCAGGACGCCGGCCGCTATCAGCGTCAGCGCCGGGAATCGTCGATGGGACATCTGTGCCTCACTTGATCGAAAACTAGTGGTGGGGAACGCTCACGCCTCAGTGGCCTTCCTCTCTCAAGACTAGTCCTCTTCCTCTGGCGCTCGATAGCTTTCCCGGCAATTTTCTCGGCATATGTCCAACCTGTGACGAGCCCGAAATACGAACATTTCGCCCGGCCGATCAGAATATGAGTGACTGATTGGAAGGGTCGTCGGCACACCCTCCTGGGCGGGTGTATGCGGTGCGGGGGTGCCCTCTCGGTCACCCCCGCACCCATTCACGCCGTTGCAACGCTATCCGAGCCAGCGACCCGTGTCGGCAAAGCGGTACCAGGTTCCGTCGACGCGCTGCCATCCCGTAGCCATCGCCCCGCTGCCGGGCGTCAGGTAATACCAAGAGCCACCCTCCAAAAGCCAGCCGGTCACCATGGCACCAGAAGCAGGATCCAGGTAGTACCAGGTCCCATCCACGCGCTGCCACCCCGTGGCCATCGCCCCGCTGCCGGGCGTCAGGTAAAACCACGAACCACCCTCGAGGAGCCAGCCGGTCACCATGGCACCAGAAGCAGGATCCAGGTAGTACCACGAGAAGGCGTCACGCACCCAGCCGCTCACCTGCTCGCCCGTGGGCGCGTGATAGTACCAGGAGCCGGAGTCATACGCCCATCCGGTTCGGATGTAGCCAGAGGGGTCGAAGCGATAGATCTGAGCGTCGAGCACGGCGGAGGTGTTCGCCGGGAATCCCCCGTCCGCGTACACGAAGCGCCAGCCAAGCGGGCCCCAACTCCACGATCCGATCGTCGGGTCGGGGAAGGTCGTGGGAGCCGGGCGCGGAGCGGGCAGGGCGCCCGGAGTCGGGGCCGCTGGCGTGGGCGCGGGCAGGCCTCGTGCCAGGGTGAGGGTCGCCGAGTGGACAAGCCTGGTAGCGTCGCGGACCTCGACGCGCAAGCTGGCCGCGGTCCCGGACGGGGTCCACGTGTAGGCGAGCGAGGAGGAGCGCGTGTCCGAGCTGTTCGACATCGCCCCCCAGTCGCGCAGGACCGCCTCGGTTCCGTCCGCTTCGACTTCGACGAGGCGCGCCTCGCGTCCGCCCAGCGTCCCACCGCTCGCTGCGACGGTGAGGGGCACTCCCGCTCCCTGGCCCGCGCTCACCGAGTACCCGGCCCCGGCCTCGTCGATGCCGGAGCCCGCCAGGGTGAGCGTCGGCGCCTCGTAGTGGAGGAGGTGGGAGGCCTCGTAACCGGCTCCAGCCATCGCACCCGCCGCGGCGCGCCACGCTGCCGTTCCCTCGGGGGCCGCCACGTAGATGATCGTGTCGTCCTTCTGGTCGGTCGCCATCGCGTCGGCGAGCCTGAGCGAGGTCAGCGTCGCGGGCAACACCAGGACGCGCGGCGTCTGCCCCGAGAAGGACACCGTCGTCATGCCCTCTCCGAAGAATGCGCTCTCCGGGCGAGCGTTGGCCACCACGCCCTGACTCGAGAAGACGCCGTCCACGCCGCCGCGCACCAGGATATGACGCGCGACGCGGGCCCCGCGAGCATCCATTCGTAGCTTGCGCACCTGCGAACCCAGCTCGACGGTGTCCAGGCCGGTGTTCGTCAGCCCCGCGGCTTCCCGCACGGAGTCGGGGATCCCCAGTTCCGTCAGGTTCGCGCAGCCGTCGAAGGCTCCCTCCCCGATGGTCTGGAGGCCGTCGGGTAGGACGACGCGGCGCAGGGAGGCGCTGTTCTCGAAGGCTTCGGCGCCGATCGCGGTGGTCCCCGGGGCGACCACGACCTCGGTCGCGGTGCTGGCCGGGGGGAATCGCACCAGGGTCGAGGCCCCCTCCTCCCTGCGGTAGAGGGCGCCGTCAGACACGGAGAAGGTGGGGTTGGAGAGGCTGACGCTGATCGTCGCGAGCCGCTCGTCCTCCTCCAGCACGTACTCCCCGAGGTCGGACAGGCCTGCGCCGACGTGGAACGAGGTCAGCGCCGGCATCTTCGCGAAGGCCTCGTCGTCGACGCTCGCCACGGAGTCCGGCAGGGAGATGGATGTGACGCCGGTGCCGACGAAAGCGCCGTCCGCGACGCTCGCCAGCCTCCCGTGGTCGGGGCGCATGTTTACCTCGCGCAGCGCGGCGTCGTCGCGGAAGGCGTTGGTCGAGACGTGCCTGGCTCCGCCCAGGTCGACGCGGGTGAGCGCGGGCATGTGCCAGAAGGCCGATGCGCCCATCGTCTCGAAGGCGTCGGGCAGCGTCAGCTCGCGCAGGTGGGCGCCCTCGAAGGACTGGATGCCGATGCGGCGCAGCGTGGAGGGCAGGGACACGGACTCCACGCGCGCCATGAGGAACGCCATGTCGTCGATTCCCTCGACGCCCTCGGCAATCGTGTAGGAGCCTCCCGCGCTCCTGGCGGCGGGGTAGGCGATCAGACGCGTGCGGTCCCGCGTGTACAGGACCCCGTCGAGGGACTCGTAGTGCGCGTTGGCGCCGTCCACCTCGATGCGGGTGAGTTCGGGCGTCTCCGCGAAGGAGCCCACCAGCTGCCCCGCGGCGACGCTGGGCCCCAGGCGAAGCGAGGTCAGGCGGGGCATCTCGACGAAGGCATCCGGCGCGACCTGGACGAGCGAGCGGGGCAGGGACAGGTCCGTGATGGCCGTGTTGACGAAGGCGCGGCTGCCTATCTGCGCGAGCTGGGAGGGCGCCTGCTCCCCGTCGTCGAAGGTGAGCGATTCGAGGGAGCTGCCTGAGAAGGCCTCGTCGCCGATGCTGCGCACGCTGGAGGGCACCCGAAGGGAGGTCACCCCCGTGCCGCTCCAGGCATGAGAGGCGATCGCGGTGACGCCCTCGGGGATCACGACGGTCGCGTCAGTCCCCCGATAACCGGTGAGGGTTCCATCCTCTTCGATGACGAAGTCAGCGGAGACATCAGGCTCGACCTCGACCTCGATCGAGGCGGTGACGGCGACGCCGCTCTCGTTCGTCACGGTCGCGCTCAGCGTGCCCCTGCCGGAACGAGCGGAAGCGGACAGGCTGGCGCTCGGGGTACCCTCGTTCGGGGTCAGGGTGGCGAGCGTGGAGGGGGTCAGCGACCACGTCACCGCGCGTGCGCGCAGGCTCGGCGCGAGGAGCGCGTTGACGACGACGCCGCCCCCGGGCAGCAACGTCAGCGAGGGGGAGGACAGCTCGATTCCGGTGTCCTCGGGCACGGCTCGAACCTGGACGGGCGAGACACCAAAGACGGAGCTCCTCGCCCGATCGGTCACGGTGATCTTCGCCTCGCCGACACCGACGGCGGTGACGAGGCCGTTGCCGTCCACGGTGAACACGGAGGTGTCCGAGGATTCCCAGATGACGTCGGAGCTATCCGCGGGGCGCGTGTCGTACAAGGCCTCGAAGGTCATGGACTGTCCGGGCGCGAGCACGGTGCCCCCGGGCCGCAGAAACAGGAATGACGGTGCGGCCTCGCCGCTGGGCGAGACAACGCCGGAGTGCTGAGGGCCCACGCGCGACGCGGCCGCGTCGGCACCGAGTGCCGGGCTCGCCCCGCACACGGCGATCGACAGGGCGCCGACAAGCGTGACCGCCAGCGCCGATAACGTTCGATGAAACATCCACCACTCCCTCACTCGATCAGCACATCAGGGGGTCGCGCCCACGCGGGCACGACCCCCTGACCAACAATATCTCAGGAACTATTACCGCGTACCTGTCAGTTAGCTTGTTCGCGACAAACACCCCTGATAGATCACCCACACCTCACACTCCCCTCACCAGCGCTTACAAGGCCCAGCGTGGACCCACCGCGCGGCGCAACACGACCCCACCCCTCCCCCAAACGACTCCCGCGCCCCGGACACGTGTCCGGGGCGCGGGAGGAGGATCAGCCGTCTCGGTCGCCGACTAACCGATCAGCTGGCCATTCTCGGCGAAGTGATACCACTTCAGGTAGATGCGCACCCAGCCGGTCGCCATCGCGCCGCTACCGTGATGCAGGTAGTACCAGTGGCCGCCCTCCTTCAGCCACCCCGTCGCCATCGCACCACCAGACGGGCTCAGGTAGTACCACGTGGACCCCACCTGCACCCAGCCAGTCATCATCGCCCCACCGTCCGGATTCAGGTAGTACCAGTGCACGCCCGAGAGCACCCAGCCACTCGCCTGAGCGCCCGAGGCCGCGTGGAAGTACCACTGCCCACCCTCGCTCACCCAGCCGGTGCGCATATACCCCGACGCATCGAAACGGTAGGTCGCCCCATCGATGACGAGGGTCTCGCTCACCGGGTAGGAGCCGTCCTCGTAGCGGTACCACCAGCCGCGCCCGTCCCACTTCCACGCACCCGCCTTCGGCGCGGGAACGGAAGCCTCAACGCGGATCGTGGAGCTCGCGGACACGAGCGAAGGCTGCGTCGGATCGGTCACGCTCACCGTCGCCTCGCCCGCGCCCACCGCCGTCACGACGCCGTCCGGGCTGACCGTGGCCACGGCCTCGTTGGAGGAGGACCATACGACGTCGGTCACGCTCGCATCCGCAGGCTCGTGGGAGGCGCTCAGCGTCACGCTCTGGCCCACCGACAGCGTCGCCGACTCGGGAGAGACGGACAGCTTCGTCATGGGAATGGCCTTGAGGTCCACCTTCACGCTTGCCCTATTGACCGGCCAGTCCCACACCTGCAGGTAGACGCTCGAGGGGTCACCACCCGCACGCTCGGCAATCTGGGAGAGCGGCACCTCGAAGTGGACGTGGTGCAGCCCGTCGTCCCCAATCTCGCCCCAGCCGTAGTACTTCTGGCGCATGAAAGGCTCGCCGTCCTGCGTCCACGAGAACCCGAATCCCGGGAAGGGCGACGCGTCGGTTGCGTCGAAGGACAGCGTGCGCGCATCCCCCTCGCCCGAAATCGCCACGTTCGAGATGACGGGTGGGGCCGTGTCCAGCGTGATCACGTGGGTCAGCTTCTCGGTGACAGGAGAGGCGCCACCGGTGGTGCCTTCGATGGTGAGCGTGTACTTCCCGTCCGGCAGCTCGTTCCCCTTCTCGTCGTAGCCATCAAACCAGGGCGCGCTGTCGAACGCGTCTTCCGCCCGGGTGACCTCCCAGTAGCGTCCGTTGGAGTAGGACCTGCTCTTGGGTGCGCCACCGTACTTGTAGGAGCGCACGACCTCCCCCGCCTCGTTGGTGTAGGTGTACGTCAGCGAGACGACGTCGCGCAGCAGCACGGTACCAGGGGTGGCATACGTTCGTGCGTATTCATCCGTCGACCGGGAGATGATGTACAGGTCACGGTCATTCGTACTGATGGCGATGTCCTCTTCCGGGTCGAACGGGTTCAGCTGCCCGAGAGTCAGTCCATGGAAGGTCATCGCGGATGTGCCGATGGTTTCCTTACCGTACACGGGGCTGTCGAAGATTGGCGTGTCGACACTCGCGCCGTAAAAGCCCAGGTAAGGAACGGTGAGATCGGGCTGTCCGTCCGTGCTCGCGAAGGTCACCGCGCCTTCAACGAACGTGCCGTTGGGCGTCTGCTTGGTCGCGAACGAGGCGAACTCGGCCCTCGGGTTCACGGTGACGGTCACCGTGGCGCTGGAGGCGGCGGGCACGGTCACCGAGCCCTCGGAGAAGGTCAGATCGATTCCCTTACCCGTCCAGTTCGTCGAATGCCTCGTATAGAGGGAGCCACTGATGCTCTCGGAGAGCGCCTGCCCACCGAGCGTGTAGGTGTGGGCGGTGTCGGAGAGGTTGGTCAGTTGCACCTGGAATGTCCACCCGCTGGTGCTCTCGCCCAGCTCGGCCTTCGGCCGCGACGGGTTCGCCGCGCCCACGACGGCCGGGTACACGGACGAGGTCGTGGCCGCCAGCGCGTCCACCATGCCGGCACCGACCCAGCGCGGGGACCAGTAGGCCCCGTCCGTCGCGTCGACATCCACGATCGGGTGGGCGGTGCCCATCAGGAAGTTGGTGACCAGGGCGCTGCGCTCCTCCTCGCTCATCGCCGCGGCCATCGGATCGGCCGCCAGGCGCTGGCGCACGAGGGCCGCGACGCCAGCAACCTGAGCCGACGCCTCGCCCGTTCCGTCTAGGTCACGCACCTCATTGCCGGGGACAGGAGCCCTCACATCCCACCCGGGCGCGGCGATCTCAGGCTTGAGCCTCATGTCGGGAGTCGGCCCCCACGAGGAGGCCGCGAAGGGCTTATAGCCCTCCTGACCGCCCCGCGCGACGACGCCGACGGCGGCTACTGCCAGCACGGAGGAGTAGGAGCCGGGAGCGCCAACGGCACCCAGATCACGTTCGTGCGTACGCCACTCCGAGCGCCCGCTGTCTCCGGCGGGCGCGTCGACGCTCACGCCCGCGTCGGCGAGCCGGTCAAAGACCTGCTCGTACAATGCCGAGGCGTTGCCACTGAGATCCTGGTCGGCCATGAAGGCCACGGACACGACGTCGGGTTTGATGACCATCGCGTCATCCAAGGCTGCCAGCAGGTCGGAGTCGCGCGCGCCCGACGCCCCATTGGAGACGACCTTCGCGACGACGAGCTGAGCCTGAGGGGCTGCGCCACGATACGTCGCCCCGTTCGCTGCCGCGAGCGCCGCCATACGAGTTCCATGCGCGTGCAGCGTATAGTCCTCGGGCCCGTAGTCGTAGCCGCGGGACAGATCCGTGTCGCCATCGGCGTAGTCGTAGGCGAAGGGAATCTTGTCACTGAGCCACGCGCCGCCCCTCCCGGCGTCCAGCTGGGAGCTGAGAGAGGCGCTCTCCCCCTTCGTCAGGCGCAACGACGCGGCGTCCATGCTCCCTGCGAATGCCTCGAGCGAGGTGTCGAAGCTGGCGTCGATGACCTCGATAACGCGGCCCCGACCCGAGCCGGCGACCTGGTCGGCGTGCGTCTCTTTCGCCGGGTCGACGATTGGCGCGTCCGCGGCCACTGACTGTTCGGGATAAAAGACCGGCGCGCGATAGCGTTCCACAAACGCGTCCGCGACGCCGCGAACGCTCTTGATAGACGCGAGGGTGGATGCGGGTGCCTTAATCGCGAAGCCGTCGACGGCGTGGTGATAGTCCCGCACGTCCTCGATGGTGGCGCCCGGGGACGCCTGGGCCACGGCCTCGGCGATGCGCGCTTTCACGTCCCGATAGGCGCCCGCGCGGTCCTGGCCGACGACGCCCTCGTCGAGC
The DNA here is from genome assembly GCF_030644365.1 of Schaalia sp. HMT-172. NCBI lineage: Bacteria > Bacillati > Actinomycetota > Actinomycetes > Actinomycetales > Actinomycetaceae > Schaalia > Schaalia sp. HMT-172. Next base: position 1,785,929 of record NZ_CP130058.1, read on the forward strand.
CGGACGATGACGGTGGCCTGCTGGTCCGAGGCTTCCTCGCTGGTCGAGGAGGACTCGGCCCGGTCTGCGTCAGTCGCGAACGTGGGTGGCGTCATCAGGGCGGTAATGGCAAGGGCACCGGTCGCTATAAGCGCCAGTGCCGACAGTCGACGGTGGTTCATCTGCGGCTCACTTTCTTCACAGCTGGTCGATGGGGAGATACATCGTCACGAACCCCTCGCTTTAAGAGTAACCCACACCCGCCCATGGGACGATGGTTGTCTCGTATTTTTCTCACCATCTGTCAACGAACTATCCCCTGAATTCGTATGATCAATCACCTCTCTGCCCAGCGTTATACGGCACGAGCAGAGAGACGATCACCCACCCCACCGCCAAGCCCCCTCACGCGTCGGCAACGACCCGCCGTGACACTCCCGCATATCGGGCCAGCCGATGCAGACACAGGCCCGCGCCTCCCGAAAACTGACCGGGAGGCGCGGGCGTCGGCGCGAAGCTTCGAACCTGGGTGCGGACGTTAGCTGATCAGTTGACCCGCCTCGTTGAACTGGTACCACTTCAGGTAAATACGCACCCAGCCGGTGGCCATCGCACCGCTGCCGTGGTGCAGGTAGAACCAGTGATCGCCGTCCTTAAACCAGCCAGTCACCATGGCCCCGTTGGCGGGAGACAGGTAGTACCAGGTGCCACCCACCTGCAGCCAGCCCGTCACCATGGCCCCGGTGTCCGGATCCATGTAGTACCAGTGCACGCCATCAAGCACCCACCCCTTGGCCTGGGCGCCGGACGCATGATGGTAGTACCACACGCCCCGCTCGCTCACCCACCCGGTGCGCATGTAGCCGGCCGCATCGAAGCGATACGTGGCCCCATCGAGCACGAGCGTCGTATCCGAGGGGTAGCTGCCATCCTCGTAGCGGTACCACCAGCCGTGGACGTCCCACAGCCAGGTGCCCGACTGCGACGCGGGGCCCGCAGCACTCACGCGAACAGTGACGCTGGCACTCACCGAAGGCTGGGTCGGGTCGGACACCGTGATGGTCGCCTCGCCGGCACCCACCGCGCTGATGACGCCATCCTGGTCGACCGTTGCCACGGCCTCGTTCGAGGAGGACCACACCACGTCGGTCACGTTCGCGTCATCGGGCTGGTGAGTGGCGCGCACCGTCGCGGTTTCGCCGACCGTCATCGTGGCCGCCTGCGGCGACACCGACAGCGACGTCATCGCAACCGGCGTCACGACAACGGCCGCGCTCCCGCGGTTCACCGGCCAATCCCACGCCTGCAGGTACAGGCTCGAGGGGTTCTCGCCCAGCGCCTGCGTCACCTCCGAGAGGCGAACCTCGTAGTGCTGGTGGAACAGGCCATCGTCTGCGCGAGCGGACGGGTTATCTTCGACGTGCCACATCGTCACCGCACCATCCTCACCAAGCGAGAAACCGTAGCCTGCGATCGGCGAGGAATCGCTCAGATCGAAGGACAGCGTGCGCGCGTCCCCCTCGCCCGCGACGGACACGTTCGAGACCGTGGGAGCCGCCGTATCCAGCCAGAAGCTGTAGCTGGTCTGGTGGGTCTGCGCCGAAGGGCCGTAGTTGCTGGCCTCGATCGTGACCGTGTAGCGCCCGTCCGGCAGCTCATTGCCGTCGGCGTCATAGCCGTCGAAGCGCGGGGCGCATCCGGGCGACATGAACTCGACGTTGTGCGAGGCACGCCAGTGGTCGTCGTAGACGGACTTATCCGAACGATCGCACGTGAAGCTGCGCAGGGTCTGGCCGGCCTCGTTCGTCAGAGTGAACGTCAGCGAGGGGACGGCGCGCAACAGCACCGTTTCCGTGCCGATACTGCGCCGGGCCTGCTCCTCCGTGGAACGCGAGATGACGACACGGTCGGGGTCAATGCCGTCCGCCATCCGTGCATCCTCCTCCCGGAAGGGATTGGACTGGCCGAAAGGCATGACGCCGTGCGCGACCGTCGACCCGTAGCCGACCTTATGGTTGTTCGGCCACTGCTGATCGAAAACGTTGGGCGCGCCCCACGACCCATAGAAGCCCATGTAGGGCACCGTCAGATCGGGTTGCCCGTCGCTGCTCGTGAAGGTCACCGCGCCGTCGACGAATGTTCCGTTGGGAGTGGTCGCGTTCGCATACGAGGCGAAGGCCTCGCGCGGAGTCACCGTCACGGTCACCGTCGCGCTGGAGGAGGCGGGCACGGTCACGGAGTCCGCCGAGAACGTCAGGTCAATGCCCCGCCCCGCCCAGTTGGTCGCGTGCCGCGTGAACAGCCCGTTCTCGACGTTTTCGGACAGCACCTGACCGCCGAGCGAGTAGGTGTGAGCAGTGTCGGAGACGTTCGTCAGGTTCACCTGGAAGGTCCAGCCCTGCGTGCCGTCCCCCAGGTCGGCCTTCGGGCGGGAGGGGTCAGCCGCGCCCACCACGGTCGGATACACGGGCGAAGTCGTGGCCGCCACCGCGTCCACGAGCCCCGCTCCGACGCGCCGCGGCGAATAGAAGGTCCCGTCCTCGCGGGTCGCGTCCGCGAGCGGGTGGGCGGTACCCATCAGGAGATTCGAGACCAGAGCGTTCTTCTCGGCAGCGCTCTTGCCCGCGAAAGCGGGGTCGGTCGCGACGCGCTGACGCACGAGGGCCGCGATCCCCGCGACCTGGGCCGAGGCCTCGGCCGTTCCGCTCTGGCGGCCGTAATTGTTGCCGGGGGTGGCGGACATGACCCGACCGCCGGGCGCCGCGAGCTCGGGCTTGAGGCGTAGGTCGGAGGTGGCTCCCGAGGAGGAGAAGTCGGAGACCTCGACGTTCGCTGGGACGGAGAGCGTCGCCGAGGGGCTCACGGTGACCTCGACGTAGCCGGACTCGGAAGCCGCGATCGCCTCGCGGAGGGCGTCCCCATCAGACTTCGTGATGGTTCCCGCCCGCACACTAAACCAGCGATCCACGTCCGCCTTCTTGGGGGTGTCGCTGTCTCGCACGTACGCGAGCATGAGACCGGCGGGCTTGCTCGTGAGCGACTTCAGGTTCTTCAGCTGGTGCTTGAGCTCGACGTCGCGCCCGTTGTCGTCAGTGCCTCCCCAGTCTTCGAGGATGATCGTGCGCGACAGGTCCCCATAGTTCGATCCGAGGTACTTCTCCAGGTCCGCCGTCGTACCGTTTCGGGCGTACACGACCCGGTAGGTTCCCTCCGCGAGGCTCTCGAAGCCGGGTGCATCACCCTGGTTCATCCTGGTGATGGTGCGGTAGCCGATGCGTCGGTCACCGAAGGTCACCGCTCCCATGATGTCCTGCTCGCTGACCGAGGCCACCGCCAGGGTGGACGAGTAGGACGCGGGGACGGCGATCATGCCGTTGTCCGGGTCGCTGGCGTAGCTTCCGCTTCCTTCGTTTCCGGCGGGCGCGTTCACCGTGATGCCCGCGGCGTTCAGGTTCTGGTACACCTGCGAGTACAGTGCCTCGGAGTCCGAACTCATCCCCTCGATGGTCGCGAAGGACACGGTGAGGACGTCGGGGGCAAGGACAGCGGCGTCATCGAGGGCAGCCAGGAGCGCGCTGTCGCTGGCCGTATCGGCACCGTCCTGCGTCACCTTCGCGACGATGAGCTGAGCCCCGGGAGCCGCGCCCTTGAATGCGCTGCCGTTGGCGGCCGCGAGGGCCGCGGCGTGCGTGCCCTCGGTGTAGGCCCCCCAGGTTTCACGCCCACCGTCATCCGACCCCAGGACGTCCGCGTCGCCGTCCCCGTAGTCGTAGGCGAAGGGAATCTTGTCGCTCACCCACGCTCCGCCCTTGCCGGCGCCCAGCTGGCCGGTCACTGCGGCGACTGTATCCTTCGTGAGGCGCAGCGAGGCGGCGTCCACGGTCCCCGCGAAGGCCTCGTGCGAGGTGTCGAAGCGAGTGTCGATAACCTCAACGACCTGCCCCTCACCCGCCAGGGCGGCGCGGTTCGCGCGTGTCATCTGCGAGGCCGTCCCCATGGCGGGGGCATTATCGGAGTTCTGGCCGTCCTGGATCCCCCAGAAGTCGATGTCGTTGACCAGCGCGTGGCGCCCTTCGACGAACGCGCCCTCAACGCCGGGCGTGGCCTTGATGGCCGCCAGGGCCGAAGGCGGCGCCTTGATCGCGAAGCCTTGGAAGACGTGATGGTAGTCCCGCACGTCCTCGATGCTTGAGCCCGGCCTGGCCTGCGCCACGGCGTCACCGATGCGCTTCTTTGCCTCGGTGTAGCGGGAGGCCTGGTCGCCGGGCTCCTGCGCGAGCCGGACGATGATGGTGACCGCCGAGTCGTCCGCCGCCTGGTTGGTCGACGAGATCCGGGTGCCGGTCGCGTCGGCCGCTAAGGCGGCTGGCACACTGACGGCGGTGAGAGCGAGGGCACCGGTCGTGAGTAACGACAGTGCCAACAGGCGACGATGAGACATCTGCGGCCCACTTTCTTAACGGTTGGACAGATGGGCGCCGACGAGCATCGCGCCCCACCGCTAGCGTAGCGCATACACCTTTCCTCCGACATGGTTTTTGGGTATTTTTCTCGCGATCTGTCAATACCATCCATCGCGAACTTAAAGGAAAAGCAAGGCAACTGACCATGTCGAGATGCGCAATTGATGGGAATTCCTACCAGCCCACACAACAGCGCGTCCGTGCGCCAACCCCGGCAGGTCGGGATAAAACGACACAACGCGTTGGTCGCGGCTCGGTCCCAGGCATCGTCGAGGGAGGATGCCTGCGCTCGGACGCCCGCGCCGCAGCGCCTCAGACAGTATGCGCCCCATCGGAAGGAATACACCCGATCGGGAGCGTTCAACCCGTTTGGGGGCATTCGACCCGTGAGGCGAGATTCAACCTGATCGAGAGTATTGCGCCCGATCAGACCTGGTTGAATGATCACCGATGGGCTGTTTCGCCTCATCGGCAGCAAACGTCGTCGTGGAGTTGGCCGCCCGTTCCCCTGCCCCGCCCATCAATGTCGCACGTAATTCCCCTGCGATTAGTTCAAATATTGAATCCACATCGCTGGAATTGCAACGTTTTCAGGTGATCTCGAAAAATGACCGAGGGGAAATTACGTGCGAAATGTGTCTGGAGGTTGTCGGGTCGCCGCCCGCGAGTGCCGTGGCTAGGCCCGTGTCTCGAAGCGCGCCCGTGGCCTCCGGCCCTCCGCCCTCTGCGCCTGGGTGTATGTCGGGCTGACGATGGGGGTTTTGCACCATTAGAAGCCTCCTGCCGGCGTGTCGCCGGCGTGTCGCGCCTCTATTGGTGCAATTCCCCCCGTTTGATGGCGCCCTCGACGTGGGGTGAGCTCAACCGTGCACCTCTCACAGCGCAATTCCCCCTGTTTGGTAGAGGTCCGCGCGTGGCTTTGGTTGGTGTGGCGCCCAAAGTGCAGACCACCTCGGCGAAAAACGCTGACAATCGGGTGTTGTGGGCGAGGTGGTCTGCGATCTGGGCACAACGGCGCCTGGCCTCGCGTGGAGCTCGCACGCGAACCGCTGAATATGCGCGGTAACCCCTTGATACGCACGTCAACCTCACGATATGCGCATGGGCGGCGCTGCCCAGGCACGCATGAGCGGGCCCGCGTGCGCGCGGGTGCACGAGGGTAAGCCGCCCAGCGGTCAGGCGGCGGCGAATCGGGCCCGCGTGTGCGGCGAGCGCACATCCTCGGAGCAGTTTCGCATGCAATTCGACTGAGTGAACTTTCAACAGCGTCTACAAACGTTGCAATTCCAACGATGCGAATGCGTGACGCGACACAGGGTCGGGGGAATTGCATGCGACATTCTGAGATAGCCCGTCCAATGGGAGTCAAGCAATGCCGCCGACGAGGCCGGGAACAGGCGCGGCGCGAGCCGCGCTGGTGCCACAATCTCTAGTTCCCCAACAATCTCGCACATAATTTAACTTGTTCAGTTTTGAATTACGGCCGAAAACCGCATGATTTCAACGATGCGATTTCAAATCTTGAAACAGTCACGAAGGAATTACGTGCGAAATTGAGAACGAGGCCGGGGACAGTCGCAACACAACCACCACTTTTTGCCTATCCTCCACGTTGGCGCTCACCGCCTTCAACAGCGACTTTCCCGCGCAACAAAGCAGAAAAGTCGCTATAAAACCAACAAGATTTGTCCATCCTTCATCTTGGCTCCCACCATCTTCAATACCGATTTTTCCGCACCAGCAAGCCGAAAACTCGCCACAAAACCAACACGTTTTGTCCTATAACCCACGTTTTATCCTATAACCCCTGATCGACGGGAGGCGAACGACCCACTGGGCGAGCCCACCACGGACAAGCAGAAACGCCGAGGGGCCAACCTCACGGTCGACCCCTCGGCGTATCCCATCAACACAGTGCACGTTCGCCCAAATAGCTCCTCAGAAGATTCACGCCGACGCGGCCACTATGGCCGACGTCGCCTTTCCTTGTATGCCTCTACTGTAGGAAGCCAACCTTGCCAGAACGACAACACAACCTGAGAATTCCCTGAGACTTTTCATGCCGTCACTGCCCGCAACGACAGGGCGCCTGCGCCCCCGGAACACCGGCGACGCAGGCGCGCGGAAGGGGCTTACCACCCTCTCCCGATTCAGCGGATCAGCTGACCGGTCTCGGAGAAGCGGTAGTACCGCCACCCGATCCAGACACGGCCCGTTGCCATCTGGCCGCTTCCGGGCTTCAGGTAGTACCAGGAGTCACCGTCCTTGAGCCAGCCGGTCTTCATTATGCCGGTCTGCGGGTCAAGGTAGTACGAGTGCGAGCCAACCGTGACCCAGCCCGTGGCCATGGCGCCCGTGCTCGGGTCCATGTAATACCAGGAGATCCCGTCGAGAACCCAACCGGTGACCTGGGCACCCGAGACGGCGTGGTAGTACCACAAGCCCTGCTCGAAGACCCAACCGGTGCGCATGTAGCCGTCGGCGTCGAAGCGGTACACCATGCCGCCAATGGTCTTGGCCGTGTTCGAGGGGTAGGTGCCATCCGCGTAGCGGTACCACCAGCCGCGAGCGCCCCAGACCCACTGGCCCTGCGCGGGCGTCGTGTCAGACGAGGCTTTCACGGTCGTCGAGGTCACGGCGTGGGGATCCTGACGCACGTCGAAGCGCAGCGACGCTTCAGCGCTGGTCGGGGTCCAGGTGTAGGAGGCGGTGGACGCGCTCTGGTCCGAGCTGCCCTGCATCGACGCCCAGTCCTGGAGGACAGTGTCGGTGCCGTCAGCGCTGACCTGCACGACGCGCAGCTCGCGTCCGCCCAGGGTGCCGCCCTGAGCGGAGACGTTGATGGTCGTCGGCGTGCCCACGGTGGTGGTGAGCGTGTACCCGGCCCCGGCCTCGTTGATGCCGGTGCCCGACACACTCACCTGGGGGGTCGTGTACTCGAAGAGGCTCTCCGTGTTGTAGCCGGCGTTCTTCATGGCTGTCTCGGTGAGCGTCCACGCCTTCGAGCCCTTGGGGGCGGCGACGTAGATCTCGGTGTTCGCCTTGAAGTCATCGTCCATGTCGGCGGCGAGTTTGATCTCCTCGACGGTCGAGGGCAGCACCAGGACGCGGGGAGTGTCGAACCAGAAGGTGAATCGGGTCATCCCCTCGCCGAAGTAGGCACTGTCCGGGCGGCCATTGGAGGCCTTGCCCTCGTAGTAGAACTCGCCGTCGTTTCCGCCGCGCACGATGATGTGGCGCGGGGAGGAGGTCTGCCGCGGGGTCATCCACAGTTCCGTGACCTTCGTTCCCAGTTCGATCGTGTCCAGGCCGTTGTTGACCAGGCCTCGGGCGACCGTCACCGAGTCGGGGATGACGAGGTCGGTGAGGTTCGTATCGCCGTCGAAGGCGCCGTAGCCGATGGTCGTCAGTCCCTCGGGCAGGACGACTCGGCGCAGGGACGTGTTGCTCGCGAATGCGGCATCAGCGATAGCGGTTGTTCCCTCGGGAACCGTCACGTCTGTGTCCGTCTTTGTGGGCAGGTACAGGACCAGGGTGCGGCCAGCGTCGCCCTTACTGTACAGGGCACCGTCTTCCACGGAGTACACCGTGTTGGCGGGGTCCACGGTCAGCGAGGCGAGGTTGTTCGAGCCCACGAACGCGGATTCGCCGATGGAGGCGATGCCCGAGCCCAGGTGGAGCGAGGTCAGGGCGGTGTCGTTGGAGAAGGCACCCTTACCGATCGAGGTCACCGAGTCGGGGAGTGTGGCGGAGGTGAGCGCCGTGGTGTCGAAGGCGTAGTCGCCGACCTCGGCCAGGCGATTCAGGTCGGGACGGAAATTCACCTCGGCGAGGGCCCTGTCGTAGCGGAAGGCACTATCCGGCAGCATCGTGGCACCACCCAGGTCAACGCGCTCCAGCTTGGACATGTACCAGAAAGCCGTGTCGTCCATGGACTCGAAGGCGTCAGGCAGGGTCAGGGACGTAATCCGCGCCCCCACGAACGCACCCTTGCCAACGTTACGCAGATGCGAGGGCAGGATCACGGAGGTGATCTGCGCAGAGGCGAAAGCACCCTCGTCGATGAATGCGGTCTCCTCAGCGACGGTGTAGGAGCCGCCCGAGTTCTTCGCCTGCGGGTATGTCGCCAGGTGCGTCAGATCCTTCGAGTACAGGACGCCGTCGAGGCTCTGGTAGTTCTGGTTCGCGGCGTCGACCTCGATGCTCTCCAGGAGCGGGGTGCGTGCGAATGCCGCGAAAAGGCCGTCAGCCTGGACATTCGGGCCAACGCTGACGGAGCGCAGCTTCGCCATGTCGCTGAAGGCCTCGAGGCCTGCCGTCTTGAGAGAACGAGGAAGGGAAACGCTCTCCAGAGGTGTGTACGAAAAGGCGCGCTCCCCGATCGTCTCAAGCTGCGAGGGGTGCGCCTCATCGTCCTGGAAGGTGACCTGGGTGAGCGGCTGGCCCGCGAAGGCAGAGTCGTCGATGGCGCGCACGCTCGCGGGGATCCACACGCTCGTCAGCTGTGCGCTGGTGAAGGCATTCGAGCTGATCTCGGTCACGCCCTCGGGGATGCGAATGTCCGTCGCCCCTCCCGTGTAGGCGACAAGCACGCCGTCGGCGTCGATGGTGAACTCATCATTATTGGCTTGCGGCGCGGCGGCTGCGTTCACCTGACCGCCCGTGCCCGTGTCGGCCGCGAAAGCGGCGGGCATGCTGACCGCGGTCAGCGACAGGGCACCGGCGAGCGCGAACGCCAGCACCATTGACTTTCGATGGGACATTTCAAACCCCTCTATTGGCAGTTGGTAAGGGAAGGTTCCGTGTTGCGATCACGACCCTCGTGTCAAACATATCCCTTGAGAGGGTTTCCGGATATCTCCTGAGACGCAGCTTCTCAGCATGCGTCGACATGCGTGCCACGGTCTTCAAAGGTATTACCATGCATGACCCACGGTAAGCGGGGTCATCGGCGAGCCTCTACACGTCCCGCTTCGTCGCGTTTTCCAGGGTTGCACCACATCTTTCCACCGAATCTGACAAAGTTGCTAAGGACTCGAATTACTGGCGTCAACACCCGCCGGAGGTCCACGAATAAGGGGCAGACGCGTCGCCGGATCGACCTAATGGTCGAAGGGCGTCACGCAAGGCGCTGCCCGCTCGTTCATCCTTCCCCGCGTTCTCGCCGCTCACGGTCGACACATGGCTGAGCCTGAGGGGCGGCACAGGCCCGCGCCCCGGGAGATTCTCCGGGGGCGCGGGCGCAGGGAGCGTCGCTATCAGGTCAGCCGATGAGCCGTCCCGAATCGGCGAAGTAGTACCACGTCGAGCCGATCCAGTGCCCGCCGGTGAACATCGCGCCGGAGTCGGTGCTCAGGTAGTACCAGGAGCCACCGTCCTTGACCCAACCCGTGGTCAACGCGCCACTGGGAGCCATGTAGTACCAGGCAGAACCATCCCACACCCAACCGGTCGCCATCGCGCCACTGCCGGGCGTCAGGTAATACCACGTCAGCCCATCAAGCAGCCACCCCGTCACCATACGACCCGACGCAGGATCCAGGTAGTACCAGGACGAGCCATCCTTGACCCAACCACTCACCTGAGCGCCCGACGCGTCATGGTAGAACCACGAGCCACCCTCACTCGCCCAGCCGGTACGCATGTAGCCGCGAGGATCAAAGCGGTAGATCGAGTGACCGATCTGCACCGCCTGGCCAGCCGGGTAAGTGCCATCCGCATACCGGTACCACCAGCCCACCGAATCGCTGATCCACGCACCGCCCTGAGGCGCAGGCGTCGAGTCCGGCCCAGGCGTCGTATCCGGACTCGGCTCAGGCGTCGGTGCAGGCGTCGGGTCTGGTGCAGGCGTCGGGTCTGGTGCAGGCGTCGGATCCGGACTCGGCTCAGGCGCAGGCGTCGGGGTGCCCGGCAGCTTGATCGTGAGAGTGGTCATCAGGTACGAGGCGTCACGCACCTGGACGCGCAGGCTCACGTCCGACGCGGACGGGGTCCACGGGAAGGTCACCGAAGAGGCGGCCGCCCCCTCCCCGCCGTCCGCCACAGTCGTCCAGTCGCGCACGAGTGTCTCGGTGCCGTCCGCGCCGACCTGCACGGCGCGCACCTGCGCCGTCCCGGCGATGCCACCAGCAACCGTCGCGGTCACGTCGACCGACACCCCGGCCTCGCCCGTGTACGTGTAGCCCCCACCGGCCTCGGCGATAGAAGCACCCGATAGGGCCATCGACGCAGCCGTGTAGGTGTGCAGGTGCGACGCATCAAAGCCGGCTGCCTCGAGGGCGTCCTTGGCGACGTTCCACGCGGGCGACCCCTCGGCCGCGGCGACGTAGACCTGCGTGTCCTCCTTCTTCTCGTCGCTCAGCTCCGGCTCAAGGTCGAGGCGGGTGAGCGTCGAAGGAAGGACGAGGACGCGCGGGACGTCCGCGCCGAAGGACACGCGCGTCATACCCTCGCCGAAGTAGGCGCTCTGGCGGCGTCCATTCGTCGGGCGCCCGTCATAGACGAAGGAGCCGTCCACTCCTCCGCGCACAACGATACGGCGCGGCATGGGAACCCAGCTGCCCTCCATCCGAATCGAGGTCACCTTGGAGCCGTATTCGACAACTTCCAGGGAGTTGCCGGTGACGCCACTCGAGCGCTCGACCGAGTCGGGGATCACCAGCTCGGCCAGGGAAGCACACCCGGCGAAGGCCTCATCGCCGATGGTCGTCACACCCTCGGGCAGGACGACGCGGGTCAGCGCCTTGTTGTTGGCGAACGCCGAGGCGCCGATATCGACCGTGCCCGCGCGCACCGTGTAGTCGGTGATGGTATTCGCCGCCGGGGAGAGCAGGAGGTGCAGCCCGTCGGCGCCCGTGCGGTACAGGACATTGCGCTCGGCCGAGTACACCGCGTTGGCAGGATCGACCGTCAGCGAGGCGATCGTGCGGTCGTTGTACAGGGCGGTCTCGCCGAAGGAGGAGACGCCCGCGCCGATATGGAACGAGGCCAGGGCGCTGTTCTCCGAGAAAGCCTGCTCGCCAACCGTGGTCACCGAGTCGGGCAGACTCACGGTAGGAACCGCGGTGCGGCTGAACGCAAAGTCGCCAATCGTCATCAGGCGACCCAGCTCGGGACGGAAATTGACTCCATTCTTGGCGCTCGTGGACTCAAACGCGCTGCCACCCAGCGAGATCGCGCCTCCCAGATCAATGCTCTCCAGCTTGCCAGCAGAGCAGAAGGCACAGGTGCCAACCGTCTCGAACTTCTCGGGCAGGGACAGCGCGGTGAGCGCGGACAGACGGAACGCCTCGTCCCCGATCGCTCGCAGACTATCGGGCAGCGCCACGGTGGTGATACCCGCCTTCTGGAAGGCCTTGGGCGCGATGCTCGTGACCCCGTCCAGCACCGTGTACGAGCCGCCTGTGTTCTTGGCCGCCGGGTAGAGGATCAGGCGCGAGTGGTCCTTGGAGTACAAGACTCCGTCGATGCTCTCGTAGTTCGGGTTCGCGGGGTCGACCTCGACGCCGGTCAGCGCGGTAGTCTCCGAGTACCCCGAGGTCACCGCATCAGCGGCGACGTTCGGCCCCAGCTTGATCGACGTGAGCGCCGAGTCGTAGTCGAAGACCTCAGCGCCGATCGTCACCAGGGAGCGAGGCAGCTCAATGGCTTCCAGGCTCGTGTTCGCGAACGCCCGCTCACCGATCGACGTCAGCCGGGAGGGGTGGGCCGCGTCGTCCTGGAAGGTGACATTCTTCAGCGAGGAGTAAATGAAGGCCTCGTTGCCGATGCTGCGCACGGCGGCGGGAATCGTCACGTGTTCCACGGTCGAGCTCGCGAAGGCGCGCTCGCCGATGTCGGTGACGCCCTCGGGGATGACGACGTCGGTCGCGCTGCCCTTGTAGGCCGTGAGAACGCCGTTCTCGTCGACCTCGAAGTCGTCGGCGTCGGCTGCTCGCACCGTGACGGGGATCGAGGCGGTCTTGACTGCTCCCGCCGCGTCGGTGACGGTCGCGCTCAGCGTGCCCGCTCCGCCGTGGTCTCCGCCCGTCACCGTGGCGCTCGTCGTTCCCGCGATGCCGGCGACCGTGGCCAGGTCGACGGGCTCCACCGACCAGCTAATGTCGCGGCCCTGTAGGGAGGGCGCCAGGTAGGACTTCACGGTGCCTTCCTCGCCCACCTTGACGGCCAGCGAGGATTGCTCCAGCTCGATGCCCACATCCTCAGAGATCGTGCGCACGTGGACCTGCGCGGCGGCCGACAGGCTCGGCTGGGTCGCGTCGGTCGCAGTAATGGTCGCGTCGCCCGCAGCCAGAGCCTGGACCTCACCATTCTCATTCACGGTTGCCACGGCCTCGTTCGAGGAGGACCACACGAGGTCGGTGACGTTCGCGTTCGAGGGCTCGTAGGAGGCGGTGAGCGCGACCTTGTCGCCCGCGACGACCGTGGAGGTCTGCGGGGCAAGCGACAGGGAGGTCATCGGGATGGTCTGGAAGCGGATCTGGCGGCGGGTCTGGTTCTTGCCCCAGTCCCACGCGTACAGGTAGGAGGTCGCCGGGTCGGTAGAATCCGCGCGGTCGACCAGATCCTTCCAGGCGATCTCGTAGTGCTTGGAGTAGGTGCCGTCGGGCTGACGGTTCGCGCCCACGACCTCCTTCTCATCGAAATAGTGACGAGAGTTGGGAGACTCGGAGAAAGCGATGCCGGCCAGAGGCGAATGATCGGAGACATCGAAGGACACGACGCGCCCCTCGCCCTCGCCCGTCACCGCAACGTTCGAAATGACGGGTGCCTGTGTGTCCAAGGAAAACTGCCAGGTCATCTGCTGGGTCGAGGACGAGGGAGCCACGGAGGAGGCCTCGATCGAAAGCGTGTAGCGCCCGTCGGGCAGCTCGTTGCCGGCCTCGTCGAAACCGTCGAAGACCGGATTGTTGCCCTCCTGGCTCTCGACGGGCAGAATCGCGCCTGCGGAAAAGTTGAACAAGGACTTCTTCGCACGCTCGAAGGTGTAGGAGCGCACGGTCTGGCCGTCCTCGTTCGTGTACGTGTAGGTCAGCTTCGGCGTGTTACGCAGCAGGCACGTGCGCGGCAGCATCTTGTTGGGCGCCTCCTGCGCGGCCGAGCGCGACATGATGAAGGAGGCGGGGTCGACCGCGCGAACGGCGGTGGCGTCCTGGCCGTCCAGCGGGTTGAGCGCGCCCAGGGGCACGTCCGTCGCCGGGTTCATGAGGGTCGAGGAGCAGGCGTGCGCGGTGCTCGTCGTGCCGTCGTACCACTTGCCGTCGAAGATGGCGGGCGCGCCCCACGAGCCGTAGAAGCCCATGTAGGGCACCGTCAGGTCGGGGGCGCCATCCGTGCTCGTGAAGGTGACGGCTCCGTCGATGAAGGTGCCCTTGGGGGCGTTGGCGTTCGCGTACGAGGCGAAGGCCGAGCGCGGGGTCACAGTGACGGTCACGGTGGCGGCTCCCTGGGCGGGGACGGTCACCGAGTCGGCGGAGAAGGTCAGGTCGATGCCCGCTCCCGCCCAGTTGGTGGAGTGCTCCGTGAAGAGCCCGTCCTCGACGATCTCGGACAGCGCCTGGCCGCCCAGGGCATAGGAGCGGGCCTCGTTGGAGACGTTGGTCAGGCTCACCTGGAAGGTCCAGCCCTGCGTGCCATCCCCCAGGTCGGCCTTGGGGCGCGAGGGGTTCACGGCGCCCACCACGGCCGGGTACACGAACGAGGTCGTGGCAGCCAGGGCGTCCACCTGGCCCGCACCGACGCGACGGGGCGAGTAGTAGGTGCCGTTGTTCTGGTCGACGTCGAGCAGCGGGTGGGCGGTGCCCATCAGGAAGTTCGTGACGATCGAGGTCTTCTCGGAGGCGCTCAGGTCGGCGAACGCCGGGTCCTCATTGATGCGCTGGCGCACGAGCGCGGCGATGCCCGCGACCTGCGGGGTCGCCATGGAGGTGCCCGACATGGCCCGGTACTCACCCCCCAGGACGGCGGACGTGATGGTACCGCCGGGGGCGGCGACCTCGGGCTTGAGGGCCAGGTCGGGGGTGACGCCCCAGGACGTGAAGTCCGAGACCGTGGGGTTGGCGGAGGCCAGCGCGACGCCCGCGTGCGGGTTCGAGATGGAGATCGAGTGGGAGTCGGCGGCGTTGATGGCCGCGATCAGCGCATCCTTCTCCTTCTTCGTGATGGTCACGGTCGCCAGCGTGTGGGTGGACTCGATGGTCGCCTCGTAGGGAGTGTCCGCGTCCTCGGCGTCGCCGATGATGAGGGCCGCGGGCTTGGAGCTCAGCTTGGTGAGCGCGCTGACCTTGGCCTCGTGCGTCATGTCGGCCCCGGTCGCGCTGTCCGACCCACCGCGGTCCTCCAGGACGATGACGGAGGAGAGGTCACCGGGGTGCTCAGCGGTGAGTTTGTTGAGGGCCGCGCCGTCACCGATACCGGCATAAACGAGGGTATATGTCCCCTCGGGGATGTCGAGCAGGCTGGGGACGACAGCGTCCTTGAGGCCGCGCGACTTTCGGTAGACGATCTGCTCGTCACCGTGGGTGAGGTAGGGCAGGGCGTCCTGGTTGTTGACTGAGGCGACGGCCAGCGTCGAGGGGTAGGAGGCCGGCTCGGAGACCGTGCCCGCGTCGGGATCGCTCGCGTAGGGCTTGCCCTTGCCAGTGTAGTTGGAGTAGGCGCTCGAGTAGGAGTTGCCCGCGGCGGCATTGACGGTCACGCCCGCGGCGGCGAGGTTCTTGTAAACCTCCGCGTAGACGGTGCCCGCCTCGGTTCCCATGCCGGCGTCGTCACCGAGGGACAGGTTGATCGAGTCGGGCTTGATGATGACCGCGTCGTCGAGGGCGGCGAGCACGGTACTGTCGGGGATTGACCCGTCCTTGTCGGCGGCGACCTTCGCGACGATGATCTGCGCGTTGGGGGCGGTCCCCTGCAGGTCGGGCGCGTTCGCCGCCGCGATGGCGGCCACGTGCGTGCCGTGGGAGAGATCCTTGGTGGAGGTGGGAAGCACGTTCGCGTCGTTGTCGGCGTAGTCGAAAACGAAGGGGATCTTCGAGTTCAGGTACGCGCCGCTCGTGCCGTGGCTGAGCTTGCCCACGAGGGACTCGACGTCCCGCTGTGTCAAGCGGACAGGCACGCCGTCCATGGAGCCGGAGAACGCCGGGTGTGTTGCTTCGATGCCCGTGTCGATGACCTCGATGACCTGCTTGTCACCTTTGACGGTGGTCTGGTTCGCGCGGGTCATCTCCAGGGAGGAGCCGTTCTTCAGGGCGGGGTTGACGGCGTCCACGCTGGCCGCGGCGGACTCGCCGTCGACGACCAGCGGCTTGTGGTGGCGCTCGACGAAGGCGGTCTTGACGCCCGCAGTGTTTTTGATGGCCTCGAGGCAGGAGGCGGGGGCGCTGATTGCGAAGCCGTCGAAGGCATGGGTGTAGTCGGCGACGTCGGTAACATCGGCGCCGGGGACCGCTTGCTCGACCGAGGTTTCGATCCGGTCCCTGACCGTCTCATGCTTCGTCTGGGAGGAGAGCCCGAAAACGCGCTGATACCAGGGAATACCGACGTTTCCGTCCTCCAGTGCGACGATGATCGTCACCGGGGTGTCGTCGGCGCCCTCGGGCGCGGTGATCGGGGTGGGGTCCCCGGCCTCGTCGGTTGCGCCGGACTGGGGTCCGTCTCCTGATTGCGCCTCGTTCAACGAGGCATGGGAGCCCTGGGCAGCCCCGGCGGCGACGTTGGGGACCTGGGTTTCCTCCTCGGCGAAGGCCGCCGGGGTACTCACTGTGGTCGCGGCGAGGGCGCCGGTCACTACCAGCGCCAGTGCCATGATGGAACGATGGGACATCTCTGGCTCACTTGATTGACAACTGGGCGTCGGGCGCGCGTCTTCGCTGCGCACCCAGCGTCAAGGGTAGAGTCATTGCCCGAAAGAACCTAGACCTCGTCCTTCTTCTTCTCATCATGTGTCAAGTGCTTGATCACCAGACTTTGGTAGCGTAAACTCTCCTGATTTAGGTGTGCCTTAGTTTGCGTGCTTCTGTGTTATTTCGGGCGTCCGCGCCGGATGCGACAACCCGCCGGGCAGCCTCGGACGCTCCGGTCCGCTCGCCACCCGGCGGGTCGATGTGTGCGCGGCGTGTCGCCCGCGCGAGGAGGACTCAGAGAATAACGGCCGTCCCCGTCGCGATCGCCGCGAGCATGCCGTTGTCCGCGCCAGCGGTGAAGTAGTCGACCTTCACGCCGACGACCGCGTTGGCGCCCATCGCCTGCGCCCGGGCGCACATCTCATTGACGGCAGTAGCCGACGCATTGCCGATCTCCTCCTCGTACTGGGAGGCGCGCCCGCCGAACATGTTGGACAGGCTCGCGCCGAAGTCCTTGAACATGTTGACGCCGGCGAAGGTCTCGCCGGACACCATGCCGATGTAGCGCTTAATCGGGGCTCCCTCAACGGTCGGGGTCGTCACCACAAGCATCATGCTCTCCTTTGGTTAAGTCGTGAACAGACCAACAATACCTATGCTCCCGCCACGGGGCCACCAGGGAAGCCCGAACGCCACGGCGGCCGTCTTGTCGAGCTCGGACACCACACCCTACTGCGCTGCTGCCGACCGGCGTTTAACGGGGTGCCGGATGATTGTCTTCAAATGGAAGGGACCTCGACGATGCTGGGGCCCTTCTTCGGGGCGTACAGTTCCTTGTCTTCCTTCTTCACGTCATAGACCATGTCGCACTCCTTCGGCTGCCAGCCAGGATACCGCGATCCCCTCCCGTGAATCCACCTCCGCCGCGGCATCGCGGTGGTAGCATCCGATTGTCCACTCGATTCACGGGCGCGCCGATGCGCCCGACGCTCATGCGGGGCAACGCCATGAAGATGCACACCTACGGGGACTATGGGGACGACTCCCCCACCGTCTTACTCATTCACCCGATGATCTCCTCGGCCTCGGGCATAAAAATTGCGGTAGCCGACCACATGGGCGCGGGGCTGCGGTTCCTCGCGCCCGACCTGTCCGCCCACGGGGACGAGGCCTCAGCCCCCTACGTGTCAGCAGCCAACGAGGCGGCGGCGATCCACTCCTGGCTCGTGGAACACGATGCCACGCACCTGACGCTCACGTTCGGGGCGTCACTCGGCGGGGTCGTACTCTTTGAACTGCTGCGATTCCCCGACCTCTCCTTCGATCGAGTGTTTGTTGAAGGGGTGAGCTTCTACTCGGGCGGGCCCGTGGCCCGGGCGGGAGGAGCCGTCCTCGGCCGCGTCATGATAGCCAAGCGCCGCAAGGCCGCGCGCGACCCCGAGGCCGGGGTCCGCAAGCTCGCGCGCCTCTACGGCGAGGAGGCCGCGCGCCCCATGACTCACTCACTCATCGCGATGAGCGAGGACAGCATCCGCGCGATCGCCCGCGACTGCTCACGGGTCTCTCTCCCTCCCCTCTCCCCCGCCACTCAGCGCCGCTGCACGTTCGCGTATGGGGAGAAAGACTCGGACCTGCGCCTCGCACGGCGCACAGTTCCGCGCCTCTACCCCGGCGCGGAGCTGGTCGTGTGGCCCGGGTGGGGGCACTGCGAGCGCATGAGCCGTGACTCGCGCGCCTACGGGCAGATGCTGCGCGAGCTCGCGCTGGACGGCCGCTAGTCCCACCGCTTCCTATTGGGCAGGACGGCGATCACGCAGGGAATGCGGCCGCGCACGAGGCGGTAGCGGGCCTCGGCGTACCCCATCCCCTCGACAAACGCCCGGTACGAGGCCGGGGTGAAGCGCCGCTCAAAGCCTGCGCCGAGGCGGGCAAGCAGAGCGGGGATCATGCCCTGCTTGCGTTTCGGGGGCTCAACGTAGGTGGGGAGGATGATCGTTCCACCGGGCCTGACCACGCGGGCGAGCTCGCGCAGGGCTTGCTCGGGGTCGGGCAGGAGGTGGATGACGTTGCCGGCGACGGCGACGTCGAACGAGTCATCGGCGTAGGGCAGGGCCGTGATGTCTGCTTGTTCAACGGTGACGTTCGAGCGCTTCGCGAGCTTCTTGCGTGCCTGCTTGAGCATCCCCTCGGAGTAGTCGGTCGCGACCAGGCGCGCGCATACGGGGGCGATGGCGGCGCTGATCGCGCCGGTGCCACACGCGCACTCCAGGACCTCGTCGCCTGGGCCGATCATCTGTCCGACGGCGAGTGCCGTGCCCTCATACGAGGCTCGGTTCACCGTGTTTTCAAAGGCGTCGTACAGGGGCGCGACCCGATCCCAGAACATTGCTGAACACCTCCGTGTGCCTGTCGAACGCGCACACCGACGGTGGCGCATCAGTACGCTACTGGGAATGCTACGCCCTCGGGTGCGCTGCCGGGGCGAAACGGGGTTTTGTGCACGGCAACAGAAGCGCGAGGGCACATCCGGATAGGATGCACGCATCCGGATAGGTTATGCGCATCCGGATAGGTTACTAAGCTATCCGGATGTTCGTAACCTATCCATATGTTCGTAACCTATCCGCATCCACATGTGCAGCGCAGCTCCTTGCACGCGACTACGCTCAGCGCACCTGAACCAGGCCGCAAGCCGCGTCCACAGACCAGAGAAGGACTCGCTGCGGGCCGGAAAACGACAGTCGCGAGGGCACCGCGTCCGCAGACTCAGGGGAGGACTACCCGTTTGCACGCGGTGATACACGCCGCGTGCGGCGCGCGTGGATGAGCGCGCCAACGCCGTGGGCCACGAAGCCGAGGATGCTGTAGCCCACCCCGTAGATCAAGGCGCTGTCGTTGAAGAACAGGAACATCGGCGCCAGGAAGCACACAAAAGGCGCGAGCAGCCACAGGAGGCTGAAGCCCTCCTTCACGCCGTCCCACGCGCCGAAGACTATCGCCAGGAGGGGCAGGATGACGAGCAGGATCAGGAACGCGAGGCTCTTCACGATCTCCATCGAGTCCGAGGCGCGCGAGACACCAAACCATGCCGCCGGCACCAGCAGGTAGATGCCAAACAGCACGACGATACGAATCCACGTTGATTTTGTCGTCCACCTCATAGCCCAATAATACCTGTGTCACACGAGTAAATACTCTCTTTGACACATGAGCACCCCGAGCCTCGAGAAAGGCGCACGAAACCAAGCGTCGCGGGACTTGCGACACTGCCAGAGGAGCGCAGGACTAGCTGCAGAAGCTGCCGAAGAAACCGCGCTTCTTCTCGGCGGCGGCATACTCCTCGTCGGTATGGTTCTTATCGCACCACTGATCCGCGGGCACCTTCTCCTTCACCGAGTCGATGTGCTTGCCGCAGCCCTTCCACGTGGTCTTTCCGCATACCTCGCAGGTGGTGGGTCGACACATGATATTTTCCTTCCGTTGTTGCACGCCGAATCCGTCGGCGGATCCGCGCCATGGTGCTCTGAGTTCTCCCCCAGCGGGCTGGTTGCGCCGTCACATTAGGCCAGCCGGAGGAACAATTCTTCGAGCTCGTCGAGCGTCATGCTGCCGGTTTTAACAAGAGATTCTACCGCTTCGGGCGCCAGCGCATCATCGTTTTCATGGTCGGCGTCCTCGATCGCGCACTGGGACATGATCGTCGCGACAGCAAGGTAGCTGGCGCGCTTCATCGCGGAGTTGACGGCCGCGAACTGGATGAGCACGTCACGGCAATTCGCGTCCCCGCTCTCGATGTGGTCGATGAGGCTGTCGAGCTGCCCGCGGGCGCGCTTCAGGCGGTTCACGACCTGCTTGCGCGTCGTCATGCGTGCCCCTCCCCCGTGACCAGCACGGCCTCGGCCTTGTCTCCGAGCCACGCACGCAGGGTCTGGATGCCGCCCGAGAGCATGGTGACGTTGAAGCCCGCCGCGCGCACAATGCGGTAGCCGATCCACGAACGGACGCCCGCGGCGCACATGACGACGAAGGGTCGCTCGCCGACCTTCTCATCGACCCAGGTGCGGACCTCGTCCAAGCGGTCGCGCAGCTGGGTGTGCGGGATGTTGAGGGAGTTGGGCATGTGCCCGGCCGCGTACTCGCCAGGCGTGCGCACGTCGAGGACCGGCATATCCTCCGTGAGGGCGTCCGGGCCGGTGAGGACGAGCTCGCCGGTCATCACGTTGTGGGCGACCATGCCGGTCTGGTTGACGGGGTCCTTGGCCTGGCCGTAGGGCGGCGCGTAGGCGAGGTCCAGGTCGATAAGGTCCGGCGCCTTCAGGCCAGCTCGCATGGCGGTTGCGATGACGTCGATGCGCCGGTCCGCGCCGTCGGCGCCCACGGCCTGCGCGCCGAGGATCGCTCCGTCGGTGCCGATGTGCATGAGGATGTGCACGGGCTGCGCTCCGGGGAAATAGCCCGCGTGCTGGTTGGCATGCGTGTGTACCGTGAAGTACTGCGCGCCCGAGGCGTCGAGGGCCTGGCGGTTAGCGCCGGTCATGGCGGCGGTGAGGCTCCCGATCCGTACAATGGCCGTGCCCTGGGGGCTCGGAATCGGGCGCGCGGTGGCCTCGCCGTGTTCGGCGTCGGCGATCACGTCTGCGACGAGGCGTCCGCCGCGGTTCGCGGGACCGGCCAGGGCGACGGGGCGGTCGTGGTCGCAGCCAACCGTGGCGTCGCCGACGGCGTACACGTCGCCTGCGCTCGTTCGCCCGCGGTCGTCGACGAGGATGTAGCCTCCCCTGGTCTCGATGCCGGCCGCCTCGGCGACGCCCGTGTCGGGGCGCACTCCGGTCGACAGGACGATGACGTCGGCGCTCAACAAGGTGCCGTCGGACAGGGTCACGGAGTCGCGGTCGTCGCCGTGGGCGATGGACTGGGCGGCGACACCGGTGTGGACGCGCACGCCTAGGGCGCGAAGCTCGCGGGTAACCAGCGAGGCCATCTCGACCTCGAGAGGCGGCAGGACGTGCTCGGCGTACTCCACGAGGTGGGTCTCGAAGCCTCTGTGCACGAGGGCCTCGGTGGCCTCGATGCCGATGAAACCGGCGCCGAGCACGACCGCTCGGGTACCCGAGGCCTCGCGCAGGGCGAGGGCGTCGTCGACCGTGCGCAGCGTGTGCACGCGCGGGGAGTCGAGGCCGTCGGCCGGGGGCCGGGCGGCGACGGCTCCCGGGGAGAGGATCAGGTGGTCGTAGGTGAGCGTGTAAGCCTCGCCGGTCTCAGTATCGGTGACCTGGACGCTGTGCGCGCCCGGGTTGATCGCCGTGACCTCGGAGTTGATGCGCACGTCCAAGTTGAGTGCGGCCTTGAGGGTTTGCGGGGTGTGGAGGAGGAGTTTGGCGGGGTCTTCGATCTCGCCGCCGACGTAGTACGGGAGCCCGCAGTTCGCGAAAGACACGTATTTGCTGCGCTCCAGCACGATGATCTCGGCGCCCTCGTCGCGCCTGCGCAGGCGTGCCGCCGCGCTCATGCCACCGGCGACTCCTCCGACGACTACTACTCGCATGTGCGGCTCACTTTCTGGCTCGGGGCTGGTCTTCTTCGACTGTTTCGACCATACCCCCGGGAGTATCTCAATTCAATAGAGGTCTGTACACTTGTCCAAACTAGCCCCAAGCGAGCACAGCACGGCAGGCATGACTTCTGTTCGCCATGCATTCCACTGTGGCGAACTCCGAAGATATCCCACACCGAGACAAACAAGGAGCGAGGCCCGCTTCCGGGCCTTCTGACGGTTGATTATTTCACAACTAGCCCAGGGGGAATCCTCGCTCCAATCGCGAGAGTATCAAATGTTTCGCGCAAGACGCGCGTGCGCCACCAGGCGACACAACAGCACACCAGCTAGTGTCGACGCATGGACAATGACACGGTGACATCGTTTGTTGAAGACGCCATCACAGAACTCGAAAAGCGTAACGCCCGTGACGTCGTTGAATACCTGCGTATGATGCTCGAGTGCGACGGCCCCGACGTTGACGGCGCAGTCTCGTCGCTCGTCGCATATGGCGCGGTCACGGTCGCCTGGATTGAACGGCTCGCAGCGATCAACGAAAAAACGGCGGGACTCTTCGACGAAGAACTAGCAGAACTGCGCGAAGGGCTCTCAGGCGCCTAGGCTCACTTCACGCCAAAGCGGAGCGCCCGAAACGCAAACTAACCCCGGGCTTCCAACGGAAGCCCGGGGTTGGGATGGTGGAGATGGGGGGAATCGAACCCCCGTCCAATGGCCGACCTCGAATTCTTCTCCGAGCGCAGTCTACGGTTTTATTTCTCAGCCCCCAGCATTGCGCAGACCCACCGCTGGTTAGGCTCAGTTAGTTAAGTGTCGGAGCCGCCCCACTAACATGGGCGACTCCCAGTGGCTCCCTAGACGACGCCAGACACCGGGCCGGAAGCAACTCCCGGGCTGACGGACTAAAGGTTCAGGCTGCGATATCAGGCAGCGAGAACGTAGTCGGTGCGATTCTGTTCGGCACCTATTGGTTTGCACGCATCGTTAACGAGTTGAGCGCACATCCTCGGCTCGCTTCACTTCGATCGACGACCACTGTCGAAACCGATCATCCCCTCTTGAGTTTTCAACTCACCGACGCCCAGCATCACGCCAGACCATCGGACACATCAGCATACGCCCACGCACCCCAAACGTCAAGGGAAAACAGAAGCCACCCAGGCGACCACGCGGAACCCCGACAACCGGCCACTGCCTCGTCCCCGACGGAGCCCACCAGAGCCCCAGAGGCACCCGACAGCGCAAGCCTCACAGCAGCTTCGTCGCCTCCAACTTCTCCACCATGCGCCGATTCTTGCACACCAGCAGCGGACGCAGCGCCAGCCCCAGGAACGCGGCGAACAGGATGAAGGAAGCCAGGAACCACATGGCGTCCCCGTACTCGTGGCCCGAATACCCGGCGATCGACGCACGCAGCGCCGTGATCGCGTGCGTGGCCGGCAAGAACGGCGACACCGACGAGAAGAAAGACGGCAGGATCGCCAGCGGGAACGCTCCCCCGGCGCCCGAAATCTGCAGGACGAGGAGCAGCACGCCCAAGGCCTTGCCCGCGTTCCCGAACGTCGCGATGAACGTGTACATCAGGAAGGAGAACACGACGGCCGTCAGCCACAAGGTCCCCATAAACTCCAGCGGGTGAGCATGTTGGACCTTCAGGAAGTACAGGTCCCCCAGCCCCACCAGGGTCGCCTGGGCCAACGCGATCGTCCCGAAAATCAGGTAGCGCCCCAAGAATCCCGTCGCCAGTCGAAGCGGCTTCGCCGTGAGCGAGGCGCGCAACGGGTCGTCCTCGGCCAGCCCCTCCACGACGTTGGAATCCGTCACGTCCGAACGCATGGACACGACCATGAGGATAGAGCCGACCCACAGGGCCAGTATCGAGTACAGGGGCGCCATCTGGGAGCCGAAGTTCGCCACGGGGAACACCGGGACAGTATCCACGCCGACGGGCGCCGCGAGAGCGGCCGCCAGCGCCTCGGGATTATTCCCGATGACCGTGCGAAGAGTCGACAGGTCCCCACCCTCCAGGGCCTCACTGAGCGACGAGTGCAGGGAGTCCATCTTGTCCGCGGCCTCGCGCAGCTCCGAGGCCGCCGACGTCAAGCTGTCACGCAGGCCGCTCAGCCTCTCTCGCGCGCTCCCGGCCCCATCCGACGCGGTGGACGTTGCCGTCTCAAGCGAGGAACGCACCGACGACAGGGACGTCTGCGCCGAGGACAGGGTCCCCGCCAGGGAGTCGAGCTGCGGCTTCAGGTTGGTGTCGTAGTCGCTCGACAAGTCGTTGATGGCCGAGCGAGCATCCGCGATCAGACCGTTCACGGAGTCGTGGTTGGTGGCCGCGTTCGCCGACTTATCGTCAAGGTCGCTGGCAGCGCTACGAAGGTTCGTCGCCAACGTGTGCAGGCGGTCGGCCGCGCCCTGAAGCCGGTCGAGGGAGGCCTGCGAGACGGGCGAACCGGGCAGCTGAGCCAGCGTCGACTCGATCGACTCGTAGGAGGCGGCGTGCGTGTCCAAGGCGTCCGCCTGGGAACGCAAGGACGAAGCCGCATCCGAGGCGCTCGTCTGGCCCGAGGAGTACACGCTCTCCACCGCCGCCGACAACGAATCGAGCGAGCTCCTCGACGAGTCGATAGCGTCCGACACGGAGGCCACGGCTGCCGTCGCGGAGGCCGCGAGCCCGCCCGCGCCGCTGCTCGCGCTCGCCTGGGCGTTGGTCGCGGTAGACCTCGCGCTGCCCACACCCGCCACGAGCGTACTCGTCGAATCAATCATGGCCAGCGACGAGCCGGCCAAGGACGAGTAGGACTGCGCGGAATCGGCTGCCGTGCGTAGACGCGACGCGACCGTCTGCACGCGCGTATCCAGCGCGGACACGGTGCTCACCGCGGTCGGCGACGACAGGACATCCCCGATGGAAGAGGCCGTATCGAGCGCGACTTCGGCCAGCGTCTGAGTGAAGATCTGATTCACCTGGGCGCTCACGGCCTCGGCCCCCTGATTGGCGATCTTGGGGCTGATGCCGTTCTTCTTGTCGTTAACGTAGTAGGTCATCGGGGCGCTCGTCGCCTCCCCGTCGAAGAAAGTCAGCATGTCCTTCGAAAACTCTGCGGGGATAACGATGGCTGCGTAAAACTCGCCCGAACGCGTCCCCTCGACGGCCTGATCCTCCGTGGCGATCACCCAGTCGAAGCGCTCGTTTTTACGCAGAGCCGAGACGACCTGGTCGCCGATGTTGAGATGCAGCGGCACGAGGTCGGACTTGTAGCCCTCGTCCGTGTTCGCGATCGCGATGCGCAGGGACCGCGTATTGCCAAAAGGATCCCACGAGGCCGCGACGTTGAACCAGGCAAACAGGGAGGGGATGACGACGAGCCCGAAGGTCACGACGCTCGCGATGAGCGAGCGGCGCGCGCGACGCAGGTCGGCACGGTAGATGGCCCACATGGTTCTCACTTCGCGTCCTCCTCGTCCTCGGCACCGTCAGGTGTATCAACGAGGCCGGGGGCGGGGCCGTCGGTCGTCTTTCCTTGCGGGGAACGCGCGGTGTCGGCAGAGCGCGGGGAGTCCTCGTCCACGGCTTCCCCAGTGACATCATCGCCGTGCTCGGCGTCGTAGTGAGCGAGGGAGGCCTCCAGGGCCGAGGAAATCGACGCGCTCACGGCGGCCGCACCGAGCGCGATCCGCGAGCGGGCCCCCTGCACGCGGCGGGTCAGCAAGGACCGGACGTCGCCCTCTTCCATCGCGCCCAGGAGCTGCTGGCGATCCAAGGCCTCGCGCACGTACTGCAAGCCGATCAGGAACGTAATGACGAGGAGGACCCACACGATCCAGGCGCCCAGCACGACCGGCACTTCGGCGGCGTTCGTCACCGACAGGACCGCGAGAATCACCGGCACGAGGACACCGATAACGATCGCCGCTCGGCGAATCCACGGATAGCGGCGCTCAAAGCGCGCGGCACGCGCGGACACCGAACGCTGGAAGCCCTCGTGGTCCGCCAGGGCCGCCACGATCTGCGTCAGCCGGTAGCGGCTGGAGGGCACGCGCGTCGCCTCGGCCAGGAAGAGACCGGAGGAGGACAGGTCGCGAGTGATCATCGCGTTCAGGTTCACCAAGAACGGGCGCAGCGCCAGGCCAATCGCGAAGGCGACCAACGCCTCGGCACCGAGAACCGCCAGGCAGGAGAGGTAGGTGTGCCCGTAGAATCCCCCGACGATTTCACGCAGCGCATTAATGCCATAGGTGAAGGGGAACAGTGGATGCAGGAACCGGAAGAAGGAGGGCAGCATCTCGATCGGATACAGGCCGGCCGAGCCGGGAATCTGCACGACCATGATGATGACGCACAGGCCCTTGCCGATGTGCTGGAAGCACGTCGAGAGCATGTAGACGATCGAGGTGAACACCAGCGAAATAACGATAGCTGTCCCCACGAAGGCCGGGCGCGACACCGTCTGGACGCCGATGACAAGGTCACCGATCGACACGACGAGCGCCTGGATGACCCCGAAGAAGGCGAGCAGCATCCACCGGCCCATGTACTTGGCGGCCGACGATGTCGGGCCGATGCCCTCTTCATCCACGTCGAGCTTGAGGAGGAGGACGAGCGAAAACGCGCCGATCCACAGGGACAGGTTCGTGAACAGCGGAGCCATCGCCGAGCCGTAGGAGGCCACCGGGTACACCGCCTGGGTCTCAATCGAGGTCGGCGACGCCATGAAGGACGCGATCGATTCGGCGTTGGTCCCCAGGGTGTCTGACAGGGCGCGCAGCGTATTCGAGGAGGCCACCGACGAGATGTCCGTCGACACCGTCTCCAGGTCCGACTTGATGGCGCTGACGTTGGTCGCGCTGGTCGACGTCGACTTCTTCGCGTCATCCAGGAGAGAATCGAGCTGATCGAGCAGGCTCGAGACCTGATCGCGCTGGCCGCGCAGGGTATCCAGGGAGCCGCGCATCGACGACGAGGCACTCGAGAAATCGTCCAGGGCGCTCGACAGGGTCGGGACCTGGCCAGAAACCCCCGCGCGCGCGTTCGACACGGAGGTCTGCACGGACGAGGCGGCGCTCGAGGCCGACGAGAGCGCCGTCGAGATCGAGGTCGACGTGGTGGACAGGTCAGAGTTCAGGGTCGTCAAGTCGCTCAGGGCAGTAGACAGCGCGCTGTTCTGGCTGCTCAGGTCGCTCAGGGCGCTGCCCGCGACGGGAAGGTTGCCCACCCCTGCCGCGTTCAGCTCGGACAGGACGGATCCAAGAGAGTCATTGATCGACGTGCCCTCCGACAGGAGCCCGTCGATCCTGCCCGACGCCCCCTGCACGACGCCGTCCATGCTCCCCGCGTCGGCCGACAGGCCGGCCATCGCGCTCGACGTCTTGGAGGAGAGCCCGTCGAGGACCCCGCCCATCTGGCCCGAGAAGTCCGCCAGGGAGGAACGCGCATCGGTCACCAGCTCATCGGCCTGGTCAAGGGACGAGGACAGATCCGCGGCCGCCGAGTCCAACTCCGTCAGGGTCGTGCGGGCCGAGGACACCGACGCCTTCGCCGAGTCGATCGTCGTGCCCATGCCGTCCAGGCTGCTCGACGCGCTCGCCAGCTTCGACGAGGCCTCCCCCAGCGACGCCGTCAGGTCCGATTCTGCCTGGTCAGCCTGGTCCGCGAGACTCACCCCGGCCTCGGACGCCTTCTCAGAGAGCACCTTCGCGACCGTGGACACGAAGGTCGAGTTGATCTGGCGGTCCAGCGCCGTCGCGCCCGCCCCCGTGATCTTCGGGGCCACCGCGTTATTCTTCTCGTTGACGTAGTACTGGATGTTCGGCTGGACATACGTGCCATCAACGATGCCCGTCAGGTCACGCGAGAAGGTGGCCGGTATGACGAACGCAGCGTAGGAGTCACCGCGCTCGACCTCTGCGCGCGCCTCATCGGCGCTCACGAAGTGCCAACCCAGCTGATCGTTTTGCTTCAGCTGCGTCTCCAACATCGCACCAACGTTCACCGTGCCGAGCTTGTCCTTGGTCGCACCCTCGTCCTCGTTGGCCACGGCCACGCGAATGTGGGAGGTGTGTGAGTACGGATCCCAAAACCCCACGATGTTGAACCACGCGTAGAGCGCAGGCACGAACGCCACACCAACGATGACAATCCAGGCGACCGGAACACTCACCAGCCTCGCAAGATCACGACGAAAAATCCTGACGGAACCTCGCACGAGATCGCCTTCTTTCCCCTACCTGCGGGCCTGCTTCACGTAGCGGCGCATCGCTCGCTCGGCCTCGCGCTGATCCTGCTTCTCGCGCAGCGCCTGACGCTTATCCCACTCCTGCTTGCCCTTTGCCAACGCGACCTCAACCTTGACGCGCCCGCCGATGAAGTACAGCTCCAGGGGCACGATCGTGTAGCCCTTCGCGGCCACCCGATCCTGCATGCGGTTAATCTCCGCGCGGTGCAGCAACAGCTTGCGCTTGCGCGTGGGGGCGTGGTTCGTCCACGAGCCCTGCGAGTACAGGGGGATGTTGGCACCGTACAGCCACGCCTCTCCCCCGTTGATCTCAACCCAGGCGTCCACGAGGGACGCGCGGCCCATGCGCAGCGCCTTCACCTCGGTGCCCATGAGGGCCAGGCCGGCCTCCCACGTATCCTCGATCGTGTAGTCATGGCGCGCCTTCTTGTTACGGGCGATCGTCTTCTTCGCGTCGGAGGCAGCCTTGGCGCGCTGGCCCTCCGTCGGCTTGGGCTTCTTCCATTCCTTGGGCATGCTGCCTCCCTCCAGACTCGCCTGTCCGCTCAGTATGCGGAAAGACCCCCGCAGCGCAATCGCTACGAGGGTCCATCCTAACGCGGATTACAAATAATCCATCGGTTCAACATAACTTCCGTTCTGAAGAACACCAAAATGCAGGTGACAGCCCGTCGCGTAGCCGGTCGACCCGACCTCGCCGAGCGCGTCGCCCGCGTTCACGTACTGCCCCGGGGACACGTACTGGGCCTGCATGTGCAGGTACTCGGTGATGACGGAATTGCCGCCGACGATGCCGTGGTTGATGTCCACGTAGTTGCCGGCCGACACGTCCGCCGACACGGCGTTGACGTAGCCCGAAGCCACCGCGCGGATGATCGTGCCGCAGTCGGCGGCCATGTCAGTGCCGGAGTGGCCCTTCATGACGCCGAGGACCGGGTGGTAGCGCATGCCGAAGGGGCTGGTGACCACGATCGGGATGTCGAGGGGGTTACGGAAGCCCGAGGCCGACACGTAGGAGGCGCCCGTGGCGCGGTTTGCCTCGTCGATGGCCGCCAGCTCGGAGCTGCGAGCCTGATAGTCGGCCTCCGCCTGGTCGAGCGAGGCCTGCACCTGGTCCTTCTGCGAATCCCACTGGGACTGCTTAGCCGAGGCGTCCTCCTTCAGCTTGTTGAGCTCGGTGAGCTTGGAGTCGGCGTCGTCCTTCGCGGACTGCGCCTCGGTCTCCGCCTGCGCGGCCTTGTCCTCGAGGTCGGAGATGCGCTCCGTGATCGCGCCCTGACGCGTGGACTGCGTGCGCTGGGAGGAGGACACGTCCAGCGCCGAGGTCATGGTCTGGTTCTCCGTGCGCAGCGCCATATCGGCGGCCGCGGCGCGTTCGGTAATGGACTCGGTCCCGCCGGCCGTCAGGGCCACTGCGACCGGATCCACGTTGCCTTCGCGGTACTTGCGGCGCACCAGCTCCCCGATGGCCGCCTGCGCGTCGCTGGCCTGGGTGGTGGCGGCGCTGAGCGAGTCGTCGATGCGTGCTTGTTCGCCCTGTGCGGCGCTCAGCTCGCCCAGGATCGTTGTGTGTTCGCGGGACTTATTGTCATAGTCGGCCACCGCTGCATCGTAGGCGGCCTGCGCGCCCGGAATCTGAGCGTTGAGGTTCTGCAGATCGATGAAGACCTGCGCCAGCGACGCGTCGATACCCTCCAGCTGGGACTGCAGGGCGTTGACCGTGGCCTGGGCCTCAGCGGCGGCGTTCGCCGCGGACTCTCGATCATCATCCGCGCGAGCGGGGAGCGCCTGACTCATCGCGGTGAGCGAGGCGAGCGCAAGAGCCAGGGCACCCAGTCGCAGGGCGGCTGTGCGGGAACGACGAGGAGAACGTGCCATGAGACTCACGCCTTCGTGTACTTCGCGAGCGAGAACGCCGAGGCGATTACCGCCAGCGCCACCGCCGCCAGGACCAGGATCGGCGTCATGATCGCCACCTCGCCCATGCCAATAAAGTTCGTCCAGCGGAAGGACGGAGCCATCCACCCCTGGACGACGAAATGCACGCCCGCGAACAACGAGGCGATCGCGAAGGCCGCGCCCACCAGCGCGGCGAGCGCCCCCTCGATCATAAAGGGCGCCTGAATGAACAGGTTCGACGCGCCCACGTAACGCATGATTTGAGTTTCTTGCTCACGGCTCATCGCGCTCAGGCGAATCGTCGTCGAGATCAGCAGGATCGCCGCGACGACCATGATCGCGCCGAGGCCCAGGGCCGCCGTGCGGGCGGCTCCCAGCACGCGGAAGAGCGGCTCGACGACCTCACGCTGATCGCGCACCTCGGACACGCCGGCGGTCCCGGAGAATTCCTCCTTGATCACCGAGTACTGCTCGGGGTTGACCAGCTTGATACGGAAAGCGAACTGGAGCATGTCCGGCGTGGTCCACTGCGTGAGCGCGTTGTTGCCGTTGAGGCGCTGGAAGTTCTCGTAGGCCTCTTCCTTCGTCTCCTCGTACACGTTGGCGACGTAGGGTGTCATCTCGGCGGAGGCCAGCTTCTGGCGCACCGCGTCGATCTGCGCGTCGCTCGCCTCGGTCGCGTTGCAGTTCGGGGCGGCGTCGTTGATGGCACACATGTAGATCGTGACCTCGATCTTGTCGTACCACTCCGACTTCATCTTGGACACCTGCATCTGCGTCAGGCCGGCGATGCCCACGAAAAGCAGGGACACGAAGGTCACGAGGATGACGGCGACGCTCATCGCGCGGTTACGCGACAGGCCCTTGCCGACCTCGGACAGAATAAAACGAAGCTTCACTGGTCTTACCTCCCGGCCCCGTAGACGCCGCGGTTCTGGTCTCGGATGACGTCGCCGGCCTCAAGCTCGATGACTCGCTTACGCATCTGGTTCACAATGTCCGCGTCGTGGGTGGCCATGACGACGGTCGTACCCGAGCGGTTGATTCGGTCAAGCAGGCGCATGATGCCCAGCGACGTCTCGGGGTCGAGGTTGCCGGTGGGCTCGTCCGCGAGCAGCAGCTCGGGGCGGTTGACCATGGCGCGCGCGATCGCGACGCGCTGCTCCTCGCCGCCGGACAGCTCGTGCGGCAGGCGCGATTCCTTGCCGGACAGGCCCACCAGATCCAAGGCGTCCGGGACGGCCGTCTCGATCGCGTGGCGCGGCTTGCCGATGACCTGCATGGCCAGGGCGACGTTCTCGTAGACCGTCTTGGAGGGCAGCAGGCGGAAGTCCTGGAACACCGTGCCGATTTGGCGGCGCAGCTTGGGAACCGCCCACGTGGACAGCTTGGACACGTCCTTGCCGAGCACCCACACCTTGCCGCTCGTCGCCTTCATTTCGCGCATGACGAGCTGCAGGAACGTGGACTTGCCGGAACCCGACTTGCCGACGAGGAACACGAATTCTTCGCGCTCCACCTCCAGCGAGACGTGATCCAGCGCGGGCTGGGCACCTGGCGTGTACACCATGGTGACATCATCAAAACGAATCATGGGACCATCCGATCGGGGTCAATAGTCCCTGCCAGGTTAGGTAACGATCGGGTCACGTCCCGGCTGCGACACGCGGAAAAGTTGCGGTGTGGCGCTCAGCCCGTCTCCCGCGTCCCTCCAGGGTCGCGAGAGGCCCCGGCCTCGCTGACGATTCAACGAGGCCGAGGCCGCAGCGCGCGTGGACGCTCGCTCAGTCCTGGGCGGCCTTCTGCTCATTCTTACGCCAGCGAATGCCAGCGTTGATGAAGCCGTCAATGTCGCCGTCAAACACGGACTGCGGGTTGCCGGACTCAAACTCGGTGCGCAGGTCCTTGACCATCTGATACGGCTGGAGCACGTAGGAGCGCATCTGGTCGCCCCACGACGCCTTGACGTCACCGGCGAGCTCTTTCTTCTTGGCTTGCTCTTCCTCGTGGCGCAAAACGAGGAGCCGGGACTGCAGGACTCGCAGGGCGGCCGCGCGGTTCTGGATCTGGGACTTCTCATCCTGCATGGACACGACGATGCCCGTGGGGATGTGGGTCATGCGCACGGCCGAGTCGGTCGTGTTCACGGACTGGCCGCCGGGGCCCGAGGAACGGAAGACGTCGACCTTGAGCTCGGACTCGGGGATCTCGATGTGGTCCGTCGTCTCGATGAGGGGGATGACCTCGACGGCGGCGAAGGACGTCTGGCGGCGCCCCTGGTTATCGAAGGGGCTGATGCGCACGAGGCGGTGGGTGCCGGCCTCGACGCTCAGCGTGCCGTAGGCGTAGGGCGCCTGGACCTCGAAGGTCGCCGATTTCAGGCCTGCTTCTTCCGCGTAGGAGGTGTCCATGACCTTCGTCGGGTAGCCGTGACGCTCCGCCCAGCGCAGGTACATGCGCAGGAGGATCTCGGCGAAGTCGGCGGCGTCCACGCCGCCCGCGCCGCTTCGAATCGTGATGACGGCGTTGCGCTCGTCGTACTCGCCGTCCAGAAGCGTGCGGATCTCCAGGTCTCCCAGGTCCTTGCGGAGCTTCTCCAGGTCAGCCTCAGCCTCGGCGAGGATGTCAGCGCCCTCATCCGGGTCCTCTGCGGCCATCTCCACCATGGCCTCCAGGTCGTCGATGCGCTCACTCATCTGCGTGATGCGGTCCAGCTCGCTCTGGCGGTGGCTGAGCGCGCTCGTGACTGCCTGCGCGGCACTCGGGTCGTCCCACAGGTCGGGCGCGGCCGCCTTCTCGTTCAGCTCGGCGATCTGCTCACGCAGTTTGTCCGGCTGCACGACCGCGACGATGTTCTCCATCGTGGTACGCAGGGACGGGATCTCTTCAGAAAATTCAATGGCCACGCACCCAGGGTAGCGGATAGCGCGCCCAACGAGGAACGCGACGCCGCGACGGTGGCGGGACTTACTCCCCCGCCGGCAGCAGATACGACGGCGCCCCGACGCCTGAGAAGACGCCGGGGCACCGAAGAAAAGAACGGATCAGATGAGACCCATCGCGACCATCGCGTCGGCCACCTTGCGGAAGCCCGCCAAGTTCGCGCCGGCCACGTAGTCGCCCGCGACGCCGTATTCCTCGGCGGTGGCGACGGTGTTCGCGTGGATATCGACCATGATCTGGTGGAGCTTCGCGTCGGTCTCCTCGAAGGCCCACTGGGTGCGCCCGGAGTTCTGCTGCATCTCCAGGCCGGAGGTGGCCACGCCGCCCGCGTTGGAGGCCTTGCCGGGGGCGTAGGCGACGCCCGCAGCCTGCAGGGCCTCGATCGCCTCGGGGGTGGTGGGCATGTTCGCGCCCTCGGCGACCAGCTGGACGCCGTTCTTGATGAGGGCCTGGACGCCGGACAGCGGCAGCTCGTTCTGAGTGGCGCAGGGAAGCGCGACGTCACAGGGGACGTCCCAGATGGAGCCGTCGGCAACGAACACGGCGCCGGGGCGCTCGGCTGCGTAGTCGGAGACGCGTCCGCGACGCACCTCCTTGACGTCCTTGAGCAGCGCGACGTCGATGCCGGCCTCGTCCACGACGTAGCCGGAGGAGTCGGAGACGGCAACGACGGTCGCGCCCAGCTGCTGAGCCTTCTCGGTCGCGTAGATCGCGACATTACCGGAGCCGGAAACCACGACGCGCTTGCCGTCGAAGCTGGTGCCCTTGGCGGCGAGCATCTCGGCGGCGAAGTAGACCAGGCCATAACCGGTGGCCTCAGTACGCGCGAACGAACCGCCCCAGGTCAGGCCCTTGCCGGTCAGGACACCCGCGTCGAAACGGTTCTTCAGGCGCTTGTACTGGCCGAACATGTAGCCGATCTCGCGGCCGCCCACGCCGATGTCGCCGGCGGGAACGTCGGTGTCGGGGCCGATGTGGCGGGAGAGCTCAGTCATGAAGGACTGGCAAAAACGCATGACCTCGGCGTCGGACTTGCCCTTGGGGTCGAAGTCCGCGCCACCCTTGCCGCCGCCCATGGGCAGGCCGGTCAGGGCGTTCTTGAAGATCTGCTCGAAGCCGAGGAACTTGATGATCGACAGGTTCACGGAGGGGTGGAAGCGCAGGCCGCCCTTGTAGGGGCCGAGAGCGGAGTTGAACTGGACACGGAAGCCGCGGTTCACGTGGATGTTGCCTTTGTCGTCGGCCCACGGGACACGGAACTGGAGCTGACGCTCGGGCTCGACGATGCGGTCGATGATCGCCAGGTCGGCGTACTCGGGGTGACGCTCGGCGAGGGGGGCGATGGTCAGGAGGACCTCGTACACGGCCTGGTGGAACTCGGCCTGGGCGGGGTCGCGGCGCTGGACGGATTCGAAAACGGAGGCCAGCGCGGGGGACAAACGAGATGTATCAAAGCTGCTCATGGCCTAGAGTTTACGTTTCGTTTACCCATGCTTCTGTCGGCATCCCACAATGTGACCGTCGCGCAGAACACCTTTTGCCTGTCCGTCACAGCGGCCGCACCCGCGCGCTCGACGTCCTCTCAAGCTCGGGAACCACGACGCCCACGAGCACCGGAGGCAGCGCCGACACGCGCGGACGTGCCCTCACGGACACCTCCACCTCCTCACGATCAACCCGAACGTCCGTCACCATCACCCCCTCGCCCACGCGGCACGTCGTGGCGCCCATCGCGTCCAACGCGGCCTCGACCCGCGAGCGCGCCCCGGCCTCGTCGACGCCCGACGCCTGACCCGCCAGAACCGACGAGGAGGACGCCCCGCCGATGCCCGCCCCCGCCAGCGCGTCCGCGCACGAGACCAGGCGGCGATCCTGGATCGCGACCTGGGTCAGCGCCATCGTCACGAACAGGAGGAGGCAGACGAAGGCGCAGCCGGCGCACATGAGGATCCCGACGCGCCCCTCCTCACCCACCGGCCACCACCTCCCTCACGGGCTCGCTCGCGCTCGACGACACCGTCACGCCGAGCGTCCCCAACCAGGCAGGCAAGAACGGCAGGGGGACGCGCACCGAGACGCTCACCTCGATGGCGCCCTCCGACGAGGCGCAGGCCGCGCACGAGGAGGACACCGAGGCCGGGGCGTCCACCCCGAAGTCCTCGACGATTAGCGCGACGGCACGCTCCGCATCCGCGCGCCGCCCACTGTCCTGTGCGAGGATGCGCGCAGCCTCACGCGCGCCCGCATCCACCGCCATGGCCCCGGCGCTCACCTGGCCGATCGCGAGCACGATGTAGAGCACCGGGATGACCAGGACCACGAGGATCCCCAGGAATTCGACGCTGGCGTCCCCGCGCTCGCTCACGGCCCCTCCACCAGAGCCCGACCGCGCACGGTCATCCATCGCGGCCCCAGGCCTCCCACGAGCGGCAGGCGCGTGCGCACGGTGACGACGAGGACGTCTACCCCCTCGTCGCTGTGACGCTCCACGGCAATCTCACGGTCCTTCGAGGCGCCCACGAGGGAATCGAGGAGCTCACTCGTGCGCGCGATCGCCTCCCCCTCGTCACCGCCGAGCAAGCCGCCGCGGCGCGCCCCCTCCGACGCCGCGCTCACGCTCATCGTGCGCACGTGCGAGGCGAAGGCCAGTTGGGCGAGCAGGAGAATGACAAGCACCGCGAGTCCCTGGACAAGGACCGTGGAGACCACCTCAGAGCCGCGCTCAGATGCCGGAAATGGAATCCATCGCACGATTAAAAATCTCCACGAGGCGCTCCGAGGCGACGCCCCAGATCAGGACGACGAGGGCGGCGGTCATCAGCGTAATCAGCACCCAGCCGGGCACATCCCCACGCTCCCCCAGGTCGCGGGAGCGACGTAGCCACTTCTTCATGGCGTGTTCCTTTCTCTTCAATGGTTCTTACGGCGCGAAATCCAGGGCGATGAGGCCCGGGTAGAGGGCAAACAGGACGGTGACGGGCAGGATCAGGAAGACGACGGGCAGGAGCATCGCGATCTCGCGGCGGCCGCCCTCCTCCATCAGGGCAGCGAGGGAGCGTTCACGCTGGTCGCGCGCCTGGTCATGCAGGACCGAGGCCAGCGGCGAGCCGCGCTCGATCGCCGTGGTAAGGGTGCGGGCGAGCCTGGTGAGCGCCGGAGAGTCGGTGCGTTCGTCGAGCTGGGCGAGGGCACGCACCGAGGGCATGCCGTTGCGGATGTGGCCCGCCGTGAGCTCCAGTTCCGCGCCCAGGGGGCCGCCGGCGCACCCAGCGACGCGCTCGATGGCGGCGGGAATCGACTCCCCTGCGGCGACCGCGAGCGCGAGAAGCTCCGCGCAGTCGGGCACGGCGGCGTCAATCGCGCGCTGGCGGCGGCGGGCCCGCAGGGTGAGCGCCCGGTCCGTGCCGGTCAGGCCGATGAGGGTGCCCACGAGCGCGCATGCGCACAGGGGAATGAGGGAGGCACGCAGGGAGGATGCGGGGCGGGCCGTGAGTGCCAGGCAGGAGAGGATCAGCCCGGCGATGCCGGCGGCGGCTTGGCGCAGACGGAAGAGGCCGACCTCTGGGGCCATGCCCGCCAGGGCGAGTCGGCGCGCGACCGATTCGCTGGTGGATCCCAGGGAGTCCAGGGCCGAGGCCCAGGCGCGTCGGGCCCATCGGGCGAGCTGGGGCGGGGCCTCCTCACTGACCCGCCCCTGGGCGACGCGGGCCGCGAACGACAGGTGGCGCGTGGCCAGGGACCGCCAGATAAGGGCGATTCCGCCGACCAAGAGGAGGGCCACGAGGACGTCCAGGGCGCGCAGGGTCCAGGGGTTCACAGCGTCCCTCCCAGGTTTCTGGGATCCGTGCTGAGCCTGCCGAGGGCCTTCATCGCCAGGTAGGCGATGATGCACACTCCCGCACCCCCGACGAGCACGGCGATGCCTCCGGGCGAGTTCCACACGTTCGCGCTCGCGCCGCCTCCGGACAGGAGAAGCAGGACGATCCAGGGGGCGGCCAGGCCCAGGCGGGCCGCCCCCACCGTCCAGGACTGGCGGGCCTCGAGCTCGCCGCGCACGCGCGCGTCCTCGCGCAGGAGGGTCGCCAGGTCCTGGAGGAGGCGCGTCAGGTCGGCGCCGCCCACAGAGCGGGCGACGCGCAGAGCCTCGACGATGCGGTCGGCGACGGGGTCCGCGACCTCGTCCTTCATGCGGTCCAGCGCGCTGGCGAAGCGCCCGTTAGCGCTGTAGTCGCGGGAGAAAGCCTCGAAGGCGAAGCGCACGGGGGCCGGTCCCTCGTCGGCGAGGTCGCACAGGACCTGGGGCAGGGACGTTCCGGCGCGCACTGCCGACACCATGGCGTCGATGACCTCGGGCCAGGCGGCCCGCACGGCTTTGGCTCGGGTGGCCACGCGGGAGACAACCCAGGCGTAGGGCAGGAATGACATGCCGACGGAGACGATGGCGGCGACCGGCCAGGCCCCGGTGAGCGCCAGGACGACAACAGCCACGAGCGCGCCGAGGGCGATGCTGAGCAGGGCGAGGCGGGCGGCCGTCAGCCCCGGAATGTGCGCCCTCTCGACGTCCTCTCGCAGGCGCCGCCACGGCCCCCACGGCGCGCGCGGCGGGGGCGGCGTGAGGCGCGAGAACACGACCAGCACGAGGCCGATCCCACACACGAGGCCGCACACGAGGGAGATCACAGCTCGCCCCGATCCAGCAGGGAGGCGAGGTCAGACCCGGCCGCCGCGAAGCGCTCGTGCAGGTCGAGGCCGCCCGGACCCCGCTCGCATCTGCGGCCATCGAAGGTGAAAAGCGTGGCCGTTTCGATCCGGTTGCCTTCGACGCGCCCGGGCACAGCGAGGACCTCGGCGACGTAGCGCTGCCCGCCACGGCCTCGTTCGACGTGACACACGAGGTCGATGGAGGAGGCGAGCGTGGGCGTCACGAAACCCGTCGTGACGTTATCGCCCGCCAGGAGCGGCAGGATCGAGAGCTTGTCGAGGGCCTCGCGCGCCGAGTTCGCGTGCACGGTCGCCATGCCGGGCACGCCCGCGTTGAGGGCGACGAGCAGGTCGAGGGCCTCGGGGCCACGCACCTCGCCGACGATCAGGTACTCGGGTCGCATGCGCAAGGACTCGCGCACGAGGTCTCGCAGGGTGATCTCCCCCGTCCCCTCCGCAGCCGGCGGGCGCGTCTGCATGGCCACGTGATCCCAGTTCGCCAGCCCCAGCTCGAAGACCTCCTCGCAGGAGATGACGCGCCGCGAACGCGGCAGCTCCCCCGCGAGCGCGCGCAGCAGCGTCGTCTTGCCCGCCTGCGTGCCACCCGAGACCAGGACAGACAGGCCCACGCACACGGCGGCGGCCAAGAAATCCCGCATCGGCGGGGGCACCATGTCGACGGCCACCAGGTCCTCCAGGGTGCGGGCGCGCTGGATGTGCTTACGGATGTTGACGCTCCACGAGCGTCCAGTCACCGGCGGGATCACGACGTGCAGGCGCTCTCCCCCGGCGAGCATCGCGTCCACGAAGGGACTGGACAGGTCGAGGCGCCGACCCGAGTGATGCAGCATCCGTTCCACGAGGGCGCGCACGTCCTCGTCCGTGAGGATCAGGCTCGTCAGCTCGGCGACGCCACCGCGGGCCACGAACACGCGCGAGGCCGAGTTGATCCAGATTTCCTCGACGCCGGGGTCGTCCATGAGCGCCTGGAGCGGGCCGAGCCCGCAGATGTCGTCCATGAGGTCCGCTTCGACCTGTTCGCGCTGCGTGGGCAGCATGTCGGGGGCGTGGGCGTCGATGGCGCGGTCGATGAGGGCGCGCACCGCCTTCGGGTCGCGCGCCGCATCGATGCCGCCCGCGGCCAGACCCTCTCGCACCCGCGCCGCAAGTGCGCGCGTCACGGCTTCCATCGCTGAGCCTCCTCGCTACAGACAAAGCCACTGTGTCGAAAGTAACAGAGTTTTTCGGAAAGGAACAAACTCGCTGTCCCACAATCGAGCCCCCGCCCGCGCGGGGACGCGCTCCCGGGCCCGCAGCGCGATACGTTAAAGCAATGACGACCCCGAAGAGCCCCCTCGAATTGGCCGCCCTGGCCACCTCCGCCGTGCCCGGGATGCGCGTGAGTGCGCTGCGACCGCCGTCCTACAGCGACGAGCTCTCCTCCGTCACCGGCATCGAAGACGCGGCCGGCAACCGCTGGATCGTCACCTGCCCCCACGAGGAGGTCTCCGGCCCCGCCCTCGAAGCGACCTCCGGCATCCTCGACCGCCTCGGACAAGCCTACGAGCACGACTACATTCCCTTCGACGTCCCGCGCCTGGCCGGACAAGCCAAAGTCAGCGGCGGCGCGAGCGTCTACGTGCACCGCGACCCGGGCGGACACGCGCCCACGCCCGAGGAACTCGACTCCGACCTGCTCCTGCCCGCCTCGCTCGGGCGAGCCCTCGCCGCCCTCCACAACCTGCCCGAGACCGTCTTCTCTGCGATCGGGCTGCCGACCTACACGGCGATCGAATGCCGCGACCGCAACCTCGCCCTCCTCGACGAGGCCGCCCGCGAAGTCACGATCCCGCCCTCACTGTGGAGCCGCTGGGAAGCAGCCCTCGAAGACGTCTCCCTGTGGCGATTCCCCTCCGCCCCCATCCACGGCGACATCCAGGAACGCTGCCTGTCCGTCCAGCGCGGCTCCGTCCTGGCGATCGGCGGCTGGACCAGCGCCCACGTGGGCGACCCCGCCCTCGACATCGCATGGATCCAGGCCACCGCCTCCGATAACTTCCTCGAACGCTTCCGCGAAACCTACGGACACGAGCGCCGCGCCACCGACCTGCACGTCTTCACGCGCGCCCAGCTCCTGAGCGAAATCGCGCTCGTGCGCTGGCTCGTCCACGGCCTGCACGCCGAAGACTCCTCCGTCATCGACGAGGCCCGCGCCATGATTGCCGACCTGGCCACCGACCTCGACGGGGAACCGCTGCTGCCCTCGCACGCCACCGCCATGGGAGCTCACTCCTCCGCCGAGGCCTCCCCCGCCTCCCAGGAACCCGCACAGCCCCGCTCCACCGACGCCCAGGCGTCGACCGACTCGCGGCCCATCAAATGGCGCGACCGCTCCACCGTCTCCGAATGGGACACCACCGCACAAGAAGGCGACACCGGCGCGGCGACCATGCCAGTCTCCCGCCCCGCCTCCGCCGTGTCCCGCAAGCTCGCCGAGGGGGAAGTCGACCCCGCCGCACCGACCGAACGCCTGCGCCTCGGCCCCGACGGCACCCTCCTGCGCTAACCACACACCCCACGGGCGCACCCCACGGGCACGCAGACGCACCAAACCGGGGTCCGTCAGGTTGACACCCGACGGACCCCGACCTCGTCTGGTGAGCCGACCGACGGCTCACGCACCGCGACTATCGCATCAGCGCGGCTCCTCATCTGCCGACGAGAGGCGAGCCTCCAGAGCCGCCACGCGCCCCTGCAGATCCTCGACCTGGAGGCGCAGGATCGCGGCCTCCTCGGTCAGGCGGCGTCGATCTTCATCCGCGCGCGACAGATCCACCGAAAAACGCAGGGACAGCAGCAGCAGGACGACACCCGCCACGAAGAAGCCCAGGTTCAGCGGCACGACCACGCCCAGGTGGAAAGCAGTCCACTTCAGGATCGGCGGGAAAATGGACAGCAGCGCCGTGAAGAAAGCGATGCAGTACCACCACAGGCCGTAACGCTCCTTCAGGCCCGAATTACGCATCTTGACGAACACCATCACCAAGATGATGATCGCGAACACCAATCCCAGCAAGTAGGTGGGGCTCATGCGTTCTCCTCCCGCGTCTGGGCGACCTTCTCGCCGGGGCGCGACAGGGACACCGCGAGGGCCAACGTCGCGCGCACCAGGAAGAGCGCCGATTTGATCGGATTGTGCGACGGTTCGCCGCCCGCGCGCGGGTGCATCTGCACGCCCACCTCGCGCACCACCAGGTGCGAGCGGGCCGCGATGACGAGCGCGCCGATCGTGTCGCCCAGATACTCCGCCGGGTAGTTGTGCGCGAACAGCGACAGCGCACGCGGGCCGTAGAGCTTGAACCCACTGGTCGTGTCACTCAGATGCGTCTTGCACACGCGCGAGAGGATGAACGAGAACAGGTTCATCGCCCACTTGCGCGGGCCTCGCGCCCGGTAGTCGCCCTTGCCCGCAAAACGCGACCCGATCACCACGTCCGCGCCCTCCAGGGAGGCCTTCTCAATGAGAGTCTCGATCTCCTTCGGGTCGTGCTGGCCGTCCGCGTCGAGCTGGCAGGCGTAGTCGTACCCCATGCGCTGGGCGTACTGGAAGCCAGCGCGCATAGCGCCGCCAACCCCCAGGTTCAGGGGCAGGTCGAGCACGGCCACGCCCGCCGCGCGCGCAATGTCAGCCGTCGCGTCCGTGGACCCGTCGGATACGACCAGGATGTCCGCGAAGGACGGTTTCTCGACCTTCACGGACTCCAAGACCTCTGAGAGCACCTCCTCCTCGTTCCACGCGGGGATGACGATCAGGAGGCGCGAATCAGCACTCGGGCGCGACACTCAGTGATCCTCACGGTTGAGGAGCTCGAGCAGGTAAGCACCGTAGCCCGACTTGACCAGGGGCTCGGCGCGCTGGCGCAGACCCTCGTCGTCGATGAAGCCCATGCGCCACGCGACCTCTTCGGGGGCACCAATCTTCATGCCCTGGCGGGCCTCGACCGTGCGCACGAAGGCCGTGGCATCGGCGAGCGAGTCGAAGGTACCGGTGTCCAGCCACGCGGTGCCGCGCGGGAGGACCTCAACCTTGAGCTTGCCGGCCTCAAGGTAGGCGCGGTTGACGTCGGTGATCTCGTACTCGCCGCGCGCGCTGGGCTTGAGGTTGCGGGCGATGTCGACCACGTCGTTGTCGTAGAAGTACAGGCCGGGCACGGCGAAGTTGGACTTGGGCTTGTCCGGCTTCTCCTCGATCGACAGGGCGTTGAATTCATCGTCGAATTCCACGACACCGTACGCGCGCGGGTTGGAGACGTGGTAGGCGAACACGGCGCCGCCGTCGGGGTCGACGTGGCGACGCAGCTGCGCGCCCATGCCGGGGCCGTAGAAAATGTTGTCGCCCAGGACCAGGGCGGCGCTGTCGTTGCCGACGTGGTCCGCGCCGAGCACGAAGGCCTGAGCCAGGCCGTTGGGCTCGTGCTGGACGGCGTAAGAGATGTTGACGCCGAGCTGGCTGCCGTCACCGAGCAGGCGGTGGAAGGACGGCGCGTCGTGCGGCGTCGTGATCACCAGAACGTCGGAGATGCCG
The DNA here is from genome assembly GCF_030644365.1 of Schaalia sp. HMT-172. NCBI lineage: Bacteria > Bacillati > Actinomycetota > Actinomycetes > Actinomycetales > Actinomycetaceae > Schaalia > Schaalia sp. HMT-172. Next base: position 1,828,132 of record NZ_CP130058.1, read on the forward strand.
GCCAGCATCAGGGTCGACAGCGGGTAGTAGATCATCGGCTTGTCGTAGACGGGGACCAGCTGCTTCGATGTCCCCAGCGTGATCGGGTTCAGTCGGGTTCCCGACCCGCCTGCAAGGATGATGCCTTTCATGTTGCCTCCGCTTCCCGGCGCGTCCTCGTGTGGGTCGCGCATCAGTGACAATTATCCCTATCCATGGCTATTTTTCCACAACTGAGGCCTCTTGCGCGCCCATGGGGCGGCGCACACCCCCAGCGCAGGGCAGATCGGATAGTATTTATGTGGAATGTTGCGTCCGCACACAACCAACGCACGTAAAGGAAGAACCATGGCGCCCACCGCTAAGCCCCTGGGGATTACGACCACTCCGATCCCCGGCTTCTTGCGCATTGATCTGACTGTTCACGGCGATAACCGAGGCTGGTTCAAGGAGAACTGGCAGCGCGAGAAGATGGTCGCGCTGGGCCTACCGGATTTCGGCCCCGTGCAGAACAACATTTCTTTCAACGACGAGGTCGGGGTGACCCGAGGTATCCACGCGGAGCCGTGGGACAAGTTCGTCTCGGTCGCCACGGGCCGCGTCTTTGGCGCGTGGGTGGACCTGCGCGAGGGACCCTCGTTTGGGACCGTGTACACCACGATCATTGATCCGAGTGTCGCCGTCTTCGTCCCCAAGGGCGTGGGCAACTCCTACCAGACGCTGGAGCCGAACACGGCGTACACATACCTGGTGAACGACCACTGGTCGCCCGACGCCCGTTACACGTTCCTCAACCTGGCGGACGAGACGGCCGCCGTGGATTGGCCGATCCCGCTCGAGCGCGCCATCCTGTCCGACAAGGACAAGGCTCACCCGCGCATGGCGGACGTGACCCCCTTCCCCGCTCCGGTCCCCGCCGGGCGCCGCGCGCTCGTGACCGGCGCGAATGGCCAGCTGGGACGCGAGCTGATGCGCGCCCTGCCCGAGGCGGGCTTCACGGTCACGGGCGTGGATCTGCCGGAGGTGTCGATCTCCGACGCCGAGGCGGTGGCGGCGCTGCCGTGGGATGACATCGATGTCGTGATCAACGCGGCCGCGTGGACGAACGTGGATGGCGCTGAGACTCCCGAGGGTCGGCGCGCGACCTGGCAGGCAAACTCGACGGGCCCGGCCGTTCTGGCCCGCGAGGCGACGGCTCACGGCGTCACGATGGTCCACATCTCCACGGAGTACGTTTTCGATGGCACGCAGGACGTGCACCTCGAGGACGAGGCCCCCTCTCCCCTGGGCGCATACGGCCAGTCGAAGGCGGGTGGCGACGCGGCGGTGGCCTCGACGCCGAAGCACTACATCGTGCGCACCTCCTGGGTGGTGGGCGACGGCAAGAACTTCCTGAAGACCATGGCCTCCCTGGCCGATCAGGGCATCTCCCCCTCGGTGGTGTCCGACCAGGTGGGTCGCCTGACCTTCACGTCCGACCTGGCGCGCGGCATCATTCACCTGCTGACCACCGGCGCCGAGTTCGGCACGTACAACCTGTCGGGCGAGGGCCCGGTGATGAGCTGGGCGCAGGTCGCCAAGCGCGTATTCGAGCTGCGGGGACGCAACCCGGAGGACGTCACGCCCGTGACCACGGAGGAGTACTTCGCGGGCCGCGAGGTCGCTCCGCGCCCCCTGTCCTCGGTCCTGGATCTGACGAAGATCAAGGCCACCGGCTTCACGCCCGAGGACTCTTCGCAGCGCATCGACGCCTACGTCGCGTCCCTGCATGGCTGACTTGTGTTGCAGTGATGCCCCGGGCACCGACAGGTGCTCGGGGCCGATGCTTTGTCCACATGCGCCCTTCGTGGGCGTGAGGCTACGGGTCCTGCCCGCCTAGCCGGGCCTGCCTGCACCATGAAGCCCACGATCTCGGTCCCTTCGTGGGCCTGCCCGCGTAGCCGGAGCTGCCCGCGTAGCCGGGGCTGCCCGCGTAGCCGGGCCTGCCCGGGCGCGCGTTAAGGGCGACGGTTGCGAATGGGGGCGACGTATCCGGATAGGTTACGAACACCCGGATAGGTAACGAACATCCGGATAGGTTAATAACCTATCCGCATCTGAATAACCTATCCAGATGCGCACAACCTATCCGGATGCGGGCAGCCCACCGCTGACGAGGGCGCGTGCCGCCGCTGTACGGCACAACCTATCCGCGTAGCCGGGGCTGCCCGCGCGCGCGTTAAGGGCGACGGTTGCGAATGGGGGCGACGTATCCGGATAGGTTACGAACATCCGGATAGGTACCGAACATCTGGATAGCTTATTAACCTATCCGCATCTGAATAACCTATCCAGATGCGCACAACCTATCCGGATGCGGGCAGCCCACCGCTGACGAGGGCGTGTGCCGCCGCTGTACGGTAGAACCTATCCGCGTAGGGGCAGCCCGCCGGCATCAGGTTTGTGGGGCCGCTGAGCGAGGAGAGCCTATCCATGTGCGTACAACCCTCCACGCGTGAGCCGTCGGCGACTGAATCGCTGAGGGCTCATACCCGTCACGATGGCACAACAACGATCGATGATGAGCGGTGTCCCTCGCAGCCATCTCGTCACAGGGATCGGGCTAGGCGATATCCGGGGAATAAAGCACACCTACCTGCAGGCGCCCCACATAGCGCTTTCCCTTCATCTCACCAACATCGTCTTGCTCGGGGTGAGGAACGGGAATCCGGACGCGAGAACTGTAGGGCGAGGACGATTCCGGACAGACGAGTTCCCATTCACGGCTGGGGTCGACCTCCCAGGACCCCAGGATCACGTGACGGCTTCCCGTTAAAACGGCGACGAGCCGCCTAATCTTCGGGCGCTTGTCAGGCGCGATGTTCCAGGCCTGAGCGGCTCGCTCGATAAACACCTCGCCGGGATTGCCGCCGAACGCCGAGGCGCGCCCCTCGAGAGAATCCGGGGTGATGGGCACAATGATCGTCCCCTCCATCTCATCCTGAGCGACCTCACCATCGCGTGTGAAAATCGCCGGCCCCAGGTGCTTGCTCGTCTTCGTCCCCGCAATGTTCGTGACCATCTTGTCATCCTCGTTGAACAGCTCGTCCTCGTCCTCAGCGTCATAGATCGGATCCAGCCCCATGAGAGAGGCGACGTGGATGGCGATAGCCTCGGCCTTGAGCGCGTCCTCGCGGCTCGAAAACGGCTCAAGGGTCTGGCGGATGAGGGTCCCTTCCGCATCGCGGAGCCTCTCGGCGTCGGGATTGTGTTGCTCAAACACGCGCCCCATGCGCTCACCGATCCCAATGTAGATGGGCCTGCGCTCCTCCTCGTCGCCGCGAGGCGCACCCTCATAGATGTACAACCAGGTTTCTGTGGCCATTGCACTCTCCTTGTCGATAGACACACGCTGTCTTTCTCACCCTCATCATAGGACATATTTCCCGTCATATTGCTGACAGAAGGGCGCTCACCATTATTTGACAGGAGCAATTCGAGGCCCAGCGACGCCACGACAAGCGCCAGCGGACACCGAGCCATCGGACACGCTGGCCGCGCGCAATCCCCGGAGGCCACACCCGCCAGCAATGGCCGACAATCCGGCGCCGAGACAGCAGGCATAGAAAGGCCGGGGCCAGCCGCGCTCAACTGCGCAACTGGCCCCGGCCTCGTGAGGAGGTGAGATACCCCTAGAAGTACGTGTTCATCATGGACACCAGGTCGCCTCCGTACCCGCGGGCAGCCGCCCAGCCGGTGTGGTTCGGGTTCTCCTGGATGCCCAGGTACTCGACGACGGGGGCAGCGCCCTTGCGCACGTAGGTGAAACGCGGGTCCACGACCGGATTCGCCAGGGACGCGGTCGTCACGTTCGGGTCCGCGTAGGCGCGCAGGTGCTGGACCTGGGCGCGGATGCCGGTACGAACGTCGGGGAACGAGGCGCCCTGCGCGCCGCCGCCGACCGCGCCGATGCCAGAGAAGTTGAACTGGCCGACGCTCACGTCGCCGCCGAAGCCCAGCCAGCCCGTCTCCTTCATGGACTGGACGAAGACCAGCTCGGGGGAGACCCCCTCGGCCACGGCCTCGTCGTAGACGATGCCCGCGAAGTCGCGGATCGTCGGCGCGCCGCCGGAAGCCAGGGCGGACGGGTACGCGCTACCCGCCGAGTTCCAGGCACTCACCATGTCGTCAATAACCTCCGAGCGCGAGGCCATGGGTGCGGTCATGATGAGGCGCTGACCGGCCGCGTTCGTCACGGAATCGGCGCGCGAAGCGGAACGGGAGGCGGCGTCCGCTGCCGGTGCGCCGGCGCCGTCCGCGTAACCCAGCCACGCGCCGGAGGAGGCGAAGGAGGAGGCCCGCCCCTCAACGGTCACGGTACCGGTGGCCATGGCTCCCGAGGAGGGGTCCAGCCAGTACCACGTGTTGCCATCGAGCAGCCAGCCCGTCGCCATCGCGCCGGAAGAACGCATGTAGTACCAGACACCGCCGACCGTCACCCAGCCCTTCTTCATGGTGCCCTCGCCGTCCAGGTAGTACCAAGACCCGCGGTCGAGCAGCCATCCGGTGGCCATGACGCCGTTGGCGTGCATGTAGTACCACTCATTGTCGTCCTCGGTCAGCTGCCAGCCGGTGAGCATGCGTGCGTCGTCGTCGAAGAGGTACCAGTCGCCGCCGACCTTCGTCCAGCCGACGGCGGCCGCGCCGGAGGTGCCCAGCCAGTACCAGTCGTTGCGTTCCTTGAGCCAGCCGGTGGCCATGACGCCGTCAGAGCCGAGGTAGTACCAGGAGCCACCGTCCTTGATCCAGCCGGTGGCCATGTCGCCGTCGGGACGCAAGTAGTACCACTTGTCACCGTCCTTCTTCCAGCCCGTCACCATCGCGGTGGAGTCGTCGAAGAAGTAGCGGCGTCCGTTGATGGTGGACCAGCCGCGGATCGTGCGACCATTGGCCCCGGCCCAGTACCAGCGGCCGCCGGCGTTGAACCAGCCGGTCTTGGCGGCGCCGTCGCGCACGAAGCGCCAAGAGTCACCCGACTTCTCCCAGGCGCCCTTGCTCAGCCCGTAGGTCTGGGCGATGCCGGTCGCGTCGGCGACGCCGAGGGAGTGCACGAAGTTCGGGTCACGCAGGAGCTGCGCGTCCGACGTGGAGGTCACGAAGGCGTGCTCGACGATGATGCCGGGCATGTTTTCCTCGCGGGCCTGGCGGATGATCGCGTAGTAGTCGCCCGTGGAGCCGTCCGGGTAGTCGTAGTACGGGTTGTCGCGGGTCTTGATGCCGCGGTCGGCCAGGCCGAGAGAGGTCAGCTGGTCCTGGATGTTGGTGGAGAGCTTGCGGCCCTGCGTGTGGGTCGCGTAGTTGTACGAGGAGGAGTTGCCGTACCAAACCTCGGCTCCGCGCGCAATGGGCGAGCCGGAGTTGAAGTGGATCGACACGAGGGCGTCGGCATCGGCGGCTGCGGCCATCTGGACGCGGCTGGACAGGTCGTCGCTCAGGTTCTCCGAAGGCCTGGTGTCGCTCGTTCGGGTCATGACGACGGTGACGCCGTCGTAGGTCTCGAGCTCCTCTTTGAGGGCCAGGGAGACGGCGAGGGTCAGGTCTTTTTCTTGCAGGCCGTTGGCGACCGCGCCAGGGTCGGAACCCCCGTGCCCGGGGTCGATGGCGATGATGATGCCGGTGGCCGCCTGGGCGGGAGGCACGAGGGCCGCAACGGCGGCGGCGAGTGCCATGGTGAGCCCGGCTGCGAGTTTCCTCCACGGGGAGCGCATAGTCATCCTTCGAGTTGCTAATGTGACAACCGAGATTTTAGTTACTTATGTTGTAACTGTAAACATGAAAATAGTTACACGCGCAAACCGGCATGAACCGAAACGATAATGCGGCGGATTCTGAGACGAGGCAGGGACAATCCCCGAACAGCAGAAACCCACGGCCCCACCCGCGATCGAAGCCCCTCAGAGCGCCGAACGAACCACCGCAGCCGCCGCGCGCGAGGAAGCCGAGACCGAGCGATGCTCGCGCACCCACGCCCGCACCCGTTCCTCCCCCACCCAGTTCAGCGTTCCCGACGCGACGGCGACCATGGCCTCAGCGACCTGATCGGCGTCGAGCCCACAGGCCGCCCCGAGCCCCGCCTCGCGCACGTCGCGCCCCGCCTGCCCCGGGCCAGCGTAGATGACGGGAGTCCCCTGCGCCAGGGAGGCCAGGATCTTCGTCGGGTAGGCGTAGTCGTAGCCGCCCGGACGCAAAGAAGCCAGCGTCGCGCTAGCTCGCGCCATCCAGCGGTCGGCCTCCTCGGCGCTGACGGCGGGGATCAGCTCGACTCCGGCCACGCGCCGCGCACGCTCGGCCAGATCCTCCCAGCCACTCCCCTGCCCGACGAACACGAGGCGCGCATCCCCGAGCCGCTCACGAGCCCTCTCAAAAGCGTCGATGAAGACCTCGGGGGCCAGCCAGTGGGCGATCGTGCCCGCGTAGACGAAGACGGGCCCGCCGCAGGTGGGGAAACCCTCGGGGACGCCGGCGGCCACGACCTCGGGCACGCGCACCCCGTTGGGGACGACGGCGACGTCGGCGGCGCCCAGGTCCCGCGCGCGCCCGGCGACCCCGTCCGACACGGCGACGACGCGGCGGGCTCCGCGCAGGGCGAAGGACTCCAGGCCAGCGACCGCGCGCACGACGGGGCGCGCCACCCCGGCGAGCGCCGCAGCGTCGGAGACGATGTCCGCGCAGTAGTAGACGTAGGGGACGCGCCGGAGCGCGCATGCCAGGCGCACAGCCGCACCAGTCGTGGGAGGGGGTTCGGCGACGACCACGTCCGGCCGAGGCCCGGCAAGCAGTCGCGCAATCAGCGGAACGTCGAAAGACAGGTAGGAGACGTATCCGCGCACGGCGCCGGTGCGGTCGCGCAGCACCGGGGCTCGCCTGACCTCAACGAGGCCGGAGCCGGGTTCGTCAGCGCGCGCGGCGCCGCGTGCGACGGCTGGCGCCAGGCGCGAGGTCAGGACGCGCACGCGGTCCCCGCCGCCTGCCAGCGCCCGCGCGAGAGCCCCGAGACGCAGTGCGGCGGCGGTGGGTTCCGGCGTAAAAGTACGGGTCGCGAGGGTGACTAGCATGCGGGCGAAGCTCCCCCGCCGATGGTGATGCGCGGGGTGCCAGCCCAAGCCTCGGGAGACGTGATGGCGCGGCCGTCGACGAGGAGACGCACGCCGGGCAGGTCCGCGGGCGTCAGGTCCCGGTAGGTGGCGTGGTCGGCCTGGACGATGGCGACGTCCACGGCCTCGCCGAGGTGGTAGGCGTCCCACCCGAAGTCGGCGAGCTCCTCATCGCTGTACAGGGGGTCGTGGACGCACACCCGCGCCCCGGCCTCGCGTAGCGCGCAGGTAACACCGAAGACACCCGAGAACGCCGTTTCCTTGACCCCGCCGCGGTAGGCAGCACCCAGGACGGCCACGCGCAGCCCCGCCAGAGAACCCAGCAGGGACGCTGCGCGCGAGACCGCGTAGGCGGGCATGTCGGCGTTCGCGGCGCGCGCGGCGGCAACGACGCTTGCGTCCGGATCCCCGGCCAGGTACAGGCGCGGGTAGACGGGGATGCAGTGGCCGCCGACCGCGATGCCAGGCCGGTGAATGTGGGAGTAGGGCTGGGAGTTGCAGGCCTCGATGACGCGCGCGACGTCGATGCCGGTCGCGTCCGCGTAGCGCGCGAACTGGTTCGCCAAGCCGATGTTGACATCCCGGTACGTGGTCTCGGCGAGCTTGGCCATCTCGGCGGCCTCGGCGCTTCCCATCGGCCACACTCCGTTGGGGCGCGGCAGGTCGTCACGCTCGTCGAAGGAGAGGACGGCCTCGTAAAAGCGAACGCCGCGCGCCTCGCCAGCCTCACTCAGGCCCCCCACGAGCTTCGGGTAGCGCGCCAGATCGGTGAAGACACGGCCCGTGAGGACGCGCTCGGGCGAGAACACGACGTCGAAGTCGCGGCCCTCGACCAAGCCGGAGACCTCCTCGATGAGGGGCTTGTAGCGTCCGCGCGTCGTGCCCACGGGCAGAGTCGTCTCGTAGGAGACCAGGGTACCGGGCGTCAGGTGCGCGGCCATGGAGCGGGTGGCGGCGTCCATGACGCGGAAGTCGGGGCGACTCTCGTCATCGACGACGAGGGGCACGACCATGACGACCGCGTCGGCACCGGGGATCGCCTCGGCATACTCGGTCGTGGCGCGCAGCGCGCCGGAGGAGGCGAGCACAGGCAGGTACTCGGCCAGGTGAGCCTCGCCCGGGAAGGGCTCTTCTCCCCCGTTGACCAGGTCGACCACCCGCGGGTTCACGTCCACGCCGACGACGGCGTGCCCGCCGCGCGCGTAGTGCACCGCCAGCGGCAGACCGATCTTGCCCATGCCGACGACCGCGATGCGCATGGGGTCCCCTTTCCGTCTCCGGCCTCGTTGTTCTCCTCCAGTGTAGTGCCCCGCACCTCCTACAATGGGGGCGTGGATCGCGCGCTCAACCTCCTGCTCTACCCCTCCAACCTGGCCTCGCCCGGTCGCCTGGTGAAGATCGCGCGCTCACTGTCCCCACTCTTCTCACGCACGCACGTCGTCGGCATCGATCAGGGCGGGCTTCCCGCGGACGAGGCCGTGGCCCCCACCGTGCGCCTCACGCGGATCCGGGGCGCGTCCCTGGGTGCGCCCCTGGGAGGGGTGCGGGTCGTCTGCGCGTGGGGGGCTCGCGTGTACTGGCGCTTCGCGAGGCAGCGCGTGGCGGCCATCTCCGCGCAGAACCTGTTCCTCCTGCCCCTCGCGCACGCCCTGGCTCGGCGCACGGGCGCAGTGTTCGCCTACAACGCGCACGAGTTGGAGACGGAGACGGTGGGGTCCGCGGGGCTGCGCCAGCGCCTCCAGCGCGTCATCGAGCGCCACTACATCCGCCGCGCAGACGTGGTGTCCGTGGTGAATGAGTCGATCGCGCAGTGGTACCGCGAGGCCTACCCGGGCGTCGATCCGGTCGTGGTGACGAACGCGCCGACGGGGACGGGCGGGGTTATCGACCTGCGGGCGCGGCTGAGGATCCCGGAGGGCGAGCTCCTGTACCTGCATTCGGGATACCTCGCGCCGGGGCGCAACATTCCCCTGATTCTGCGCGCCTTCGCTCAGGTGGGGGCGCACGTCGTCTTCGTCGGGGAGGGCGCCCTGCTGGACGAGGTCGAGCGCGCGGCCGCAGCACACCCGACCATTCACCGCCTGCCTCCCGTGGAGCCGGACCAGGTGCTCGCCATGACGCGCGGGGCTGACGTGGCGCTGTGCCTCATCGAGTCCGGGTGCCTCTCGCACCGCTTATCCACGCCCAACAAGATGATGGAGGCCTTCGCCGCCGGCACCCCCGCGCTGTGCTCTGCCCTGCCCGAGGCCCGCCGGTACCTGGGCGATCAGGCCGACACGTGGGTGCTGGAGGATCCGGAGCACGACCTCGTTTCTGCCTTGGAGCGCATCACGCGCGAAGACGTCGAGGCCTTTGCGGCCCCGGCGATCCCCACGTGGGAGGAGGGGGCCTCGCGCCTGCGAGAGGCCTACGAACGGGCCCTCGCCGCGCGCGCAAGACAGCAATAGTTCCCCCACAATCTTGCATGCAATTTGGGTTCACTAACTTTTCTTAGTACCCCTAAAAACACTGGAATATCAACACTTTTGATCACCCATAGATTCGGACCGCATGGGAATTGCATGCGACTTTTGGGGGAGAGGCATGCCAGGAGGCGACGACATCGCCTGTTTCACAAGGGTTTCACGAGGCCGGGTGGGGTTTCACGAGGCCGACGGGCGTGTCGCCCTCGTCTACGACGCCTGCGGCCGCTCCCCGTCGTAGGCGCGCGCCGTCAGGACAGCCATGACGAGCATCCCCACGAGCAGCACCGTCATGAGGGCGCCGAGGACGGCGACCGTCGTCTCCACGCCGTAGGGGCTGCACGCGAGCCAGGCCAGGGGCGCCGCACAGTACACGCACGCGAAGGCCAGCATGCGCCTCTGATGGTAGGTCGCGACGAACACGTTGGACAGCGGCGAGGTCGCCACCGTGAGGGCCAGCCACGGAGCCAGGGACCGCGCGAAGTACCCCGCCGCCTCCCAGCGCGCCCCAAACACGAAGGGGAAGAGAGCCGGGCTGATCCACGCGAGCAGGGCAAACACGGGGATCGAGCAGGCCAGGGCGATGCCGCCGACGCGCACGACGACGCGGGTCATCGCTCCGTGCGGGGTGTCCGACAAGCGCGGCAGGTAGACCTGCGAGAGCGCCCCCGCGATGAGGGCGACCGGGGCCTGCAGAGCCAGCCACGCCACGTTGAATTGGCCGAGCGAGGCCACGGAATACGTGGCGATCAGCACCGGTATCGCGCTCGTGCGCACCGCGTCGACGACGACGTTGGGCACGCCCACGAGGGCCATCTTCCGGTAGCGAGACGCCACCTCGTGCAGGGTCGGGTCCGAGGCCTCGCGCTCGCGGGCGTCGCGGGCGTGCCACGACAGGTAGGCGACGGCGAGGCCCTGGCCCGCGATCGTCGCCCCAATGGCCGCCCCCAACCCACCATTCGCGAGGAAGCCGCACACCAGCTGCGCCGCCGCGATACCGAGGGCACGCACGACGGAGGAGCTTGCGATCGCCTGGAATCGCCGGTGGCGGGTCAGCCAGTAGGAACACACCTGCCCTTGGGCCAGGAACAGGACGGACACGCCGACGGCGAGCAGCCAGCCCGCGAGCGCGAACCCGTAGCGCGCGCTCACCCACGGCCAGGCGGCGGCCGCGATCAGGGTGGCCAGGGCGGAGGCGACCAGCACGCAGCGCGAGGCGAGGCGGGCGAGGGAGCGGGCCGAGGCCTCGTCGCCCGGGGCGGGCAGGACGATGCTGAGGTCGAAGCGGGCGCCCGCGAGCGCCGCGCCGAGCGTGGCGGCGGAGGTGAAGATACCCAGGTACCCCAGGTCCGTGTCCGTGTAGAGGCGGGCGATGCCGATCTGGGCGACGAAGGCGATACCCTGGGCGAGGAGCGTTCCGCCGATGAGGGTGAGCACCTGCGCGAGGACGCCCGAGCGGGCGGGGCGATCGGCGTTCGTCATGGACTCATTTAATCACCTGGGGCGCGCGGCTTGCCCCTAGGATGGTGGCATGCCCGCTCCCCGCTCCGCTCCCGTCTCCGGGTGGCCCTCGTGAGGGTCGCTCTGACGAAGGGGACCCTGCTGGTTCCCCCGACCTACTTCGCGCTCTCGCACGCGCTCGCGATGCCGGAGCTGGAGTGGCGGGCTTTTACGCTGGCGGCGCGTATTACCGATCCGGCCATCACGATCCCCATCGACGAGGCTTCCCCGCGCGCGCTCGGCGGCCCGCTCCCGCTTCGTGTGGCGGCGCAGGCACAAGGCCTGGGCCGGATGCGCCGCGCGATCGCCGCGTGGGATCCGGACGTCATTCACCAGCACCAGGCGACCTGGTCGCTCCCGGCGGTGGGCGCCGCGCGGGAGACGGGCGCGCCGCTCGTGGTGACGCTGCATGGCGGGGATGCCTACCCGAGGCTCGGGCGGGGCGCGGGGGCTGCGTGGAACGCGCACAACCGCGCGCGGGCGTTTGAGGGCGCGAGCCGTCTGCTGGCGGTGTCGCGTTACCTGGCGGACGTTGCGCTGGGCGCGGGTGCCGATCCGGAGCGCCTGAGCGTGCACTATCAGGGCGTGGACGCCGACTGGTGGACGCCGGCCCCGAACACGCAAGAGTCGCGCGAGGAGCCCATCGTCCTGTTCGTGGGAGCTCTGAGCCGCCTGAAGGGCGTGGACGATCTGGCCCGGGCCTGCGCCGACCTCGTGGGGCGCCGCCAGCATCGCCTCGTCCTCGTGGGCGACGGGCCGCTCGCCCCCGTGCTGCGCGTACGCGCGCACGTGTCGTTCACGGGCCGACTGGATCGCGAGGGGGTACGCGGCTGGATGCGCCGCGCACGCGTCCTGGTCCTGCCCACGAAGCCGACGGAAGGCAGGCAGGAGGCGGCCGGCCTCGTCCTGCTCGAGGCGCAGGCGTGCGGCGTTCCCGTGGTCACTTATCCGACGGGCGGGACGCCGGAGATGATCGCGCCGGGGGCCTCGCTGCTCACGCGCGAGCGCTCGCCGGAGGCCCTGGCCCGCTCCATCGACGAGGCATTGGCGTGGTCGGAGGACGAACGCGCGGACCGCGGGGCGGCGTGCCGGGCGTGGGTGGAAAAGGAGCGCTCACTGCGCGGATCCGTGGATCAGCTGCGCGAAACTTACGCCGACGTGACGCGCTAACGCCACGCCCTACAGGTCGACCGAGCGCCCGGTGGCTGCCGAGGAGAGGATGGCCTCGACGACGCGCAGGTTGTCCAGGGCCTCGTCCATGGTGACGTGCTCGGCGCCCACGCCGAGGATGGCGTCGCGGAAGCGCTCGTGTTCGAGGGCGAGGGGCTCGCGCTTGGTGAGGGCGTAGCGCACGACCTGGCCCTCGCTCACCCCGCGGAAGGCGGCGATGGCGTCCCATTGCAGGGGCGCGTGGCCGTTTTCGTAGAAGGTCAGGTCCCCCATCGCGGTGTCGGCGACAAGCGCGCCGCGCTCCCCCGTCACGATGGTCGTGCGGTCCTTGTAGGGGGTCAGCCAGTTGACGAGGTGGTTGACGAGGATGCCGCCTGCAAGCACGCCCGAGGCGACCATCATGTCCTCGTGCACTCGCCCCGAGCGCGCGGACGTGCGCGCGTAGATGCTCTCGTAGGGGGCGCCAGCCACCCACGCGGCCAGGTCCACGTCGTGCGTGGCCAGGTCTTTGACCACGCCGACGTCGCTGATGCGGGCGGGGAAGGGAGACTGGCGGCGCGTCGCGATCTGCTCGATCTCGCCCAGTTGTCCCTGGGCGATGCGCCTGCGCATGTCGATGAGCGCCGGGTTGCAGCGCTCGACGTAGCCGACTGCCCCCACGAGGCCCGAGGCCGCGAAGGCGTCGCGGATGCGCGCTCCGGCCTCGACGCTCGTGGCGAGGGGCTTTTCGACGAGGGTGTGCACCCCGGCCTCGGCCAGCGCCAGGGCTGCGGCCTCGTGGTGGGCGGTGGGCGCGGCGATGATCGCGGCGTCGATGCCAGCCTCGATCAGCTCCTCGACGCCGCCCAGGACGGGCAGGTCGCCGGCGACGCCGAAGCGGTCGCCGCCCGGGTCGGCGAGGGCGACGAGGTCCACGCCTGCGGTGGCGCGAGCGTTGCGCACGTGGTGTCGGCCCATCGAGCCGATGCCGAGGATCCCGAGGCGAATGCTCATGTCAGGCCCCCGCTTGGGCGAGCGTGTTGACGCCGTGCACGATGCGTTCCAGCTCGATGGGCGTCAGGGAGGGGTAGATCGGCAGGGAGAGGACCTGGTCGGCGGCCTCGCGCGTGGCGGGCAGCTCCGCACAGGGGGCGTAGCGGGCCAGGGAGGGCAGCTCGTGGTTCGGGATCGGGTAGTAGACGCCCGAGCCGACGCCGTATTCCTCGCGCAGGGCGTCGGCGAAACCGTCGCGGTCTTCTTCCACGCGGATCGTGTACTGGTGGTAGACGTGGGTGGCGCCGGGGGCGACGTGCGGGACGGTGACGCCGCGCAGGTGGGCGTCCAGGAACGCGGCGTTGCTTTGACGCGCGCGCGTCCACGCACCGACCTTGGTCAGTTGGACGCGCCCGATGGCGGCGTGGATGTCGGTCATGCGGTTGTTGAGGCCCACGATTTCGTTGGCGTAGCGCGTCTCCATGCCCTGGTTGCGCGCGAGCCGCACGCCTCGGATGATTTCGGGGTCGGTGGAGGTGACCATGCCTCCCTCGCCGCTGGTCATGTTCTTCGTCGGGTAGAAGGAGAAGGCCGCGAAGGTGCCGAAGGAGCCGACCGCGCGCCCGTGCAGGGTGGCGCCGTGGGCCTGGGCGGCGTCCTCGAAGACCATGAGGCCGCGCTCGTCGGCGATCGCCTGGAGCGCGTCCATGGGAGCGGGGTGGCCGTAGAGGTGGACGGGCATGATGGCCCGCGTGCGCTGCGTGATTGCGGCTTCGACTCCGGCCGGGGACAGCGTGAAGGTGAGCGGGTCGATGTCGGCGAACACGGGGGTCGCGCCCGTGATGGCGACCGAGTTGGCGGTGGCCGCGAAGGTGAAGGAGGGGACGATGACCTCGTCGCCCGGTCCGATCCCGGCGGCGAGCAGGCCCAGGTGCAGGGCCGAGGTCCCCGAGTTGACCGCGGCTGCCCGGGTTCCGGGCACGAGGGCGGCGGCGAACTCCTCCTCGAAGGCGGCGACCTGGGGGCCCTGGGCGATCATGCCGGTGCGCATGACGGCGGCGACGGCCTCGATCTCTTCCTCGCCGATGAGCGGGCGCGCGGGCGGAATGAACGGATGGGTCACGGCTGGTCCTCACGGTTGCGGGCGGGCGCCTCGGCGGTATTCGTGGACGAGGCCTGGGCCTCCTCGGGTGAGAGGGTGTCGTCTCGCTCGATGTAGCGGCGGCCCGTGGCCGGGCACACCCACATGGCTGTCCCTGCCTCGTGCCCGGCTGGCGCGTCGGGGTCGGCGGCGACGAGGGGCACCCCGGCCTCGCCGACCCATCCGACGCGGCGCGCGGGGACGCCGACGACGAGGGCGTAGGGGGCGACGTCGCGCGTGACGACCGCGCCGGCCCCGACCGAGGCCCAGGCGCCGATCCTCACGGGGGCCACGCACACGGCGCGCGCCCCGATGGCGGCGCCTCGTTCGACGGTGACGCCGACGCGATCCCAGTCCGAGGCGCTCTTGAGTGAGCCGTCGGGGTTGATGGCGCGGGGAGCGTGATCGTTCGTGAACACGGCGGCGGGGCCGACGAAGACGCCGTCGGCCAGGGAGGCGGGCTCGTAGATGAGGGCGTAGTTCTGGATCTTGCAGCGATCCCCGACTCTCACGCCTTCGCCGATGTAGGCGCCGCGCCCGACGATCGTCTCCTCGCCGATGCTCGCGTCCTCGCGCACCTGCGCCAGGTGCCACACGCGCGCGTTGTCGGCGACCCGGGCGCTGGGCGCCACGTCGGCGCTGGGCTCGATCACGGTATCTCCCTCGTGTGTTCTCACGCGCGCGTGCGCGCCGCTTCGGCGGTGTCCCACCAGATAGCAACACTATAGGCGCGCGCCCACCCCGATGTGCGACACTAATTGAATGCAGATGCGCTCCGACACGTGGGTCGTGATCCCCGCGTTCAACGAGGCGCCCGTCATCGGGGGCGTCGTTGCTGGCGTGCGCGCTCTCTTCCCCCGCGTCCTCGTGGTGGACGACGCTTCCGACGACGACACCGCGGTGATCGCGCGCGCGGCGGGAGCCTACACGGCCACGCACCCGATCAACCTGGGGCAGGGTGCCGCGCTGCAGACCGGCTTCGAGGCGGCGCTCGCGCGCGGGGCGCGCTACGTGGTGACCTTCGACGCCGACGGCCAGCACGACCCCGCCGAGGCGGCGGCCATGGTCGCGCGCGCCGACGAGGAGAACCTGGCCTTCGTCCTCGGGTCGCGTTTCCTGGACGGCGGGGATGCCCGCGTCGGTGCCCTCAAGCGGGCCGTGCTGCACATCGGCGCTCTTGCCGCCCGAGCGCGCACGGGCATGGCCCTGACCGACACGCACAACGGGCTGCGCGTCATCCGCGCCGACGCCCTCGCCCACGTGCACCTGACCCACGCGCGCATGGCTCACGCCTCGCAGATCGTGTCCCAGCTGGCCACCTGCGGCCTGCCCGGCGCCGAGCACCCCGTGACGATCTCCTACACGGACTACTCGCGGGCCAAGGGCCAGCCCCTGCTCAACTCCGTCAACATCGTCGTCGACCTGGCGTTGGGGGGCCGATGAGCGCCTACCTGTTGATCCGCGTCCTCCTGATCGCCGCGCTGGCTGCCACCGCCTGGTGGCTGATTCGCCCGGTGTCCTCCGCGTCCTCCCTGGCCCTGCGCCGCATCGGCATCGGCGCGCTCGTCGCGGCCGCCATCGTGGCGATCCTCGTCCCCTCGCTGGCAAACACGCTGGCCCGGGCCATCGGGGTCGACCGCGGGGTGAATCTGATCGTCTACGGCCTCGTCATCGCGCTGATCGCGCAGATGGTGACCGCCTATCGGCGTGAGGCGCGCATGGAGGCGCGTGTGGCCTCGCTCGCCCGCGCCCTCGCCCTCTCACACGTCCTTTCCCCTGAAACGACGAGGGAAAACACCGCCGCCCCCACTGCTCAGCGCGAGGGCGAGCAGGAAGTGGAACGCGCCGCTTCCTGCCCCGCTTCCCCGACAAATACGCCGGATAACGATATGGTTACAAGTGATGAGTAACGTGAATCTGCGACCGATCCAGCACTCGGCTGTCAATTACGGCCGCTTTGGACTTGTGCGATACGCGCTCGCCGTTGTGATGGCTGGCGTTCTCTTCGTTGCGTCAACGGGAGGCTTCCTCTACGCCAACCTCATCACGCAATTCGCTAACCGCGTCGTCAACATCGATGCCTACTCGATCGACGGCCAGACCAAGGCGACACCGGATTCTTTCGACGGCCGCGCCGTCAACATCCTCGTGGTCGGCACCGACTCTCGCAGCGGCGCCAGCGGCGAGCTGGGCGCGGGCGACGAGGACGAGGTTCCCGGCCTGCGCAACGACTCGACGATGGTCATTCACGTCAGCGCCGACCGCTCGCGCGTGCAGATCGTCTCGATCCCGCGCGACACCCTGGTGGACATCCCCGCCTGTAAGCACCGCGACGGGACCATCAGCGAGCCGACCAGCGACGACATGTTCAACAACGCGATGGTTTACGGCGCGAACGGCGGCGACGCTCCGGAGGACGTCGGTCCCGGCATCGCCTGCGTGAAGTCCACCGTCGAGAAGCTCTCCGACATGACAATCGACGCCTTCATGGTCGTTGACTTCGCGGGCTTCGTGCGCATGATCGACGCGCTCGGCGGCGTCTGGTTCAACATCCCCGAGCGCATCGACGATGATTCCGCTCAGCTCTACATCGACGCGGGCTGCTGGAAGCTGTCGGGCACGCACGCGCTGGCCTACATGCGTTCGCGCAAGGCCCAAGGCGATGGCTCCGACATCTCGCGCATTGGCCGCCAGCAGCAGCTGATTTCCGCGATGCTGCGCGAGCTTCAGGCCAAGGACTACGTCACCGACTCCGGCGCGCTCCTCACCTTCCTGCAGGCCGCGATCCAGGCCGTCAACGTCTCCCCGAACCTGGGCGACGCCAGCGCGGATGCTTCCTTGCTGATCAACGTGCTGCAGAAGGTCGACCGTTCCAACATCCAGTTCGTGACGATGCCGGTCGCGGAACCCTCCTGGGATCCGAACCGCCGCATCCCCTCCGAGCCGATGGCCCGCAACGTGTGGAACGCCCTGAAGAACGACCAGGCCCTGCCCGTGGGCACGACCTACACGGACGGTAACGGCGCCCAGCTGGTCGTGCCCGACCCGACCGTGGCCACCGCGCCCCCCGCGCCGACCCCGTCGACGACCCCGTCGGCGACGCCGTCGGCAACCGCAGGCCCGAGCGACGATTCGAACGCGAACCCCGCGGATAACACCGAGCAGTCCGCCTCCGTCGAGAACAACGCGGCCAACGAGGCCGCGGCCCAGCAGAACGCGGCTACCTGCCCGCCGAAGGACAAATGAGCACTCCTCCCTCGTTTACGCCCGACCCGAAACGACGCCGCCCCGGCTCCGATGACGCTCACGTCGTCGGCGAAGAGGCCCGAAGCGGCGCGCCCACTCCCCCGCCGGAGGCGATAGCGCCGCAGATGTGGAGGATCTCCGAGGACGAGGCCGACGCCGCGCGCCCGCTGATGCCTCGTACCCTGGACCAGCCGCAGCGCGACTCCTCGCCGATCTTCCCGAGGCGTTCCGCACCCCAGCCGGCGCCCCCGTCCTACCAGCCCGCGTCGGCCTCGAACCCGCCGTCGTACGCGCCCGGCTCCGGGCGTGCAGCGCAGCCCGTCTCCTCCGGCTCGGGCACCTACGCGCCCTCGGGTAACGGGCCTCGCCAGGTGACGATCAACCGCTCCCAGGCCGCTCCCGTGGCGCCCCCGCGCAGCGCCGCCCCGGCCTCGGCCCCCAGGCCACGCCGCAGGCGCCGCCACCCGATCCTGAAGACCCTGTGCCTCTTCCTGGTGATCGTCCTCGCGTGGGGAGGCTTCCTCCTGTGGGACGCCAACACGAACATGGGCCGGGTCAGCGCCCTGTCGGGCGCCGCCGACACGCCCGGCACGACCTACCTGCTGGCCGGCTCCGACTCGCGCGCCGACGGCGCCGTCAAGGACGGCTTCGACGAGTCCGAGCGCGCCGACTCGATCATGCTGGTCAACGTCGCACCCAACGGTCAGGCGGTCGCCCTGTCGATTCCCCGCGACACCTACGCGGAGATCCCGGGGGTCGGCTGGGACAAGATCAACGCCTCCTACGCCTACGGCGGCCCCCAGCTGCTCGTCGAGACGGTCGAGAAGCTCACCGGACTGACCGTCGATCATTTCGTCCAGATCGGCATGGGTGCCGTGCCCGACATGGTGGACGCCGTCGGCGGCGTCGAGCTGTGCTACGACAACGACGCGGACGACCAGTATTCGGGACTCAAGTGGACCGCGGGCTGCCACACGGTGGACGGGACCACGGCACTGCAGTTCTCACGCATGCGCTACCAGGACCCAGAGGGCGACATCGGGCGCACCAAGCGCCAGCGCCAGGTCATCTCCAAGGTGATCGCTTCGGCGGCCTCCCCCGCGACCCTCGTGAACCCCGCGAAGACCCTGCGCGTGGAGCGCGCGGGCTCGAAGTCCTTCACGGTGGACCAGGACTCCTCCGTCCTCACGGTCGGCGCCCTCGTCATGGCACTGCGCAGCGCCTCCTCGAATCAGATGATGGGCGTCCCGCCGATCGAGTCGCTGAACTTCACGACCAGCGCCGGCGCCTCGGCGGTGCTGCTGCGCGACACGACAGCCGACGACTTCTTCGCCAAGCTGCGGGCCGGTACCCTCACCACCTCCGACCTCAACCAGGTCGACGGCGTCTAGGCCGCGGCCGCCGCCGATACGAAAGCCCGGCCTCGTGTCCCTCTTCGGGACCGAGGCCGGGCTTCTTCGCGTTGTCCGCGCGCTCAGGCGCCGGGGACGGTGATCGGGCGCGGGCCCGCCTGCCAGCCCTCCCAGGCGGAGGTCAGGATTTCGTCGAGGCCGTTGTTGGCCTTCCATCCCAGGTCGACGCCGATGGAGAGCGGGTCGCCGATGAGCTTGGGCGGGTCGCCGGCGCGCCGATCCAGCTCCTCGACGGGGAAGTCCCAGCCGATGACGCGGCGCAGGCCGTCGATGATTTCGCGTACAGAGGTGCCCAGGCCGGTGCCCACGTTGTAGGTGTGGTGATCGGGCTGGCGGCCCTCGGCCAGGACGTCAAGGGCAGCGATGTGCGCCTCAGCCAGATCCAGGACGTGGATGTAGTCGCGCACGCAGGTGCCGTCCGGGGTGTCGTAGTCGGTGCCGAAAATCTTGGCGCTTTCCCCGCGCTCGATGCGGTCGAGGACCATGGGGATGAGGTTCATGATCGCGGGGTCGGCCAGGTCGGGCCATCCGGCGCCGGCGACGTTGAAGTAGCGCAGGCCAATCCACTTCAGGTCCCAGGCGCGCTCGCAGTCGGCCATCATCCATTCGCCGATCAGCTTGGTTTCGCCGTAGGGGTTGATGGGGTGGCCGGCCATGTCCTCGGTGACGACCTCGGCGGTGGGGATACCGTAGACGGCAGCCGAGGAGGAGAAGATCATCTGGTCGACGCCGGTGTCCTCCATGGCGGCCAGCACGTTGGCCATGCCGCCGATGTTTTGCTGGTAGTACCAGGTGGGGCGTGCGACGGATTCGCCGACCTGCTTGCGCGCGGAGAAGTGGATGACGGCGGTGACGTCTTCGTCCACCATGAGGTTGGACAGGACGGAGCGCGCTTCGTCCGTGGCGACGTCGAGGCGAACCAGGGGCGTGTCCCCGATCCGCGCGGCGTTCGAGGTGGACAGGTCGTCGACGACGACAACGCGGTCCCCTCGCTGGCGTAGGAGACGGACAACATGGGCGCCAATGTAGCCAGCGCCGCCACAAACGAGAATGCTCATGCGTTCAGGATACGACGCGGCGAGCACCCGTGGCTACCCGCACGGGGCTTGTGTTGGGGCGCTCCGGCGCGCTCAGGCGTGACGCGAGACGCGCTCAGGCGTGACGCGAGACGCGCTCAGGCGTGACGCGAGACGCGCTCAGGCGTGACGCGAGACGCGCTCAGGCGTGACGCGAGACGCGCTCGGCGAGCGCGGCGCCCTTGGCGGAGGCCACGTCGCGCAGGTCCTTCTGGAAGTCGCGCATGGCGCCGCGCAGCGTCTCGGCACGCTCGCCTTCGCCGGCGCCAAGGATGCGGGCGGCGAGCAGGCCGGCGTTGCGTGCACCCGCAATGGACACGGTCGCGACGGGCACGCCGGCCGGCATCTGGACGATGGAGTGCAGGGAGTCGACGCCGTCGAGGTGCTTGAGGGGGACGGGGACGCCGATGACGGGCAGTTCGGTGAGGGCGGCGAGCATGCCGGGCAGGTGGGCGGCGCCGCCCGCGCCGGCGATGATGACGCGCAGGCCCCGCGCGGAGGCAGACCGGCCGTAGGCGACCATGTCCTCGGGCATGCGGTGGGCGGAGACGACGCCGACTTCGCAGGCGATGCCGAATTCGGCCAGGGCGGCGACGGCGGGTTCCATGGTGGGCCAGTCGGAGTCGGAGCCCATGACGACGCCGACGAGCGGACCCTCGCCGGTGGCCGTGAGCTGGATGTCGAGGTCGGTGGTCATGGGCGGTCCTTTCGGGTGGGACGAGGCCGCGGCGCGAACGCCGCTCAGCCCGGGGTGGGCGGTCGGTTAGTTGGTGGCGTCGGCGCCCCGCAGGGCGGCGACGGCGGCGCGTGCGCGCGTCAGGGCCAGCTCCGGGTCCTTGTCGACGACTGTCACGTGTCCAAGCTTGCGGCCCGGGCGCACTTCCTTGCCGTAGAGGTGGACTTTCGCCATCCCTCCCCCGGCGGCAAAGGCAGCAGCGAGGGCGCGCGCGGGCTGGTGGTGGGCGGAGCCGAGCAGGTTGACCATGACGACGTGCGTACCCGGCGCCTTGAGGTCGGTCGAGCCGAGCGGCAGGTCCAGGACGGCTCGCAGGTGCTGTTCGAACTGGCTGGTGACTGCCCCGTCGATGGTCCAGTGGCCGGTGTTGTGGGGGCGCATGGCCAGCTCGTTGACGAGCACGCGCTCGTCCGCTCCCTCACCGACGACGAACATCTCGACGGCGAGGACGCCGGTGACGCCCAGCTCGGAGGCGATGCGTTCGCCGATGCGGCGGGCCTCGGCGGCGGTCTCGGGGCGGATGCCGACGGCGGGTGCGGTGACTTCGGCGCACACGCCGTCCACCTGCACGGTGGAGGCGACCGGCCAGGACGCGACCTCGCCGGAGGGGCTGCGTGCCAGCAGGGCGGCGACCTCCCCGGTGAAGGGCACCAGGGCCTCGGCTAGGAGGGGGCCTTTCCCCCACCAGGAGGCCACGTCCTGCGGGCTGTGGGCGACGGTCACGCCGTGCCCGTCGTAGCCGCCTCGCGGGGTCTTGACGATGAGGGGCCAGCCGATGACAGCGCCGAAGCGTTCGAGTTCCTCGGCGTCGGAAACGCGCGCCCACGCCGGGCAGGGGACCCCCATGTCGGCGAGGCGGGCGCGCATCTCAAGCTTGTCCTGGGCGTACAGGAGGGCGCTGGCGGGGGGCTGGACGGACACGACTCGCGCCGCCTCGTCCATGGTAGAGGCGGGGATGTGCTCGTGTTCGAAGGTGAGGACGTCCGCGCCGTCGATGAGCGCGCGGACTGCGTCCAAGTCGGAGGGAGCTCCGACGGCCTTGTCGACGGTGGCCTGGCCGGTTGACCCGTCGTCGGCCTCCACGAGGGCCCGGAGGTTGATGCCGAGCGCGATCGCGCTTTCCTGCATCATGCGTGCTAGCTGTCCGCCGCCGATGACGGCAACGGTCGGAGGAGTTAACATCTCGCGTTCCACGCCCCCAATCTACCGCTGTCCTAGAAGCGACGCGAGCGGCGTCCCATGGAAATGAGCGGCCCTTCGGGCATGACGCGGTCGGGGTCCAGCGAGGCGGGAATCGCCGCCACGGACACCGTGAAGATGGGGGGAATGTTGGATTTGAGTTCGAGGCGCCCGCCCATCGCCTGGGCGAGGTCGTGGGCCAGGGCCAGGCCGATGCCGGTCGATCCGTGACCCGACACACCCTTTTCGAAGATGTCGGGCGCCAGGGCCTCGTCGATGCCGGGCCCCTCGTCGCTGACTTCGATGACGACGCCGCGCTTGGAGGAGCCGGCATGCGCCCACACGCGCGTCGTTCCGTCGCCGTATCGCAGGGAGTTTTCGATGAGGGTGGCCAGGACCTGCCCGAGTTTGCCGGCGTCGGCCAGGATCGGGCGCTCGGCCTCGTCGAGGAAGACGAGGGTGCGCCCGGCGAGGGCGAATTGGTCCTCCCATTCCTCGCGGGCGGTGTTGAAGACTTCGAGGATGTGGATCGCCTCGGTCCCTCCGCCGCTTTCGCGTTTGGAGACGTCCAGGAGTTCGGCGACGACGTTCGTCATGCGTTCGACCTGTTCGAGGCAGGTGCGGGCCTCGGCGCGCACCTCCTCCTCCGAGGAGATGTACTCGATCTCTTCGAGGCGCATCGACAGGGCCGTGAGCGGGGTCCGCAGCTGGTGGGAGGCGTCCGCGGCGGCCTGGCGTTCGGCGGCGAGGCGCCCGGCCATGCGCTCTCCTGTGCGCGCGAGCTCCTCGGAGACCAGGTCGATCTCTTCGATGCCCGATTGCTCGACGCGGGCGCGCACGCCGCCGGATCCGATCTGCTCGGCCTGGGCGGCCAGGTAGATGAGGGGGGCGGACAGGGAGCGGGACAGCGATCGGGCCATGAGCCAGCCGATCAGCATGGATGCCGCCATTCCGGCGGCAAACATGCCGCATGCCCACACGATACGGGTGACGGCCGGTGAAGCCGACGAGGTCAGCTGGACGCTGACGCCGCCGGGAGACTCAGCGAACGCGGAGAGGGTACTGCCGGGGATCTCGGCTTCATGAGTCACGAGGTTCTCGCCGGGAATCAGTATCCGGTAGTTCAGTTCGGAGTCGCGACCATCGGCCTGGTCGGCGACCAGGGAGGCCAGGGCCTGGGAGTCGGTGCTCTCCCCCGCGGCCCGGCGCCGCTCAATGCTCTGGACGATGCGCTGGGCGGAGATCTCCAGGCCGCGCTGCTCGGAGGCCCAGATGGAGGCTGACGCAAAGAACGCGCCGGGCAGCCCCATGAGCACGCACACGACGGCGACGACGGAGACAATCATCCTCACCGCGCGTGCGCGCATGGCGGCCCTCCTTTATCGCCGGTTCAGCGCGCGTTCTCGAAGCGGAAGCCCATCCCGCGCACGGTCGTGATGTAGTGCGGGTCGGTCGCGTCGTCGCCGAGCTTGCGGCGCAGCCAGGACACGTGCATGTCGAGGGTCTTCGTCGAGCCGGTCGGATCGGAGCCCCACACCTCGCGCATGAGGGTGTCGCGCGCGACGACCGAGCCGGCCTCGCGCAGCAGGACGCGCAGCAGGTCAAACTCCTTGGCGGTCAGGCTCAGCTCGACGTCGCCGACGAAGGCGCGGTGGGCGGCGACGTCCATGCGGACGTCCTGGGCGCGCAGCTCACCCTCGGCGGGCTCGGCGACCTGGCGGCGCAGGAGGGCGCGCACGCGGGCGAGGAGCTCGGCGAGGCGGAAGGGCTTGGTCACGTAGTCGTCGGCGCCCGCGTCCAGCCCGACGACCATGTCGACCTCGTCCGTGCGGGCAGTCAGGATCAGAATCGGCACGCGGTTGCCGGAGGCGCGGACCTCGCGGGCCACGTCCAGGCCGTCCATGTCGGGCAGGCCCAGGTCCAAAACAACCAGGTCGACGCCGCGAATGTCGGCGAGGGCTTCGGCGCCCGACGCGTGCGCGCGCACGTCGTACCCTTCCCTGCCCAGAGCGCGGGTCAAGGGCTCGGAGATGGCCGGATCGTCTTCAACGAGGAGAACTGTAGTCACGCGCTCATCTTAGCAATTCCGAACCAAAACTTTCACCTTTCTTGACCCAGCCCGTTGGGCATTCAGGCGGGGTTCCGCGAGCCTCCTCGGGCCCGCGTCAGGCCGCGCGTGTCGCGAGCAGGTACGGCGAAACGGGGCCAAATCCGCGCAAGTCCGCGGTGGGAAACTCCTCCAGGCTGTAGCCCTCCCCGCCCTTGCCCGCGGCGATGGCGGCAGCGGTAGCGGGGTCGGTCAGGATCTTGCCGACGGGCGCGATGTCCACGAGGCGAGACGCCAGATTGACGGTCGGCCCGAAGACGTCGCCCGAGCGAGAGAACACGTCTCCGCGCACAAAGGACGCGCGCACGGGCAGCATCTCATCGTCAGCGTTGAGGCGTTCGATGAGCGTTGTCGCCACACGCAGGCCGGTCGTCAGATCGTCCGCGATGTACAGGACCGCATCGCCGATCATCTTGACGACGCGCCCACCCTCTTCGATGACGGCGGTGCGGCTCTCTTCCTCGAAGCGCTCGATGAGTCCGACGAGGGCGTCCCCGAGGATCGTCGAGGAGGACGTGTACGACACCATGTCGACGAAACCGAGACAGCGATTGAGGGGGAAGCGGCTATGACGCTCCTCGTGCCCGCGCTGGGACACCTCCCGGTCGAAGCGCGACAGGGTGGCCTCGAGCTGGCGACGCCAGGAGTAGACAAACATTTCCTGGAAGACATCGATGTAGTCGCGCATGTGGTCCAGGACGTACATGCGGGCCGTCGTGTCGTCCAGCATAAGGCGCCGCGAGGAATCCTCCACCAGGGCCTCGTACTGCCACAGGGCCAAGCGGTCCGCGAGATGGGAGTTGGCGCGCAGGAGCGAGCGCGAGGTGGCCGTGTCAATGGCACCGGATTCGACCAGGTCGTGCCACTTACCAAACACGTCCAGGTCCCGCTGGGAGAACGCCGGTTCGTCAGGATCGGGGGCCTGGAATCCCAGGGCGATCCAGAACTGCATGACGCGTTCGATCGGAGTGTCTGTGGCCTGCGAGAGGTCGCGGGCAGAGTACGTGAGATGACCACCGAGCAGCCGAGGAACGTAGCTGGTTGCAGTGAGGTCATCGGGAGCGCCATGGGACGACGCCGCACGCTCATCCATCGCGAATCCCTCCTCGTGTCGGGCTGACTCAACACCACATCAGCAACTGATCGGTATACTAGATCACTTTTTAAGGTCACACCGAAATATGGCCTCACACACTGACAATTGTAGTAGGCTGATTTGCTTTCCACCAGCGATTTGCACGTTTACCTGCGACAATCCGCTTTTTTGCACCATTTTTCAGCTTCAGTGCGCACCCAAGCGACAGTGGTCCACAATGGATGCATGCGCCTCGTCCTTGCTTCCGCTTCCCCCGCCCGCCGAGCCACGCTGAGCGCCGCGGGCATCACCCCGATAGTCCGCGTCTCCGCCGTCGACGAGGATGCTCTCCTGGCGTCCCTGCCCGGCGGGCGCGCCCTCTCCGGGGGCACAACGACCCCCGCGGACGAGGTCGGCGCCCTCGCGGCCGCCAAATGCTCCGACGTATGCGAGGCGCTCAGGCGCGGAGACGCCGAGCTTCCCGCCGGCGAGCCCGTCCTCGTCGTCGGCTGCGACTCGATGCTCGAGATCGGCGGCCAGATGCTCGGCAAGCCCCACACCCCCGAGGTGGCCCGCGAGCGCATCGCAGCCATGCGTCGCACGACCGCGACCCTGTGGACCGGCCATTCGGCGGCGATCCTGGCCCCACTGCCCTCGCCGGGGGACGCGCGCTCCTCACACGGGGAGGAACGGAGGGTCGAACGCCAGGTGACGCGCTCCGCCTCGACCCTCGTGCACTTCGGAGACATCTCAGATGCCGAGATCGAGGCCTACGTGGCGACGGGCGAACCCCTGCACGTGGCGGGTTCCTTCACGGTGGACGGCCTGGGCGGCCCCTTCATCGAGGGGGTGACGGGCGACTATCACTCGGTCGTCGGCATCTCGTTGCCGCTGCTGCGCTCCATGGCCACAGAGCTCGGGGTCTTCTGGCCGGACCTGTGGGATGCGCCGCGCCCCTGAGTTTCGGTACCAATCACCCGACCGTCGCCCCGTACTGTAGGGGCATGGACAACAGCACTGCATGGGGCATCGGCCTCGCAACGATCACCCTGGATGGAACGACACTCGACACCTGGTACCCCGCCCCGCGCCTGGGCGAACCCGGAAACGACGAGGAGCTGGCGACCTCGCTGGCGCTCCTGGAGCGCGTGGATGATGCGCGCCGCGTGCGCACGGTCGTCGTGACCACGACGATTGACCTGCAGGAAGCCCCCGCTTCGACGGAGGATGCCTACCTGCGCCTGCACCTGCTGTCCCACCGCCTGGTGGCGCCCAACACGATCAACCTGGACGGAATTTTCGCGGTGCTGCCCAACGTCGTGTGGACGGACGCCGGCCCGTGTGCCGTCGCGGACTTCGAGGCTACGCGCCTGCGCCTGCGCGCCCGCGATGGCCGCCCCGTGACCGTGCAGGGCGTCGACAAGTTCCCCCCGATGGTCAACTACGTGCTGCCGCCCGGCGTGCGTATCGCCGACGGTACGCGCGTGCGCCTGGGCGCCTACCTCTCCGAGGGCACGACCGTCATGCACGCGGGCTTCGTGAACTTCAACGCGGGGACGCTCGGCCGTTCGATGGTCGAGGGCCGCGTCTCGCAGGGCGTCGTGATCGGCGACGGCTCGGACGTGGGCGGCGGCGCCTCCACGATGGGCACCCTGTCGGGCGGCGGGAAGCAGCGCGTGCGCCTGGGCGAGCGCTGCCTGCTGGGCGCGAACTCGGGCCTGGGTATCGCGCTGGGCGACGACTGCGTCGTCGAGGCGGGCCTGTACGTGACCGCGGGCGCGAAGGTGACGCTGATCGATTCGTCTGGTGAGGCCGAGCCGCGCACGGTGGCGGCGCGCGAGCTGTCGGGTGCCTCGAATATCCTGTTCCGCCGAAACTCGCAGACGGGGCGCATCGAGGCCATCGCCCGCGCGGGCGTGGTGGGTATCGAGCTCAACGACGCGCTGCACGCGTCGAACTGATCGCGTAGAAGTTACGAGGCCGGGGCGCGCTGAGCGTCCCGGCCTCGTCGTGTCGGCGCGTCCCTTAGCGCGCGGACCAGGCCTGTCGGATGCGCTGCGCTGCGGCCGCGATGCGCTCGTCGGAGGCGGTCAGGGCGACACGGACGCGCCCGTGGGCGGCGGTGCCGTAGAAGTCGCCGGGGGCCACGAGGATGCCGAGCTCGGCCAGTCGATTCACGAGGGCCCACGAGTCGGTGGGGTGGGCGGGGTCGGCGACCCACAGGTACAGGCCGGCGGCGCTGTCGGGGTCGACGTCGAGGCCGGCCTCGGTCAGCGCCTCGAGGAGGAGGGCGCGGCGCACGGCGTAGACGGCCCGCTGCGCCCGAACGTGCTCGGTGTCGGCCAGGGCGATCGCCATCGCGTGCTGGACGGGGGTGGGGACCATGAGTCCGGAGTGCTTGCGCGCGGTGACGATGGGGGCGACCAGGGTGGGGTCGCCGTAGATGAGGGCGGCTCGGTAGCCCGCGAGGTTGGACTGCTTGGACAGCGAGTACAGGACGATGAGGCCGCTCGCGTCGCCGTCGCATACCTGCGCATCGAGCAGGGAGGGGACCCCCTGGCTCACGTAGGGTTCGGCCCAGGGCAGGGCCGCGTAGCACTCGTCGGAGACGATGACGGCGCCGTGGGAGCGCGCCCACCTCACGGCGGCGCGCAGCTGGTCCTTGTTCATGACGTGCCCGTCGGGGTTGCCGGGCGAGTTCAGGTAGACCAGGGTGGCCTCGGGCCAGGAATCGGGGTTCGTCGGGTCGACGGCGACGGGGGTGGCGCCGGCCAGGCGGGCTCCGATGTCGTAGGTCGGATAGGCGACGAGGGGGACCAGGACGGTGTCGCCGGGTCGCACGCCGAGCAGGAAGGGGATCCATGCGACGGCTTCCTTTGAGCCGATCGTGGGGATGACGCCGGCCGGGCCCACGTTGACCATGCCTCGGCGCGCACCCCACGCCGCGATCGCGTCGCGCACCTCGGCGGTGCCAATCACCGTGGGGTAGCCGTGTGCGTTGGAGGCGTCGGCGAGGGCGTCGCGAATGAAGGCGGGGGTGTCATCGACCGGGGTTCCGACGCTCAGATCGCAGATTCCCCCGGGATGCTCAGCCGCGCGTGCTTTGGCGGGCGCGAGCTGATCCCAGGGGAATTCGGGCAGGTCAAGAGGGCGAGGCAGGATCGTTGTCATACCCCTACCCTATCGACTGTCAGAGATTTTCGGCCTTCCATTCCTCATTCTGAGGCGGCAGCGCGGCGATCATCGGATCGTCGAAGTCCTGGACGCCGGTCTTCTGGGCGCCGCCGGGGCTGCCCAGGTCGTTGAAGAAGTCGACGTTGGCGCGCAGGTAGTCCGACCATTCCTCGGGCAGGTCGTCCTCATAGAAGATGGCCTCGGTGGGGCACACGGGCTCGCATGCGCCGCAGTCCACGCACTCCTCGGGGTGGATGTAGAGCGAGCGGGCTCCCTCGTAGATGCAGTCGACGGGGCACTCGTCCACGCAGGCGCGGTCCTTGACGTCCACGCAGGGCTGCGCGATGACGTAGGTCATGAGACGTTCCTCCTGGTCAGTTCTAAAGACTCGTTGATTCTATTATTCACGTATGAGTAGCCCAGAGTCACGCTCCGCCTCCGATCCCGCAGAAAACCGCTTGATGCCGCCGAATGAGCGGAGTGAGGCGGAGGGGGCACACGAGCAAATTTCCACACGTCCCCCTCGCGCAATTCCTCCCCTGCCGTGGATGCGCTTCGAGGTCGGTCAGAGAATCGTGATCCGCTACCGCCTGGCGGACGGCCTGCACGACGCGCTCGGTGAGGCCCTGGAGGTGGCGCCCACGCACGTCACGGTAGCGACGAGGCGGGGGCCGGTCCGGGTGGATGCCGCCACGATGGTGACGGGAAAGGTCGTGCCTCCCCCGCCGTCCCTGTAGCGGGCGACGGGGGTCGGCCTCGAGTGTCAGCGGTTGGCGCGACGCTCGCGTGCGGCGATCTTGAAGCGCTCCTGGGCGTCCAGGACGACCTTGCGCACGCGCACGGCCTCGGGCGTGACCTCGACGCACTCGTCGTTGGCCGCGAACTCAAGGGATTCCTCGAGGGTCAGCTTGCGCGAGGGGGTCAGGGACTCGTACACGTCGGCGGTGGCACTGCGCGTGTTCGTCTGCTTCTTCTCGCGGCAGATGTTCACGTCCATGTCTTCGCCGCGCGGGTTTTCGCCCACGACCTGGCCTTCGTAGACCTCGGAGGAGGGCTCGACGATGAAGGATCCGCGCTCCTGCAGGTTCGTCATCGCATACGGGGTGGCCTGTCCGGCGCGGTCGGCGACGAGGGAGCCGGTGAGGCGCTGCTCGATGGTGCCCTGCCAGGGGGCGTAACCCTCGGCGATGGACGAGGCGATACCTGTGCCGCGCGTTTCGGTCAGGAAGCGCGTGCGGAAGCCGATGAGGCCGCGGGCGGGGACCACGAACTCGAGGCGGATCCAGCCCGACCCGTGGTTCGCCATAGTCTCCATGCGGCCCTTGCGGGCGGCCATGAGCTGCGTGATGGCGCCGAGGTACTCCTCGGGGATATCGATCGTCATGCGTTCCATGGGCTCGCTGAGGACCCCGTCGATCTCCTTGGTGACGACCTGGGGCTTGCCGACCGTGAGCTCGAAGCCCTCGCGGCGCATCTGCTCCACGAGGATCGCCAGCGCGAGCTCACCTCGTCCCTGGACCTCCCAGGCGTCGGGGCGCTCGGTGGGCAGGACCTTCAGGGACACGTTGCCGATGAGCTCGCGGTCGAGGCGGTCCTTGACCTGGCGGGCCGTGACCTTGGCGCCCTTGACGCGGCCGGCCATGGGCGAGGTGTTGATACCGATCGTCATGGAGATGGCCGGGTCGTCGACGGTGATGAGGGGCAGCGGGCGCGGGTCCTCGAGGTCGACGAGGGACTCGCCGATCATGATGTCTTCGATGCCGGCGACGGCGACGATGTCGCCGGGGGCGGCGGATTCGGTCGAGACGCGCTCGAGGCCTTCGGTGGCCAGCAGCTCGGAGATGTGGACGCGCTGGATGGTGCCGTCGTGACGCGCCAGGCCCACGTCGGCGCCCTTCTTCAGGGTGCCGTTGTGGATGCGCAGCAGGGCGAGGCGGCCCAGGAACGGGGAGGCGTCCAGGTTGGTGACGTGCGCCTGCAGGGGCATGTCTTCGTCGAAGCTGGGACCGGGGATGCGGTTCAGGATGGTCTCGAAGAGGGGCTCGAGGTCCTCGGTGGGCAGCTGGCCGTCGCCGGGGTTGTCCAGGGAGCACTTGCCGGCCTTGGCGGAGGCGTAGACGACGGGGACGTCCATGAGGGAGTCCACGTCGATGTCAATGCCCTCGTTCATGAGGTCCTCGCCCAGCGACAGGAGCAGGTCGGTCGTCTCGGAGACGACCTCGTCGATGCGCGAGTCGGGGCGGTCGACCTTGTTGACGACGACGATGACGGGCAGGTGGGCCTGGAGGGCCTTGCGCAGGACGAAGCGGGTCTGCGGCAGGGGGCCTTCGGAGGCGTCGACCATGAGGACGACGCCGTCGACCATCGATAGGCCGCGCTCGACCTCGCCGCCGAAGTCGGCGTGGCCGGGGGTATCGATCACGTTGATGGTGACGCCGTCCTGAAGGCCCAGGGCCTGCGCTGCGGGGCCGCGATAGTGGACGGCGGTGTTCTTGGCGAGAATGGTGATGCCCTTCTCGCGCTCGAGGTCACCGGAGTCCATGACGCGCTCACCGGTCTTTTCGACCGTGTCACGCTCAGAGAACGCTCCGGATTGCCAGAGCATTGCGTCAACCAGCGTGGTCTTGCCATGATCGACGTGTGCGACGATCGCGACGTTTCGCAGGTCGGGACGCGTGGACATATGTGGACTCCTCACATGTGGACACCTATTATTGCGTGTGATGGGGCACAGAAGCCCGCTTGACGATCGGCCGACTGACCGATTCCACGCACAGACCTCTCCAGAATATCCGCATACGGAGGGCGACGCGCACGCCACCCTGCGACATCCACCACGTCACCGCCCCCTCTGAACAAACCAATCGGTCTATTTGACCGGCCATCTCCCCCTACATTTAACTGATATTCATGAGCGACATAGCCACACTCTCCGCATCCACTCCCTCATCCTCGACCCTGATCTCCCCCTTCGGCGCTCACCTCCTGTCGTGGCGCCCGACCGGCGACGAGGACGTCCTGTGGCTCTCATCCCGCGCCGTCATGGATGGCACACGCGCGATCCGCGGCGGCATCCCCCTGTGCCTGCCCTGGTTCGGCGGCCCCGAGGATTCCCCCGCCCGCCCGGGAGCGGGCGCCAGCGCGCACGGTTTTGCTCGCACCACCACCTGGGCGCTGCGGGCCTCGACGCAGCCCGCCGACGACGCCCCGGCCTCGTTCTCTTTTGAACTGCACCACACGGGCGAGACCTCCGCCCTGTACCCCCATTCGCTGCGCGCGCGCCTCGACGTCAGCGCCGGCTCCGAGCTCCACATGAGCCTGACCCTAACGAACGAGGACGATCACCCCTTCGCGATCGAAGCGGCGATGCACACCTACCTGGCCGTCGGCGACGTCAAGGACGTGACGGTCGAGGGCCTGGACGGGGCCCGCTACTTCGACAAGGTCCGAGGCCGTTTCGCCACCCAGGTCGGGGACGTGGCCTTCGTCGGCCCCACCGACCGCGTCTACACGACAACCCAGCAGGTTCAGGTCGTCGACCCCAAGCTCGATCGACGCATCATCGTCGATAAGAACGGCTCGGGCTCGACGATCGTGTGGAATCCCTGGTCGCAGGCGGCGGCGGGCATGAGCGACGTCGGCGAGGGCGAGTGGCAGCACTTCGTATGCGTCGAAACAGGGGCGGTGCGCGAGAGGGCGCTCACGCTGTGGCCGGGTCACCCTCACATCATGACGCAGACCCTCGCTGTGGAGGCGCTCGACTGAGCTGAGCGCGAGTACGATTGGGGGCAGCTACGAACAGAAAGGCCCCCATGGCTCTCACGCGCGCTCTCGCCTCCGCCTACTTAGCAGTGTCCCGCTGGACGCTCACCACCGAGCCGTTGCCCGATAAGGTCATCGTCATCGGCGCCCCGCACACCTCTAATTGGGACGGCGTGTTCATGGCCGTGTCGATGTGGAAGAGCGGGCGCAGCTTTTCCTTCCTCGTGAAGGATTCCGTCGTCAAGGCCCCGGTGCTCGGCTGGTTCGTCAAGAAGATCGGCGCGGTTCCCGTGGAGCGTAGCGCCGCGCACGGCCTGGTGGACCAGGTGGCGGCGCGCATTCGCGAGTCCGACTCCTTCACGCTGTGCATCACGCCGAAGGGGACGCGCTCGCCTCGCGACTTTTGGAAGTCGGGCTTCTATCGCATCGCGATGGAGGCGGACGTGCCGATTCAGCTGGGCTTTATTGACCGCACGACCCGGACCTTCGGGTGGGGGCCGACCTACCGCCTGACGGGCGACGTCCGCGCGGACATGGACGTGATCCGAGCCTTCTACGCGGATAAGGTGGGCGTCAATCCCGCCAAGACCTCGGTTCCTCGCCTGCGCGCCGAGGACGAGGACCAGTGAGGATCGCCCGCGCACTGCTATGCGCCACAGGGGCTGCGGCGCTAATGGCTCTGGGTGCGCCCACCTTTGCCGACGAAGCAACGCCGATTCACCTTGCCGAGGTTTACGACGTCACGCCGGGCGTGTCGGCCACCCACGAGGTCACGCTGTCAACCGACGCGCCCTTGCTGAGCGAGCAGTGCCAGTCGATGGGCACCGGTGCGCGCGCGACCTCCACCGTGTCCGTTGAGGTCAACGGGGTGGCAGCCTGCCGCTTCACGTGGGATCTGGACGATAGCGGCGCCGAGGTCCTGACGGTGGACGACGGCGGGGTGTTCCATTTTCATTCCGTGTCCGCCTCGCTCCTGGAGGGTTTTTCCTCCCCGGAGGCGCTCGCCTCCATCGACTCCGTGACCCTGGTCGCGCACGCCTCCGAGATCGTCGAGGCCTCTGCCGGGGGTGCCATCACGTCGCCGGGAGCCTCCACGAAGAAGGACGCGAGCACGGTGACGTGGACGCGGGTGAGCGATGACGTGAGCGCCACGGGGACGGTCGATCTGGAGGCCACGGCGATGCCCGCCTCCCCGGCCTCGCCCTCCTCCGCCGCGCCTGCTTCTCGGGAGGGACGAGGCTCTGGCTCCTCGCGCTCGTCCCTGACCCTGATCGTCGCGATGACCGGGGCGGTGGTCGCGCTGGCGCTCGCCGGCGCGGTCGCGCGTTCCATGGGTCGGTCGCGCCGCGCCAGCGCCGACGCGCAATTCGAGCGCGACGCTGCCTTGCGCGCCGCCCAGCGGGCCGCCGCCCGCTCCGCCAGGCAGGCGTCCGCGGCCCACGCCGACGCTCGCTTAGGCTTGGTGCGTGACGTCCTGACGCCGCCCGTGGGTATGCCCCCCGCGCCCGAGGCCGACCCGCTGCCCGCGGACGCACGCCCCGCGCCCGAAGCCGACCCGCTGCCCGCGGACGCGCCCCCCGCGCCCGAAGCCGACGCGCTCCCCTCGGACGTGCCCCCCGCGCCCGAGGCCGACCCCGCCGAAGGGGGCGAGCGCTTCGCTCCCCCGCCGGGCAGCGATGCCACCGCCCGCTAGCCGACGTGGAAGTAGCGGTCGACAAGCTCCTCGACGGACACGCGCGAGTCTGCCAGGTCGTCGCGCAGGTGCATGTCGCCCAGTTCCACCAGGCGTGAGGCCCACGCGTCGATGAGGCCGGCGGGGAACACGCCGCGTGCCTCGTAGTCCTCGCGCTGGGCGAGAAGGCGCCCGGCCGCCTCGAAACACGACGAGGGCAGCTGGTCCAGTCCGGGGGTCTGGGATGCGTCGCCGTCGACCTTGGACTCGCGCGCGTAGTCGGCCATGCCGGGCTGGGTGAGTCCCAGGCGAGCGGCGACCGTGATCCCCGCGAGCAGCAGGTGGATGGCCGCCGAGCCGTCGGGGCTGCGTAGCTCGACGGTCTGTGAATCGTTGGGAAGCCCGGTGATGGGCGACTCGTTGGGGTTGGCATCGCGGAACATGGAGTCGTCGATGTGTTGCCATCCGAGGGGCACGCGCACGAGGACCGATCGGTTGCGGTCTCCCCAGCAGATCGAGGTCGGGGCCTCCTGGTGAGGAACGAGGCGCAGGAACGAGGTGGGCACCGTGTTCCCGAAGGCGGTGAGCGACGCCGCGTGGGAGAGGTAGCCGCCGATCACCTTGAGGGCGTCCTCGGTCAGCCCTTCGCCGGTCGAGAATTGGTTCACCCCGTCTTTGACGAGGCGGGTGTGGAAGTGCATGCCGGAGCCCGCCTGGCCGACTGCGATCTTGGGCGAGAAGGACACCTCGATGCCGTAGGAGTGGGCAACCTCGCGCAGCACCCACTTGGCCAGGACCATCTGGTCGGCCGCATCCATCGCGTCGACCGGCAGGAACTCGATCTCCTGCTGGATCATCTGGCGGCCCTCGACGACGAAGTTTCCGACCTCGGAGTGCGCATATTTGACGGCACAGCCCATGGTCACCAGGTGGAGCAGGGTTTCGGTGCGCACATCCTCCCACTTCGAGAACGGACCGGACTCGTGGTAGCCGCGTTGCTCTTCGACACGGAAGAGGGGTTCTTCCGGGGAGAAGAGGTAGTACTCGAGTTCGCCGAGGGCCTCGAGGGTACAACCCGTGTCCTCCTGGAGGGCACGCTGCGCCTTACGCAGGATCTCCTGGGGCGCGGAGGCCAGGGGGGCGCCGTCGACGTCGTAGAAGGCGCAGAGGAATTCCAGGGTGGGGATGGTGGAGAAGGGGCTCAGGAACGCCGTCGACAGGCGCGGGACGACGTAGAGGTCCGAGGAGGTCGCGTCGACGAAGGTGAACAGGGAGGAGCCGTCGACACGTTCGCCGAGGGTGAGGACACGGTCGAGGTGCGCCTTTGATTGGATCGCGAAGTTGAGGGTCTTGAGCCGTCCGTCTCCCCCGACGTAGCGTAGGTTGAGCATCGGGATTCGATTGTCCTCAATGTAACCGATGATGTCGGCTTTGGTGAACTCCTTCGGCGGCTTGCGCAGTGCCTGCACGAGGGGGTTGGGACTCAGGGAAACGGTGTCGGTCGAGAGCATCTCTCACTCCTCTTTGAGCATGACTTGTGCCACCCCATTGTGGCACATGACACCGCATCGGAACAGCCGAGGTCGACGCCATGCCGGGAAGGGGACACCGAATCATGTCCCGAAAACGCCACGAGACATTAGTGATGCTTGTTACACTCTCGTTAGTCGCATTCAAGGAGCCGACATGGCGAGCACCTCCGCTTTCATCCCCCACGACCCCGCACAGGCGCCCACATGTTCCTGGCGGGGCGTCGCCGTCGATCCCACGCACTCCTTCTGGCCAGTCCCTTCCTTGAAGCTTGTCCTCTCCCTCATGTCCAGGTATCGCCTCACCGTCATGCGCTGGCGGCTCTGCGCCGGATCGTCGTGCCTCCTGTCGGTCCCAGGCTTTCCTTTCGACACCGGAGCCGGGGCACATCCCTCCTCCCTATCCGCCCCCGGCGCCGACCTCGCGCGCACTCAGTCCGCTCGCGACGCCATGCACCAGGCTCCGCGCATGCGCGGCTACTACTCCGACGCCAACATCCGCCACCTTGTCGCCTACGCGGCGGCAGGCAACATCCGCCTCATCCCCGAGATCTGTCTCCCCAGCCACGCACCCGAATCCCCCTCGGCGGTCGTGCCCGCCCCGGCCTCGTTCGGCCTCATCGAGGCCGCCGTCCACCACGCGTGCGACCTGTTCCCTTCCCCGGTCTTGTCCATCGTCCAGCAGGGGGGAGCGCCGCGAGAGGAGGCCGCCGCTCGCTCACGCTCCGAGGGCAAGGCTCCGTCGCGCACACCCCTCGACGCCGCCCTGCGAGCCCTGCGCTTCCACGGGCGAAGGGCCGCACTGCGAGAGGACCCGCTCACCTCGACCCTCCTTCCGGCGGAGGGGAGCATCATCCGAGCGCGAACCATCCCGGGGACAGACCGGAAGTCCGGGCGATTCCCTTCCACCCCGCGGATGCTCTCGCTGACACTTGATACGCCGGGGGACGGCGGCGAGGCCACAGACGCCGCGAACCTCGCGGCGGCGCACCACATGCACGAGGCACTCCCCCGCGCCCTGCGCGCCGCCGACGTGCAGGGGATCGAGGCACTCCTCCAACCGGCGTCGGCCATGGGACCGACCACCCTCATCCGGCAGCTCCTCCCCCGCCTCATCGTCGTCGCCGAGGTCGGCTGGCACGGGGAGCGCACACTGCCATGGGACCGCCTGCGCCCCATCATCGAGCGCGAGAGCGCGCACCTGGGCCGCGCGATTCCCCGTCGCAGCGCCGCGCGCATAGTTGAGGGCCGCGCACCACAAGCAGGTACGCGGCCCGTGCCCCCTAGCGGGGCGAGGTTCGGAGCAGGCATGGAACCCGCCCCACTAGGCTCATTATGAACGCGGAGACCAGGACTTCAGGCGTTCAGCGAGTTCACGAGCTCTCATATCCAAGCGCTCAGCTTCTTGCGCATCTCCGCTCTTCATCGCACGCCAATACGCGATCTTTGTGCGCAAGAACTCACGTCGTAATTCGATAATCTGCGCCTCCTCCTGAAGGCGCGCGTCCTGCTGTTGCAGCAGGGAAATGAACTCCGCGACGTCACGCTCCGCGCCCAGCCCGGAACGCACGTACTCACGCATGTCGGCGATCGACATTCCGGACGCCGACAGGCACGCGACCCAGGTCAGCAGCTCCAGGTCGCCCTCCGTGTAAATTCGGTGGCCACTGGAGGGATCGCGCGCGATGGCCGGAATGACGCTGACGTCCTCGTAGTAGCGCAAAGTCGACGGGGGCAGGCCAACGAGCGCCGATACCTCCTTAATGGAGTACGTGCGCCCGATGCCTGTTCCTGCCATAACCTCACCCTAAAAGACCTCAAGTCCTTGAAGTCAAGCGGAACTGCGGGACGTGCATCACGCGGCGCGACCAGCGCAAAAGCCGTTCACGAAACCCGGCCGGGTCGCCCGTCACCGAACGGCAGCAGCGACCGGCCACGCGTCATGAGTCGAGCAGTTCGGCGCGGCGCTGGAACGCCCAGATCGGGCAGGTCTGTTCCCTCAGGCGAACCTCGACGAGATCGAGGAGCTCACAGCCTCCGTTGGTGTAGAAGCGCGCGTTGGATTCCGTCGATGTGACGAAGCCGTACGCGCGACCGCCCCTCTTTGCCACAAAGTCCGGCAGCACTTTGGCAACGAGCCAACGCCCCACCCCCTTGCCGCGCATGTGACGGTCCACTGACAGGACCTCGAGGTACCAGTCGAAGTCACCCAGGTCGATGGCGACCTGATCGCTACGCGCCGCCACGTCGTCAAACTGGAGGACGAGCGTGGGGGTCGCGTAGCGGAAGAGCTCGTGCCCACCGTTGATGAAGTTATCCCAGAAACCGACCTTGCGATCGTGCATAAGCGCCACGGCGACAACGCGCCCCTCATGCTCGACGACAAGCGCATTCCTGCACCTCAGATAGGCCCTGACGAGCATCCGATTGATCGCTTCCAGGCATTGCGGGTAACGCTCCGGCTGGTAGAGATACGGTTTCAGCATGATATGAAACGGGTAATCCAGGAATCCATCGGTGATAATACGTGTCATTTCGGGGATATCTGCACTAGTTGCGGGTCGACACTTCACAGCAGCCCTCCTCTGTTATGTCAGACAGTATCACGTGACAAGGTCGAAAACCTGACCACAGGTAGACAGTTGTCATACTACGCGATGAGCCACAATCTGACCTTGTCAGTTAACTACGATGTGCTTTGACAGTCAGAGAAGGATTACTTGACGACCGGTCAGGCACTGTCGGACTTGCGCGCCCTCGTTGCTTTGTATCCACGAACGGACGATAATCGAGTGACCCATCTCAGGAGGACTGCATGCGATTCTTTCGTGCCCTGTGCGCTGTGCTCGGGGCCCTACTCATCGTGCCCACCCTGCCTTCAGCGTCCTTTGCGACCGACGCTCCGACCGTGTCGGAGGCGTTTGTCCTGACCAAGGACGGGCAGCTCGTGGACACGCTGACCGTCAGGGACCCGTCACGCACTATGACGGAGTCAACGTGCCAGCCCTTTGCGGGTAGCTCGACCGACCACCGCGTCCAGTTCGTCCTGTTGGACGACGCGGCGGTGTGCCACATGCAGCTCATGTACACCCGTGCTGAGGACGAGAGCGAGTTCGAGCTCAAGGATTCGGGCGAATTCATCATGACGGCGCGAACCGATCAGACCATCGATGGGTACCGCCGGAATTTTGGCGTGACGCTGGTGATGACCTCCCTGTCGCTGAGCGTGGAGGGGGACGTGAAGTCGTCGACGGCCGGGGCGGCGAACTCGTCCATGACCTACGAGAACCGTTCTTTTACCGTGGTGACGTGGAAAGACTCCGTCCCCGAGGTGATCACCGTTCGTGGGAATCTGGCGGCCGGCGGCGACCGCTCCGCCGCTGGCGGCACTCGCGCGCTGCGGGATCCGTGGGGCGTCACTCCTCCCCCGGGTCGTCCCGAGGCCGGGGCCGCGCAGAGTGGTAGCGAGCCGTCGTCCGCAGCCTCCTCGTCGGGTCCATCGATCGGCCTGCTTATCGGCTTGATCGTCGGCCTCATCGTCGTGGTGCTCGTCGGCGTCTTCGTCGTTTATGCGAAGCGCTCGAAGAAGTCTCCGGCGCCGACGAAGGGTGCGCGGTCCCCCGCACCCGCGTCGCACGTGCGCCCGCAAGGCCCCCAGCACGGCGAGGAGCGCGCGCCCGCCGCGCACGTCGCTCCCTCCCCGCAAGCACGCCGCGGCAGTGGGGCTCCTGCACCGTCGAGGACCTCCGCGCCCCCGAGGACCCCCGCGCCCCCGAGCGCTCAGCCCTCCAACGAGCGCCGTGCCCCCATTGCACCACCCACCCGCCAGCAGGCACCCGCCTCTCGCCCGCAGGCGCCCACCCGCCAGCAGTCGCCGGCCTCTCGCCCACAGGCGTCGGCCGCCAACGAACGCCGCCACGAAGCCATGCCCTCCTCTCGCCCACAGGCGTCGGCCGCCAACGAACGCCGCCACGAAGCCATGCCCGCCTCTCGCCCGCAGGCGTCGGCCGCGCCTTCGCGCAGGACTAGGCCCGAGGCGCCCGCACCACAGGTTCCGAGTGCCCCCGCCGCGCCGAGCCGACAAACGCCTCCTTCCGACTCCCCGCGCGCTGCGACGCCCGCGGCGGGCGCGAGTCACACACAGCCGACTCCTCGAGAGACCGGATTCGTGTGGAACCGTCAGTCGGGTGCCGCGTCGTCCCAGCAGGCGGCGTCGGGGGCGGCTGCGCGCTCCGGCGAGACCCCCAAGCGGAAGCGGTCGCGCGGCGGGCATCGTCCTGCGGTCTTCCCCGAGACTCGCCCGTCGGATGCCGTCTCCGCGCCGACGCAGGCGGTGCCCGGCAACGGCGCTATCGCGGCCCAGATGGGTGCTGTCGCGGCGTCCTCGCAGGCGCCCGTTCCGCCGCCCGGCCGCCGCGCCGACCGCGTGCGCCCGTCTGTCACGGATCAGCCTGCGCCGGTTCCTGCGCCCGAGAGCACCGCGCCGGCATCCCGGCGCGCCACGTCGGCCGTGCCAGCAGCACCCGTTGCCCCCAGGCCGACTGCCGTTCCCGCGCCCGAGACGATTCCTGCGCCCGCGCCACAGCCCGCGAGCATCCCCGAGCCGGAGCCGGTCGCCATGCCCGAACCGATGCCTGTCGTCGCGCCCGAGCCGGTCGCCATGCCCGAACCGGTCGCCATGCCCGAGCCGGAACCGGTCGTCGCGCCCGAACCCAAGCCGGAGCCCGAGCCGGTCGTCGCGCCCGAACCCGAGCCGGTCGTCGCGCCCGAGCCGGTCGTCATGCCCGAGCCGGAACCGGTCGTCGCGCCCGAACCCGAGCCGGTCACCATGCCCGCGCCCGAGCCGGTCGCCATGCCCGAACCGGAACCGGTCATCATGCCCGAACCGGAGCCCGCCCCGGCCTCGTTCGTCATGCCCGAGCCGGAACCCGCCCCGGCCTCGTTCGTCATGCCCGAGCCGGAACCCGAGCCCGAGCCGGTCGTCGCGCCCGAACCCAAGCCGGAGCCCGAGCCGGTCGTCGCGCCCGAACCCGAGCCGGAGCCCGCCCCGGCCTCGTTCGTCATGCATGAGCCGGAACCCGAGCCAGAGCCGGTCGCCATGCCCGAACCCGAGCCCGAGCCGGAACCCGAGCCCGAGCCGGTCGTCGAGCCCGAGCCGGAGCCGGTCGCCATGCCCGAGCCCGAGCCGCTCGTGATGCCGGAGCCGGAGCCCGCCCCGGCCTCGTTCGTCATGCACGAGGAGGACGCCGACCTGGCAACCACACAGATGCCCCAGGTCCGCAGGATCGCGGGCTTCGATTGGGATATGCCCGCCGCGCCTCAGGCGGCTGCCGAGTCCTCGTTCGAGACTCCCGCTCCCGAGGCCCCCGCGTTCGAGGCGCCCACACCCGATTCTCCGACGCGCAACAACGGTTTCGTCGCAGGCCCCGCCGAGGGCTTCCCCTCCGCTCCTGTTCAGCCCAGCGCACCCGTTGAGCCCGCGACTCCCGCGCCCCTCTTGACGTCGCAGCCCCAGGCTCCCCAGTCGCCGCAGATTCCGGCCGCGTTCCAAAGCGACTGGAACACCGATTTCTCGTGGAACGACGAGGCGCGCGAGGAACAGGAAGCCGAGACGAAGCGCCGTGGTCGCTGGCCCTGGAACAAGCGCCGCAAGAAGCAGCGCGACGAGGACAACAAGCCGACCCTGCCCGAGATCGACGAGCGCGACGCCGCTACTCGCATGCCGATCATCGCGGTCGACGCTCAGGACGACGACTGGAACGACTGGCAGAACTGGAACTCGCAGAACTGACGCCGTCTCCGAGGTGCCGCCGTCTCCGAGGGGTGCTCGTTACC
Source organism: Schaalia sp. HMT-172 (assembly GCF_030644365.1). NCBI lineage: Bacteria > Bacillati > Actinomycetota > Actinomycetes > Actinomycetales > Actinomycetaceae > Schaalia > Schaalia sp. HMT-172. The sequence continues at coordinate 1,869,292 of NZ_CP130058.1, forward strand.
GCGAGCGCCCCTCGGTTTGCGTGAGCTCGACGTAGGCGGCGATGTCGGCGCTGATCTTGTCAGCCAGGTCGGTGCTCACGACGCCCGTGGAGCCCTCCCCCGCCTCGTCGATGTAGCCGTAGCGCTCCGCGAGGAAACGCTCCCGATACAGGTGGTCGGCGGTGTCCCCGATGGTGCGCATGAGGGAGGCGTTGACGAACGCGCCGACGACGATGCCAACGAATGGCACGATCTGCGCGATCTTCAGGCTAGCCAGACGCGCGCCGAGGGAGGCGACCAGGGAGTTTATGGCGGCAGAGAACACGTTGGTTCCGACGCTATCCACCGGTCCGCGCTTGGCGACGTCGCGCATCACCTTGTTGAAGGCAATCATTGTCGTCTGCTTCTCCACGACTGCGCCCTCCCCGGCGCTCTCCGGGTCGATCGCCTGCGAGAGCACCATCGTGGCGAAAAGGTTCTCGGCGGGATCGACCGTGTCGTAGCCGTAGTAGGCCGCCGTGTGGGATACGAGCCGCGTCGCGGCACCGAGGAAGGTCGCGATGTCGAGGGCGACAACCGAGGCCGTGAGGGCGATCCCGGGGGCCGAGGCGACACCCAGGCCGAGGACCGCCGCGATCGAAGCGCCGGAGGCGACGACGCCACTGAACGCCCCCTCGGCGGCTGCGGCGCTCGAATACGCAATCTTCAGGTGGGGTCTCACCGGGCGAATCTGGTCAAGGTCCAGGCCGAGACGACGAATGTCCTCCAGGCACTCGACGTCGTAGCCTGCCTTGCGGTACGCCCTGAGGATGAGGCGTCGACGCACCGAGGCCTCGGACACCGAAGTCGCTTTCTCCATGAGGCCAAGCCCCACCGCGGACACCGCCCGGGCGACGGCAGCGCCCCCGGGGACCTTGCGGGCGACAGACACAATCGTGCCGAGGGGCGCCATCAGGTAGGAACGCAGGCGCTGGGAGATGACGCGAGGGCGCCTGGGGCTGATCTGGGCCTCTTTCCAACGCTGAATTTCCTCCCACTGGGCGGCGTCGCCGACGCTCATGCGCGCGCGGGCCTGCCCGGTGACAGGCTCGTGATCCCTGGAGGTTTCTTTCACGCTGCCACCCTACACAACGCGGCGGCGTCACGGGGCATGGGGGCACCCACCGCCCTGTTATGCTGAGGTCTTGGTCATCACTCGTGGCCTCACGACGAAGGAATTACCGTGGATTCGCGCGCACAGCTCATTGATCAGGTCAACGCCCTGCACGACGAGGGCGAGCATCAAAAGATCATCGCACTGATCGAACAGCTGCCTCCATCATCGATGGGCTACGAGCTCACGTGTCTGCTGGCGCGCGCCTACATTAACTACGCGCAGCCGTACATGAATTCCTTCTCCGAGCACATCAATCGCGCCGTGGAGCTGCTGCACAGCGTCGAAACGGAGGGCCTGTCCGACCCGCTGTGGTACTACCGCATCGGTAGCGCCCTGTATTGGCTGGACCGGGAAGAGAGCGCCCTGACATACCTCGAACAGTGCGTCGCCATGGACCCGTCCAACTCCTACGCGCCCGAGCTGATCGAGCAATGCAAGCGTGCCCTTGATCGCCGCAGGATCGTCCGGCCCGTCGACTTCGCGCGCCTCGTCAGCTACTTCGAGGAGAAGGACTACAGCCACGAAGTGGAAGACCAGCACGTCTACACGAACTTCACGCACGGCTTTTTCATTTTCTCCATCGCCAACGACGGCACAGACCTGTGCATGTGGGGTGCCGTGCGTGAGGAAGTGTCGATGGAGCTGCGTTCTCGCCTGCTCCAGGCGTGCAACGACTGGAATAGCTCGACGACGTGGCCGAAGGTCTACGTCGCTACGCTGGATGACGGCCGTCAGCGCCTGTGCGCGGAGCAGTTCGCAATTATCCGCCTGGGCATGACGGACGCGCAGCTCTTCGACAACATCGACCGCTTCATTTCGGCAGCCGAGGCGTTCTTCAAGGACCAGATCGAACGCGTCCCCGCCCTGGGCGGCACCGCCGAGTAGGAGCAGCACCTGAGCGCGGGGCCGATCACGCAGGGCCGACTTACCCGAGTGCGGGCCTTCTCCGCGCGGGCAGCCACGTCCTCGTCGAGGGGACGAGGCCGTGGCACGTGTCGCGCGTCGCCGCGCCACACCCTTCACGATGACATACACTGTACATACAAGAGGGAGGGGCGATATGCCGACACAAACGACCGCAACAAAGTCCTCGCGTATCAATCTGCGACTGACTCCCGCCCAGGAGGAGAAGCTGCGCTACGTCGCAGCCTCCTCGCAGACGTCTCTGAGTGATTTCGTCCTCGCTTCGGCCTTGGATCGCGCAGATCGTGCGCTCGCAGACCAAACGGAATTTACCGCGGACGACGGCGCTTTCGACCACCTGCTGGAGGCACTGGACACTCCCCTGCCGACGACGCGGATCCGCGCCCTCGCCTCCCGCCCCTCCCCCGTCGGATCGACGCTGACATGGACGCACTAGGACAGCCCACGCTGGAGCCTCCTCGACGGCTGGAGCGCCACGATCGACGCGAAGATTTCACGTGTGGCAACGACGAGCTAGATCAGTGGTTTCACCGCTATTCCTGGCACAACCAGAAAGCACACAACGCGGTGACATACGTGGCCCAGCAGGGCGGGCGCGTCGCCGGATACTACGCACTTGCTGCAGCGACGATCCGGCGCGACTGGTCGCCGACAAGCTTCGCCGCACACCGGCCCCAATCCATTCCGTGCATGCTTCTGGCCCGACTCGCCGTCGATCGGAGGGTGCAAGGCCAGGGCGTGGGTACGACGCTGCTGCTCGACGCGCTCCGCCGGACACTCGCGGCGTCCGACCAATTCGGTATCGCCGCCCTTCTCATCCACTGCAAAGACGAAGAGGCGCGCGCCTTCTACATGCGCCACGTCGATGCGCTGGAGTCTGCCGTCAGCCCGTTGCAGCTGATCGTCCCGACACGAACAATTGCCCGTGCCTTCGGCGGCACCGCCGAGTAGGAGCAGCGTCTGAGCGCGCGGGGGCCACTCGCGCGGGGCCGATCACGCGGGGCCGACCTGCCCGAGTGCGGGGCTTCTCCGCGCGGGCAGCCACCGCCTCGCCGAGGGGACGAGGCCGGGGCCCGCTCCGGGTCAGATGCGCGGCACGTAGACGCTCAGTCCGCCGTCGCTGACGAGGCCCGTCAGCGTCCCATCGTCGGCGACGCGCACGGGCGGGTGGCCGCCGATGAGGCACTCCCATTCCTCGCCCGCGTGGTGGGCGCCCACGGACAGGGTTTTCTCGGCGGCGCGGCGGTCGGATAGGATGACGGCGCAGCCCGTGCCGGGCACGTCCGCCCTGCCTTCGCGGGCGAAACCGACGACGTCCGGGTCGTCGAAGGCGTTGCGCTGGGGGCCGATCGCGGCGCGGAAGCGCACACTCATGAGGATGGGGAGCTCACGCACGGCGGGCAGGTCGCCGGTCTCGGGGGTCCCCAGGAGGTCCCCCCAGAAGACGCAGGGCACCCCGGCCTCGTTGAGGAGAATGAGCGCGTAGGCGGCGGCCTTGAACCAGGAGGCGACCGTGGAGGCCAGGGACTGTCCGGGCTGCGTGTCGTGGTTTTCGACGAAGGTGACGGACAGTTCGGGGATCGACGCCGTCAGCGTGCCCTCCCACAGGCGCGACAGGTCGACGTTTCCGTCGGAGACCGAGGCCTGGTGGAGGTGGTAGTGCAGGGGCACGTCGAAGAGCATGGCGTTGGGGACCTCCCGCAGGTAGGCCTCGAGTTCGCGCACGTCGCCGCTCCAGTACTCGCCGACAGCGGGCAGGAGGCGGCCCGTGGAGGTGCGCAGGTCTTCGAGCCAGCGCGCGTAGAAGTCGGAGCCGACGTGCTTGACGGCGTCCAGGCGCAGCGCGTCCACGCCGGTCGTCTCGACGTACCAGCGGCCCCAGCGGTCCAGCTCGTCGCTGACGCGCGGGTCGGTGACGTGCACGTCGCAGCCCATGAGGTAGTCGAAGTTGCCGAACTCGGTGTTGACGGACTCGTTCCAGTGCTTTCCTTCGAAGAGCCATAGGCCCTTGCGCCCCGTCGCCGCGTCCCAGTCGATGCCGTGGAAGCACGTCCAGTCCCATGTGAAGTCGGAGTAGGCTCCCGCTCGACCCGGGAAGGTGAATCGGGTCCAGGCCTCGATCATCTCGGGTTCGCCGATGGCCTCATGACGGTTATGGGGGTTGATCGGGGTAGCTCGCACGGTCTCGGAGGCGTCCGCGCCCATGCGGTGGTTGAGGACGATGTCGGCGCACACGGCGATGCCCGCCTCGTGCAGGGCGTCGATGGCGGCCAGGTATTCGTCCTTCGTCCCGTACTTCGTGGGCACGGACCCCTTCTGGTCGAATTCGCCCAGGTCGTACAGGTCGTAGACGCCGTAGCCGACGTCCTTGACGCCGCCGTGCCCCTTGTAGGCGGGCGGCAGCCAGATAATGGTGACGCCCAGGTCCGCAATCGATTGGGCGTTCTCGGCGAGGTAGCGCCAGTGGCTCGCATCCGCGGTCATATCCCAGGCGAAGGCCTGGAGGATCAGGGGTCCAGCCTCTTGCGTCGAGGAGAGCAGGGCTGGTGTCTTCGTCTCACTCACCCGCATATGGTGGCAGGTTTGCCCTCGGGTGCGCGGGCGGGAAGGTGAAACAGTGGCGCGTTAAACACGCCCGGGACGAGGCCGTGGCCGCCCTGCGCGGAGGGCGCGGAGGGCGCGGACGGACGGGTGCCGGCCACGGCCTCGCGTGTGGGGGCCTATTTGTGCTTTCGGAAGCGCTGTTTCACGCCGCTCGAGATGCCGGAGGCGGCGCTCGAGATGCCGGAGGCGGCGCTCGAGGCCCCGGTGACGACGCCTGAGGCGGCGCTCTTCGCGCCGACCATGACAATCCGCGCTTTGCCTTTCATGGTTTCTTGGATTCCGTCGGCGCTGACCTGGTTGCCGCGCGCCGGGGTCGTGTCGTTGACGTGGCGAGCCCAGGCATCGGCGTCGATGCCGCGGGGCGGGAGCTCACGCAGGTGCGCCTTGAGGCGGGAGGACTGGGCTTGAAGTGCCATGAAGGTCAGGCCGCTCGACACGAAGCCGCCGATGATGGGGACGACTTTCGAGACGCTCTTGGTGAAGGTGCTCTTCGTGATGTTGATGCCGATGACGCGCAGGGAGTATTTGACGACCGGGTACCAGGTGATGCCCATGAGGGCTTTCTTGGTGACGTGGTTCTGGTAGGCGGTGGTGGCCACCAGGCGCGCAAAAGCCGTCAGCGACTGGGCGGCGCCGCCGAGGCCGAGCATGACGCCGAAGAAGACGGCGAGGACGCCGATCGTGTCGTCGTCGGTCTGGTCCGCGTCGGCGACGAGGTCGTGCCACCCGTACAGGTAGGCGAGTTTTTGCATGATCCGCAGCGCGTGCGCGTAGTACTGCGTCAGATCTGCGGGGATCGCGGCGACCATCGCGAAGCCGCCGGGGATGCCCGCCGCGAAGGAGATGGCGGCCGACTTGTTGGTTTCGTAGGAGATTGCCTCTTCCGCAAGGCCGTCGAGCACCGCCAGGGGGACGCCCGCCGCCGCGGGGTTGGTGTCGAGGGAGCGCGCGATGATGTCGTGGCCTGCGTGAACCTTGGCGAGTTCTTGGCGCAAGAACTCGTCGCGGCGGATGCGCACGCCCGGGAGGCGAACGATCTTGGTGAGGAAGTCTAGTCCGCGGTGCTCGGCCTCGGCCTCTTGCGCGGGGGTGAGGCCGCGCAGTTCGTCGCCCCCACCGAGGTCTTCCTTTTTGTTACGCATCGTGTTCCTCCACGTCTGTGCGCGCACCGGCAGCGCGCATGCTTACGGGCTCACTCTATCGCGCGTGGGGCTTCAGTCGGGTTGTGGCACGAGGCCGGGGCGTCCTCGGGCGGCACGGGTGCGGCGGGTGCGCGTGGCCGCACCCCGGCCTCGGGCGTGTCAGGACGTACAGTAGGGGCATGTGGATTATCGCTGCCTGCTTGTCAGCCCTGTTCGCGGGGCTGACTGCCGTCCTGGCGAAGGCGGGCGTCGCATCGACGAACTCGACGGTCGCGACGGCGCTGCGCACGGTTGTGGTGGTCGCGGGGGCGTGGGGCATGGCGGCGCTGACCGGCACGGTTTCCGGTGTCGCTGTCATTGATGGGCGTTCACTGGTTTTCTTGGTGTTGTCCGGGATGGCGACCGGCGCCTCGTGGTTGTGCTACTTCGCGGCGCTGGCGCGGGGCGACGTATCCCGCGTGGCACCGATCGACAAGCTGTCGACGGTGCTTGCGATCGTCCTGGCGCTGGTCCTGCTGGGCGAGCCGGTGAGCGCGTGGGGGGCGGCCGGGATCGTGGCAATCACGGTGGGAACGCTCCTCATGGTCGAGCCTTCCGACCTGTCGGGCCTGCCTCGTGCGCTGCGCGGGGGTGGCAGCTGGCTGGTGTACGCGCTCGCGTCCGCTCTGTTCGCGGCGCTCACGTCGATTCTCGGAAAGGTCGGGATTTCGGGGGTTGATCCGACGCTGGGGACGGCGGTGCGCACGCTGGTGGTCCTGGCGATGGCGTGGGTGGTCGTGGCCGCGCAGGGGCGCCTGGGCGAGGTTCGGTCGATTCCTGGCCGCGAGCTGGCGTTCATCGTCGCGTCGGGGGCGGCGACGTGCGCGTCTTGGTTGGCGTACTATCGCGCGCTGAAAGACGGGCCCGCCTCGGTGGTGGTGCCCATTGATAAGCTGTCGATCCTCGTGACGGTTGCCGTGTCAGCCGTGGCGTTTCACGAGCGTTTCACGCGTCGCTACCTGTCTGGCCTGGCGTTCATGTGCGCGGGAACGGCCGCCATGGTGGTGGCGTAGGGCCGGCTGGTGCCGGCAGCGCGCGGCAGCTCATTACTCAGTGTCGGCGTCAGGCCCTTCACCTGTTTCACGCGTGTTTCACGCGGGATGGTTGGCCGGACAGGCCGTGGTGGCGTGTCTGCCTGGCTAGTGGCCTTGTTTTTCTTCCCAGGTGTCGGTGTTGTTAATGACCAGGTGGGACAGGGGGAAGGGACCGGTTGTTTCGGTGGTGGTGACCAGGCCGTTGATCGTCTGGGTCTCCCCGGTGAAAGGGTTCGTGGCCGTCCCGCTCCACGTGGTCCTCAGCGTGATCTCTCGGTTCTCGTGAGGGTAGGGCCCATCGAACCCAGAACGCCAGCCTTGCGGGGGCGTGTAGTAGTGGCGAATCAAGCGCGGGTCCTTGTTCGGATCGATTCCCTTCTCCCATGCCAGGCCCGGGGAGGTGGTCACCGTGTTGGGGGTGCCATCACCCCAGGAGTACTCGTAGTTCGTTGCCGTGAGCGTGATCGTGATGTCGCGGCCTAGCAGGTTGATGACGTGAGTCTGGGTCGGGCTCGTCACCGAGACAATGGTGGGTACAAACCTGTTCGTGTACGACACCGTGGGTGGTTGTTTATTGATGCCGGCTCCGTCGGCATGGATCGTGGTAGCAGCGTAGTAGAGGATTTCCTGGGTGGTGGGCAGCGCCAGCTTGCCACCCGCCGGATGAGCAGCAGAGAAATACAGGCACGCGACCTCCTCGGTGCTCCCGTCAGGCTTCTCATACATGTGCATCATGCCATCACACACCTGCCCCACACCAGCCCCCTGAGCATCAGACGACGCACTCCCCTCCGCCGTTTGCAGCGAACGCTGAGAATTCACAGACGACGTGGGATCCGTCGTTCCTGTAGCTTGCTTAAGCACATTGTCTAACTGCTGTTCGATCGACAGCGCATAAGTAGTCACTGATCGTCCGGAGGCATCGGAACGTTGCATATATGGATCCGGTGGTTCATCGGCAGATAGCGCATGAGCGACAGAAGACGCATTCACTACTATACAGAGAAATAGGAGGCTAGTGAACCCAGCATGAATTAACTTATTTGCCAGCATGATCAATCAAGCTTCCTTGAGTTTCAATCCAGTGATCATCTTCCCATGTCATATACAGCGTTAGTAGCGACTGATACTCTCGATCTCTCTTCACTATCTTCTGACCTTGGCAAACAATCCCAGTCTTTGAGGAGATCTGAAAAGTGACTGCGATTGTATTTGGGCGCACATCGTCACCGTTCTCAGGTATGGGCTCAACACGAACGATGCGAGTAATTTCTGACATACTCCCATAAGCCCAACCATTCGAGTAGATTTTGGAAACGTCATCGGCGTAAGAGGTCGCGAAAGTCGAGTTGGGATCCGAAACACCCAACAGCGCTAACGTGTCACCCGTGTTCCAGGTGTATCCCATCAGTGCGTGATAATACTCCGCGGCGAGTTCGGCCCCTCGTTCGGTATTCTCCTTGGCCTCCTCTGGCAGCTCTGGTTTGGTGTAGGTGGACGCGGCGTGCTCGGCGGGGCGGACCAGGACGCCGTCTGGGCCGATCTGGTAGCCGCCCGACATCGCAGCCTCGCCCGAGGCCGTGGCGGAAGCAGTGGGCTCCGGGTAGATGGGTGGCGTGGTCGTGGCTGCCACGGTGGGCCTCTCACCCCACGCGGGCCACCAGCCCTCGGCGACCCCGTTGACGTACACGGACAAGACCGCACCCGCGAAGAGAACAACGTAGACGACGCGCATCCCCCAATAGAAGGGCTCCACGTGCAGCCACGCCCGGGCGCGGGCCCGCGCACCCTTAGGGCGCCGCGCTTTGACCTCGGCACGATAATCAGCCCACCGCCGGCGCAGCGTGTACTTACGCGGCGCCGTTTCGCGGCGGAAGCGCTCCTCGTCCTCCTCGGTCACGGGACGCTCAGACAACGGCGGAACCATCATGATGCATCTACCTCTCTCGCGGTTTCCCGGTTAGTGGCCTTGTTTTTCTTCCCAGGTGTCGGTGTTGTTAATGACCAGGTGAGACAGCGGGAAGGGGCCGGTCGTTTCGGTGGTGGTGACCAGGCCGTTGATCGTCTGGGTCTCCCCGGTGAAAGGGTTCGTGGCCGTCCCGCTCCACGTGGTCCTCAGCGTGATCTCGCGGTTCTCATGCGGGTAGGGCCCATCGAACCCAGAACGCCACCCCTGCGGGGGCGTGTAGTAGTGGCGGATCAAGCGCGGGTCCTTGTTCGGATCGATTCCCTTCTCCCATGCCAGGCCCGGCGAGGTAGTCACCGTGTTGGGGGTCCCATCACCCCAGGAGTACTCGTAGTTCGTTGCCGTCAGCGTGATCGTGATGTCGCGGCCCAGCAGATTGATGACGTGAGTCTGGGTCGGGCTCGTCACCGAGACGATGGTGGGCACAAACCTGTTCGTGTACGACACCGTGGGTGGTTGTTTATTGATGCCGGCTCCGTCGGCGTGGATCGTGGTGGCAGCGTAGTAGAGGATTTCCCGGGTGGTGGGCAGCGTCGGTCTGGACCCTGCCGGATGAGCAGCAGAGAAATACAGGCACGCGACCTCCTCGGTGCTCCCGTCAGGCTTCTCATACATGTGCATCATGCCATCACACACCTGCCCCACACCAGCCCCCTGAGCATCAGGCGACGCACTACCCTCCGCCGTTTGCAGCGAACGCTGAGAATTTACAGACGAGGGAGTAGAATCTCCATCCTGTCCCGAAGATTGCTGATTGTTGCGATATTGCATAGTTGTATCTACGCTGTCATCAACTCCTCTTGAACAGAAACTCCACGTTGAGTTATCGGAGTCAGAGCAACGATTCGTAGCACTTGTCGGCACCGGATTTGTAATTGCCTGGGCGTTATGTGGGCACGCGCACGTGAGAGCTATCGTGACTAAGCATGAAAATGCAATACTAGCTTTGAGCGTCATCAGTAACTCCTGTCCCTGTATCGATCCAACGCCCATTCTTCCATGTCATATGTAGGAATATTCTTGATGGGTACGTACCTTCGCTGACAATAATTTTTTGATCCACGCAAGCAGTTCCATTGCTCGACTCAATATCAAAGATGACTAGAATTGTGTCAGGCTCGACTTTCGGATGCTCTTCCGTGTCTACCGGAGCGACGTGCAGGATCCTCGTCACCGTAGAGCTGCTGTCGTACATCCAGCCGTGGGAATAGAGTTCGTTGACGTTGTGAATGTATGTTTCTCGAACTTCTTTTCCGGGCTCTGTGATGTCTTCAAATGGTCGTGTGTCTCCCGTGTTCCACGCGTAGGTAATCGTGTCGATGACGTACTCCGCGGCGAGCTCGGCCCCACGTTCTGTGTGCTCTTTGGCTTCCTCTGGCAGCTCGGGTTTGGTGTAGGTGGATGCTGCGTGTTCGGCGGGGCGGACCAGGACGCCGTCGGGGCCGATTTGATAGCCGCCCGACATCGCGGCCTCGCCGGTAGCCGACGGGGATGGGGTGGGTGTGGGGTTTACGGGCGGCGTGGTCGTGGCTGCCACGGTGGGCCTCTCACCCCACGCGGGCCACCACCCGTTGGCAACCCCGTTAACGTACACGGACAATACCGCACCCGCGAAGAGAACAACGTAGACGACGCGCATCCCCCAATATAAGGGCTCCACGTGCAGCCACGCCCGGGCGCGGGCCCGCGCACCCTTAGGGCGCCGCGCTTTGACCTCGGCACGATAATCAGCCCACCGCCGGCGCAGCGTGTACTTACGCGGCGCCGTTTCGCGGCGGAATTGCTCCTCGTCCTCCTCGGTCACGGGACGCTCAGACAACGGCGGAACCATCATGATCTATCAACCTCCACGATGAGGTGTCCTCACGCGCGCCCCCGCCATCGGCGACGCGCCCTTCACCCACCAGACTACGCGCCGTCACACGCAAATACACCAAGAATGCACGGTAACCACCAACGCACATCCTCCCGCCCAGAGGGGACGAACGTGCACGCACCCGCACAAGCCAGCCACGACCTCGTCAAACACGAACGCCGCACCGACAACGCCGCGGGAAGGCGACCGTTACGGAGGGCGCCACGGTGGCGCGGTGTCCTCAGAGAAGCTTGTCTAACTCCTCCTTGATCCTGCGTTCCTCCCCCGATTCGTTCGTCGCCAGACGCAGGACCGGCACGCCATACGCGGCCATGATTGAGTCCTTGCGGGCGTCGCGCTGCTGCTGCTCCTTGTTGTTGCCGTGGTATTCCCAGCCGTCGACCTCGATGGCGAGGACAATGCGCCCGGTCACTCGCGAGTAGACCCCGAAGTCGAGGGCACTGTCCGTGAACACGAAGTCACGCTGTTCCTCGTTCAGGAAGCGCGTATGTGGCAACGCCTCCCGAAGAGGGACCTCCGTGTAATACCCGAATGACGAATACTTCCGATCGGCCAGGACCTCCCGCAGACACAGGTCCGCAACATTCTCGGCCGGAGTCCGTTTCCAATTCGACCACTTCGCGCGCGAATACCGCTCAAGGGACGCACTGTAGGCGCTGTAGAGGACATCGAAGATTGACACAATATCCGATTCAACAGAAACACGCGGGTCGTACATCTTAATATAGTCAAGGAGGGCACTGACATTCTTACTATGCGGAACACCATTGTGAGCCGTCACGACAATCAAGCGATCCTTCGCTCGGGACACGCTCACATTCGTCATGGCGTCCGCATCGTAGAAACTAAAGCCAGCGGACTTATCGGTCGAATTCAAGACCGTCGACAAAATGATCGTTTCCGCGTCACGGCCCTGGAACTTATGAACAGTCGCCGACATCCATCGATCGCTGCTCCCCTCCCCAACATCGTGGAGAACTTGCTCGCCCGCGCTCTGTGCCTGCACGCGGAAGGGCGTCACAATCCCCAGGAGGAAATCACCAACCCCGTCCTTGTCCTCGGGCTGAATTCCCTTACGAATAAGCTTCATGTCTTCCAGCTGCGTGATGATGCGGGCAATGATGTCGATCTCGCGCTGAGAGTAGCTCCCTCCCTCTTCCAGGCGGCGCGCATGATTCCCGGGAGCGGCATGAACAATCTTGAAGGGGCTAGGCGCCCCCTCATCAGCCGAGCGCATGGGAATGAGCTGGCCGTCGTAATACATGCGATTACAGAACTCGATAATGGCCGGATGGCAGCGGTAATGCTCCTTCAGGAGCGTGCTCACGACGCCCGAATCTGGTTCCATCTCTTTAGCTGACTCCAACAGCGACAGCGAGCGGACGTCGACGCGCGCATCGGGCGGATCAGACTCGCTCTCGCACCAGCCGGCGAAAATCGGGCTAAGCTGCTTCGTATCGCCGACGATGACAGCATTGCGTGCGACACTCAGCGCCGCCAAACCCGGCGGCAGCAGCACTTGCGAGGCCTCGTCGACGATCACCCAATCCAGGAGAGGGTCCCTACCCAGGTTATTTCCGATCGAGTAGCACGACGACGCCACGATCGGGTAGGCAGAGAGAAGCGCTTGCGTTTTGGTATGTATCTGTCCGCCCAGGTCGGGTACCACAGCGCCTGCTTGGCAGAATCGCCGGGCGAGGATCGCATCGAAGATGCTCCTCGACCGACGCCGATACGCTGCACTCGCATCATCTACTCCGCTGTCTTCGACGCGCTGCGTCGCGATGTCGACGGCCTGCGCGAGTTCCGCCTCGCGCGCCCGATAGAACAGCATCTGGATGGCTGACTGAACGTCGACATCCCTCAGGTCCAGGCCTTTGAGGGGGCCGAAGGTGCGGTAGCGGCGCACGCGCTCAATGAGACCACCGATACTCCATGACGGCCTCGGCGCGAAGCGAGCGGCTGCGACAAGCTCAGCGATAGTCTCGGAGGGGGCGCTCGCGATGGGCAGGTTCCCCATGTCTGGCAGGGAGCGGCGACTCTCCTTCACTTTTTCTTCAAACAGTTTTCTTTCGTGCCGGATGTTGTCCAGCTGGGCGCGCACGATCGGCAGATCCCTGCTGGTCTTCCACAGGTCTACGAGGCGTTCTTCCTCCTCGCGGAGTGTCTCTAGCTCATCCGCAATCACTAACCCAGCGGTTACACGCCCCGTGTTGTCACACCATTGTTTCCGTTGCTGGATGAGCTCATCCTGTCTGCTGTGGAACTTTCGGACGCGCGGGGCGCTCCCGAGGTTCGCGATGAGGAACCCATACCCTTCATCTGAGAGCTTCTTCACGACGTTCTCGACGGCCGAATTTGCCGACGCGACGACGCCGACGGTCTTTCCCTGCGCGACCAACGTGGCGATCAGGTTGAGGATCGTCTGCGTTTTTCCGGTGCCGGGAGGCCCGTCGATGATCGAGATCTGGTGAGTGAGCGCGGCGCGTATGGCGTTGCGTTGATCGAGGTTGGAGTGGAAGGGCATCACGACAGCGTCGCTTGCGCCGGTGTCGGCGCTCGACCTGCCGACGAGGAAGGCTTCGAGGGCGGAGCCTTGCGGCACGGATGTGATGTTTTCCCACACGTTGGCCAGGCTCGCGTACACGATCGAGACGTCATGTCCCTTCCAGGGCTTCGGCGCCCCAGGCTCGGCGCGCAATGCTCCCTGACGCTCCGCCGCCGAGAAGACTTCGGTACAGATGTAGTCGAAGAGCGCCTTGGCCCGCTCGCGCTCCTCTTGTGTTGGTTCTGCGCTCACGTCAGCTCCTTTGCGACCCTCCACACGTGTTTGACGCTCAGCATAATCGACTTATCTGACTAGCGGTAGGTTGTTGGACACCCACCCGGACCGCCCGCTGGACGCAGATGTGCATGGCCCCTCGTATCGTGGCGCTATGGGTATATCACTTGTTTTTCTCCTGGTTGGACTGGTCGTGGGCGCTGCGCTCGGGTACGTGGGGGCGGTGGCGCGCCGCGCCTCGCAGCCGGGCGAGGACGTGGGCGCGTTGCGCGCGGAGGCCGCACGGTGGCAGGCGCGCGCGGAGGAGCTGTCGCATCGCGTCGAATCCGCCGACGCCCGCTCGGCCGGTGATGCGTCCGTGTTGCAGGCCCTCGCCCCGGTTCGCGCGCAGCTGGAGCAGATGACGGCGCGCGTCGACCAGATGGAACAGACGCGGGCACGCCAGCACGGGGCCCTCGCCGAACAGCTGCGCGACGCCGCGCAGCGTGAGGCGGACCTGGCCCGCACGGCCGCCTCCCTGGAGGGCGCCCTGCGCTCGCGTAGCGCGCGCGGCACGTGGGGCGAGGTCGAGCTCGCCCGCATCCTCGAGGCCTCCGGCATGATGGCGCACGTCGACTTCGCGGAACAGCGCTCGATCGCGTCACTCACTCAGGGACGAGGCCTGGGCGCGGGCAGCGCATCGACTGACCGCGGGCGCCCCGACGTGACGATTCACCTGCCGGGCCAGGGATTCCTCGCCCTCGACGCGAAAGCCCCCATGGACGCGTACCTGCGGGCCTGCGGCATCGAGGACAGCGGGGAGGAAGCGGAGGCTCGGCGCCGAACGGAGCTCGCCGCGCACGCGAAGGCCTTGCGTTCTCACGTGGAGGCGCTCGCGTCGCGCGACTACGCGCGCGCTCTCGGCTCCTCACCCGAGCTGGTGATCCTCTTCGTCCCGTCGGAGGCGGCGCTGAGCGCCGCGCTGCGCTCGGACGCCGCACTCCTCGATGATGCGATGGCGCGCGGCGTGGCCCTGTGTTCCCCCGTCACCCTGCTGGCGGTGGCTCGCACGTGCGCCACGGCGTGGGCACGCACGACGATTAACGAGCAGGCTGACCAGGTCATCGCCTTGGGCCGCGACCTGTACGAGCGGCTCGGCGTCGTCGCCGGCCACATGGACAACCTGGGCAAGAACCTGGCCAAGAGCGTCGACTTCTACAACAAGGCCGTGTCCTCGATGGAGACTCGGCTCCTGTCGCGAGCCCGCGCCGTCACCGCCCTCGAGTCCGCCTCCAAGAAACCCATGACGGCCACCGACATCGACCCGGACGCCGCCCAGGTCCGCGCCTTCACGAAGCCGGAGCTGACGGGGAGGTGAGACGGCGACACCGGCCCCGCGGCGCTTCAACACCCGCGGGGCGAGGGGACGCCGGGCATCCGGCTACGCCTCGGTACCCTCGCCGCCGCGACTGTAGTGGGCCTGGAGCGCATCCGCCGTGATCTCGACGATCCTATCCAGGAAGGACTGATCCGTCATGTACGACTGAATCTCCTGGTTTTCCTGGCAGGTGCGAACCATGGCGACGCCGACGGCGTTCTTGAAGTCAGCGGATGCTTTGAGCTGGCTCGGGCTGTTCTTCTTCGCCATGGCCTGCGCGGCCTCGTTCTCATCCAGGAAACCCCAGAAGGTGGTGATGAACCCGGCGACACTGCCCTCGGTCACGTCGACGTTCCGGGCCCGGAACATGTCGTTAACGCGATCGATAACCTCCGCGAGGGGGCCCTTCGTCGGAGTCTGCCCGCCGCGGAACTCGCCGTCGAAGCCGGGAAGCACCATCGGCTCGACGCTGCCCTCGCTCAGGGAGTGATCCTCGTTGATGGCGGAGGGGACGAGCTGCACGCCGGAGAGCTGCACGCCCTCAAGGTAGGAGTCGTCGTACTGGTTGCCGTCCATGTGCAGGTTGCGCGACAGGAGGGTGGCCACGATGGCGCGCTTGTGCAGGTCCGGGTCCTGGTAGTCGACGATTTGGCTGAGGAACTGCCAGGCGTTGCGGTAGCTGATCGTGTCCGCGCGGAAGCTACGCAGGGAATCCTTGAGTTCGTTGTCCTTGCCCAGACGCGCGCACTTCCACGCGGCCTGCCACCGCTCCTTGATGGGCCCCAGGGCCCGCGCGATGGCTTCACCGCCGGCATCGCTCAGGTACGCGTCGGCGACCGCTTCCATCTCCACCATCGTATAGATGCCGGCAGTGTCCAGGCGTTCGGCGATCGTGATGAGCGAGTTCGGGTCGACTTCCCCGGCCACGTGCGCGTCCGAATAGTACATCCTGAAGTCGTCCTCGATGCTGGCCGGCGTGTTCTGGAAGTCCACGACCATGGGCGCGGTCTTGCCGGGGTAGGTGCGGTTGAGGCGCGAGAGGGTCTGGACGGCGGCGATGCCGGATAGTTTCTTGTCCACGTACATGGCCGTGAGGCGCGGCTCGTCGAAGCCGGTCTGGAACTTGTTGGCGACGATGAGGACCTTGTAGTCCTCCTCGCGGAACGCTCGCGCCGTGTCGCCGCGCCCGTTGAGCGAGGCCTCGGTGACGGTTTCTCCGTCGTCGGATTCCAGGGAGCCGGAGAAGGCGACGAGGGGACGAATGTCTGTGTAGCCCTGCGTGTCGATGTAGGAGTTCATTGCCTCGAACCACACTCAACTCTGAAGAGCCGGATTCAGACCCCAACTACACCCCCAATTATGAAGAGCCAGCATCATCGCAACGCAAAGTTGACTAAACACGATGGGTATGCCTTATAACCCTCAATTTGAGTTGAGTTCTGAAATATATTGTTCGATATATCCCGTCTGCTCAGATTCTATGGCGGAAATAAATCGCTCAATGGAAGCCAAATCAGGCGAGCCTTCTTTGCAGGGCAGCATGATCGGCAGGTCGAAGCTCCGGGAACTGCGCAACTTGTTTCCAAAAGAAAACCTACCGCGCAAAGCTCTGTTAATGGATGCAGCAATGAAGATCAAAGCTCGGCGAGTGTAGGCAACTCCTTCGCTCCAATAAACTCCAGTGTCGTCACCGGCACCAAACTCGTATTCTCTAACAAAGGCATTACCGAAAATATCAATGGTTATAGAATTAGAAGGAAAAACAACAAGTGGATTTGAAATATAGCCGACTACGCCCGTGTTCGTTGTGCCAGACATGACGAACGGAATGTCGCCGGGGATCTGATCATCTTTTTTGAGACGCTGACCTTGCTCTATATGATCGAACAAATCACCGAGCTTGAAGGAGGCCCACGACAAATCGCTTAATTCTTCTGTCAACAATGCTGATCGTCGACACAATTCAGGATAGCGCCCTGCTCCTTGCTTAAGTACGCTGGATAGCTCCCATGAAAGATGATCGGCAACGGACGACTCCAGCATGCTGTAGGTAAGCCGAATATCCGCGGGCGCGGTCTGGTTCCAATCGGTACCGCTGAGGGGATCGATAACACCTTCGAAGTAGTCTTGTGCAGTAAGATAACATAACTTCTTCGAACCGAATTTCACAAGATTTACTAATTCCTCGTACCTTTCAGGAGCATGATCCACGTTACGCAAATTCACGGCACTCCGAGCTTTACGTCGGTTGGTTCGTTTATATCCATCGTTCGAGAAATCGATAAACTTTACTACATCATCAGGTTCATGTGCTTCGCCGACGCGAAATACATAAATTTGCGTATGAACACTGGACTTGCCGATGAAGAGGTCGGCGGGCATTTTGATGCTTGCAAGAAGTTTCGATTGCTTAAGAATTCTCTTATTATACTCGGCCGCCTTCCCAGAGCCAGCTGAATTCTGAATAATAACTGCTGCATAACCCTTGTTCATCATAGAAAGGGCGCGCTCGACAAAGATCATGCCGTTGCCTTCGGCTGAATAGGGAGGATTGAGCACAAAAGCAGTGGCTGGAAATGGTTTTCCTTTGTTGCCATACTCGTAGTCCCCCCGAAAATTTGTTAGAGAGTCCGAATTGAGGACATTCGCTGATCCGTCACCCATCATGATCATATTTAGGACCGCCAGCATGTACACGCTAGGTAGTAACTCAAGGCCCAATAGCTGAGAAGATTTTATCTCTGCATACTTAATCTCGAGTTCATCAGGTGATTCGATACGATGCTTGGCATCGTTCATCATTTCGTTCATCGCCGCCACAAGTAGCCCCGCCGAACCGGTCGCGAAGTCCCAGACGTATGAATTCCGATCAACTCGAGCTAGCCTAACCAGCAATTTTGCCACATACGAAGGAGTTAGGACAACGTCATTTAACTTATCCTGAGTGAATCCCAGCCAGCTGTACATCTCATTAAATAGCTTGCCGGTGAAGTCTGTTGTTAAGCCGATTTTGTAGTAGATGCCCAAATCGTCAATGATCTTGGAAAAGACTCGCTTGAGCTGAGTTTCGCCATTATTCACCATGTTGAGATTTTCAGCGGTCAGAGTGTTTTTCAAGGTGCGCACGATCATTTTACGCTTTTCGGTTGGTAACGCCTTTTGCATGAGAAAGCTGTTAACCTTGCGCAAGACTATTTCGCCGTCGGTACCCCCTGGTTCGTTGATGGACTTTAGGTCCGCCTTTTCAAGTGGTGCCACCTTGCCTGGCACGCCCAGAGTTGCAATTATAGAGGCTGCGACTAGGTATACTCGATCATTTTCGGAAAGTCCTTTTTCGTTTTGATATATATCGTTATTCAATTTGATTAGACTCTCATCGATTTCACGTTCCCTTTGAGCCCTAATGTTATCGATTTCGGAAGGGCTTAGCTGCTGATTGTGAACATATTCAGTAAACTCATCAAATCGAGTCTGCTTTAGGAAAGATAGATCGCTGTATTTCCCCAATCTTTGCCCAACGCCAAAATTGCTTTTCGAGACCAGGTATACAGCGATCTCCAACTTTAAGTTACCATTATCTTTGTATCCGGTAACACCAATTGCAATGATGTTTGAATATGCGGTATAGTGCAATAATGCGTTCGCATAGTGGACAGCCCCATTTGCTGCGTATCCATTAATGTTTGCAAAGTGTGGAGTATTGTCTTTCTTGCGATTTTCAATGTGACCTTTTGGGTCTAGCTTTTCAAGTTTGTTTTTGTATCCTTTATACTCAATTAGGATGGGCCAGTACTCATTACGCGCGTCTTGAATCAACGCCTTCGCGTCCGGCCGATTCCCGCCCGCTCCCCCTCGTTTCGAATAATACTCATCCAGTGCTGCATCAATTTCGTGATTTAAAGGTTCTTGCTCAAGTTTATAATCTACGCCGTAAGACTTTAACCAGCCGTTCACTTTGTCTGCTACATTTGGTTCCACCGACTGAGGTATCTTATTTGCCATGGTCTACCTTTCGTTTTCAGCTGGCCCATGCCCGCTCTCAGGATATGCATTCAACGGTGATATTACCTGTTCTTCATAGTCGGGTGTGGGGTGAGACGTGTTGAGAAGCGGTGATCAGGTCCATTCGGAGTCTGAGCCTTCACGAACTCGATGACGTCGTCCTTCGTGTCCTCCAACAGGCACTCAAGGCGGCGCAGGACCGTGAACGGCAGGATGTAGTCGCCGTACTCCTGGGGTTCGACGACGTTACGCAGGTACTTGTCAGCCGTGTCCCACACGATCCGGGCGGTGGTGGATGCCGCCGCGCGCGATGCCTCGTTTGCCATGACTGTCTTGCTCCCCCGCGCCTGCGACTACTGCTATTACAACGAAAAATGAGGACGTCCCGCCCGCTGGCATGCCAGCAAGAGAGCGCCCATTGAAGTCTACCTCACGACGCCGAAACTGACGGGGACGTGAGCATGTCAGCGATGCCGTCCAACTGCGCGCGGATCTCCTCAAAAGGCCGGTCCAGGTCGAGCGTCCTCACGCCGATCTGGTTGCCGCTCATGCGATACGTGACGTCGGGCTGCACCTCCTCGTCGGTCGCGGCGTACAGGAGCATGCCCGACACTTCGACACTCTCCCCCGCGCGCTCCAGCACCGCCTGCTTGTTCTTCACGTACGCGAAGATCTGATAGAGGTTTCCCGAGTGCACGGTCCTCTTGTCGAAGTTGCTCTGCATCGTGGACTTGTAGTACTTCGCATCGATGATGAGCACGCGGCCACCAGCACTCAACGTAATGTCGCTGCGCATGGCGGGCAGGCCCTCCGACATGCCATCGTCGAGCGCCCACTCGACGAACGAGGCACTGGCACGCAGCCGTGGGTGTTCCTTACGGTAGTACTCGAGGATGAACTTTTCGTACAGGCGGCTCATGCGCTGCTCGTCGAAGAAATCCATCATGCGCACGCTGCCGTCGCTCTGGGTTTGAAGCAGCCCTTTGACGACGAGCCAGCACACCGCCATCAGCATGCGGTAGGTGCGATTGTTGCGGTCGTAGCGCATGTTCCAGTCGACCGTGTGCAGGTCGATCTCGCGCACGTTCGCGAAATACACCATGAGCTTCTTCAGGCTCTTCTTGCGCGCCCTGGAGATATCCGAGCACACAAGCAACGCGACCGTCGCCTTGATCACGCGGTTCATTGTCGTGTCGACGCTGAACTCGTCGTAGGAGCACACCAGCTGACGGCGCCAAATCGCCTGCGATTTCACGGACTCGGTGACCTTAATTGCGCCGCGCAGGGAGGAGCGAGCCTCGGTCCGGTTCACGTACTCCTGCCCGAGGCCTCGTTTGAGTTGCAGGGACACGCCTCGCTCGAGGATGGCGGCGCACAGCTCGGCCGCGTTATCGAAGTCCTCCGTGGCCACGGAACGGTAGCCCTGCTCGCGTAGCGCCGAGAAGGCGTAGGCGAGCATGTGGAAGACGTTGCGGACGCGGATCACCGCAGCGGCCTACGCAGCCTGTCGGCCCACTCGCGGACCTTGCCGGGTTCGTCGAACCAGTACTCCTTGAGCATCGGGATGAGCTCGTAGTCCACGATCGAGGCCAGGGCCGCGTCGGTGCAGTTTTCGGGTTTCATGTTGCAGAAGTAGCTGTGGCCGATGCAGAATCCTTCGCCGAGCGACTCGTCCTCGGCGATCACGCGGTTGAGGGATTCCACCTCACGCACCAGGGCCTCAAACCTCGGATTAACGAGGCCGACGCGGTAGGCGCGGAAGCCGTCGGAGTCGAAGGCGGGGCGCAGTTCCACGAAGGCGAAGCGGCGGCGCAGCGCGTAGTCGAGCATCGCGAGGCTGCGGTCCGCCGTGTTCATCATGCCGATGATGTGGACGTTTGCCGGCACGCAGAACAGTTCGTGTGAGTAGAGGAGTTGGAGCTTGTACTCCGGCCCTCGTTTATCGCTCTCGATGAGCATGAACAGCTCACCGAAGATCGTGGAGAGGTTGCCGCGGTTGATCTCGTCGATGATGAAGAAGTAGTCGTTATCCTGATCGTCGGCGGCCTTCCTACAGAAGGAGTAGAAGGCACCCTTGACCAGCTCAAACCCCGCACCGGAGGGGCGGTACCCTTCGATGAAGTCCTCGTAGGAGTAGCTCTGGTGAAACTGGACCAGCTTGACGCGTGAGGCGTCCTTGACACCCATCATCGAGTAGGCGAGGCGCTTGGCGGCAAAGGTCTTACCCACTCCGGGCGCGCCCTGCATGATGACGTTCTTCTTGGCACGCAGCAGGCCAACGATCGCGTCGTATCGCTGGCGGTCCATGTAGACCTCGCCGAGAAATTTCTCCACGGGATATTCGATCAGGGGCGCCGACATCTCCGCGCCGTCGAACGCGCCGTCCTCTTCCTCGAAAAAAGCCTTCAATTGAGCTAGTCGGTCGGTGTAGTCGGTGATCTCAGTGAGGGTCTTCCTCACCGACCACGGCTTGTCGAGGCTCCAGTTTCCCTTGTGGGTCCAGCGGACCCCGCGGACGTTCCGGTAGTGCTCGGCGTCCGCATCGTAGACGTAGTCACCCGTGACAACGCCTCGCCCGATGATCTCCTTGATGCCTCGTTTCGCAAAGATGACATCGCCCGGCTTCATCTCGTTCGCGAACTGCCACAGGGCAAGAACGTCGTTCGTTGGCCTGCCTGGGCCAGAGGATGTCTGAAGCAGCTGGCGTTCCATGTCCGACCTGCTGGCGTACGCCCTCAGGTCACCTAGCTCCCCCCAGGCGAGGCCCATGATACCGCGCGCGTAAAAGTCGTCCCACTCGGATGCGCGGTGGCCCGGCGCGTAGAGCCAGTAGCGCACGGTCTGCACGCCGTCATCCCCGAGAGCAGATGCCTGCATTGTCGCCTCCTTGCCAAGCTCGGCCATAAGTACCGGCTATCCGTCGCCATGGCCACACACTACCACCGCGTGACTGGCGACATGCTTCACGCTCGCACTGGCTCGACAGCAAAGCCGAGCCACGCTCGCGCGCCCCGGCCACGGCCTCGTCAGTGCGCACTCCTCAGTCAAGGTCCGCCAACACGCCCACGTCACACGCGGCCTGACGAAGGCGCTTATCGCGCGTCCACAGCGACACGCCGGGGGTCACGACGACGCTCGCCAGGAGAGCCACGTCGATCGCACTGAGTCCTCTACCCCACAGTCTCCGCTCCTCGACGAGGTGCCGCACGCCCTGATCATCGATATTGCGCACGATCATCAAGCGCTCAAGCATTTTCAGAAAGAACGACCGATTCTTGAGGTTCCCTAACGCGAGCTCGGTGATGACGCTCTGGTGCACACACACCAGGTCGCGCTCGAGCAGATCGACCAGAACCGGCTCAGTTTGCCGCAGGTGATCGATCCAGATGTTCGTGTCGACGAGGACTCTCATGCACGCTTGCGGCTCCGCGGCGCAGCTTCCGCCGCCTGATCGCTGCCGCCGAGCGCGGCGAGCTGCCGACCGCTCTCAATGCGAACGAGGAGTTCGACCGCGTCCCTGATCAACGCGGATCGTTCCCTGATCCCGGTGAGCTCCTCGGCGCGCGCGAGCAGGTCATCATCGAGTGTCACTGTGGTTCTCATGGCTACCTCCACAACAATACTAGCATCATATAAGTCACCATTTGATGCATACATTGGTTCACCCGGCAACACCGTCAACCTCCTCTCGCATGGAAACTCACCACAATACGCAAAGCCAACCGGCCCAGGAGGGGCGAATCACCACCCGGCAGGGCGGGATAAAGCTCGGTGGCCCATATTGTCGAAGGCCGTCGATGCCCATCCGAGCCCACGGCCCCACACAGGCACGAAAGAGGGCCGCCCGAGAACACGTGCAACCGACCTTGCTCAAACTGCAGTCCACTTCGCCCAAATCGGGCCATTTTCGGCAATTTTCAGCGAAGTGGACTGCGGTTTGGGACAGGAGACCGGTGACAACACCGCACCAACAACAAAGCCGGGCCACGCCCTCGCGCGACCCGGCTACCGCCTCGTCAGGCCCCTTCGCCTCAGGCGACTTCCACCGTCACAAGGGGAACGATTCCGCTCAACGTATCCCCCAGCGCGTCCTCGGCACGGTCGAGCTCGTATCGCATCTGGAGGTTCATCCAGAATCCCGGGGTCGTACCGAAGTAGCGGGACAGCCGCATCGCCGTATCAGCCGTAATCCCGCGCTTCCCGTGGACGATTTCATTGATACGGCGGGGCGGAACACCGATAGCAACAGCGAGCTTGTGCTGCGTGATTCCGAAGCCCTCGATGAAGTCCTCCATGAGGACTTCACCCGGGTGAATCGGAGCAATCTTAGTGGTAGTCAACGATCTCAACCCCTTCTGGACCAGCATCGCCCAGGCCGTCACACATCACGGACGCGCTCACCACGAGCGGCGAGGGTCTGCCCGAACAAGCGTGCGCACACGATTGCTCTGCATCGCAAGATCAGGCAGCTTCGGATCTATCAACGCGAGAATGCCGAGCATATCCCGCAGCCGCCTACGGATGTCGACGGACAGCAAGTTCTCATGATGAGCCACACGATTCCTCAGCTTCCTCACTCGATCAAGCTGATCACCCAGCTTCTCACGGCCCAAGTCGGAAGGGTCCGCATGGGGAAACGCATCCGACAAACATTCGTGCCACAACTGTTGACACTGTTGAGGCTGATTCCGAACCCTCGGCTTAATAAGATAGACCCAGGTTCCGAACATAAAATGCGACACAACATCATCGTGCGTGACGGCTGCCAAACGACGCGGATGAGTCTTTGGACGCAAGCGCGATTGCTCACGTGCAAAATTCTGGGCGACCGCAAGGCTCTTGTGAGTGACAAGATCGTAGAGCAAGGGGGCTGCGCCCTTACGGAGCGCCCAATCTTCCCCATAATCTATCCCTTGCTGATCATTCCAGGCCCGAAGCTTCCGGTCCATTGCATTACGTAGACCCACCTCAACAAACGCAATCGTTGAAAACAATGCTCCCGCAAGATCCGCAGCCCACAAATAGAGCTCACGAGCACGATCAATATCCCCATGAGCTTCACGGAGGTAAGGCGCGAACCTAGCTGACCCAGCTAGGTCCAAAATCACATTTTGGTCTCCCACGTCTCAATGCTAACATTTAATTAATCGCGTCGGGCTTGGACCGGCGCAGTCTACCACGGGGACCCTGGCCACAACGGTCAGGGTCCCTTGGTATTCCAAGAGCATCCTGCATGTCAGCACCGCAGAACGACCCGCAGCTGTCCTCACAAGCAGGCGACCGGGCCACGCCCTCGCGCGACCCGGCCACCGCCTCATCAGACCCCTTCGCCTCAGGCGACTTCCACCGTCACAAGGGGAACGATTCCGCTCAACGTATCCCCCAGCGCGTCCTCGGCGCGATCGAGCTCATAGCGCATCTGCAGGTTCATCCAGAACCCCGGGGTCGTACCGAAGTAGCGGGACAGCCGCATCGCCGTATCAGCCGTAATCCCGCGCTTCCCGTGGACGATTTCATTGATACGGCGGGGCGGAACACCGATAGCAACGGCGAGCTTGTGCTGCGTGATTCCGAAGCCCTCGATGAAGTCTTCCATGAGGACTTCGCCCGGGTGAATCGGAGTCATTTTAGTGGTAGTCAACGATCTCAACCCCTTCTGGACCAGCATCGCCCCACTTGAAGCAGATACGCCACTGATCATTGATTCGAATACTGTACTGTCCTGCTCTATCAACGCGAAGAAGCTCGAGTCGATTGCCCGGAGGGATCCGGAGGTCCTCCAAACGACACGCAGCGTCGATCTGACGCAACTTGCGCAGCGCGACGCGAGCGATGCGCGGGTCAAGGGAAGGAACAGGCTCCCTCGCAGACAACCGCTCGGTCTCGCGATCCCCGAACGACTGGATCATGACAACATGATATATCGGATCGCGTCATTAACGCAAACCGTTAACCTGCACTGCCCTCACACCCACTTTCCCGCCTGCCAGACGACCGGCAACAGCGAAGCCGGGCCACGCCCTCGCGCGACCCCGCCACGGCCTCGTCGCCACGGACACTCCCGTCACCTCGTATCACCATGTATCAAACCTTAGTGACGTATCCCATTAATAGAGATCTCAGAGCTTTTTCAACCGACTGTACCCATCACCTTGCGCAAGAATGGTCTCGGGGAGCAATACAGGGCGACGGGCAGGGCACACCTGTCGCAGTGTCTGTGACGATACTTCACTAATCCGTTGCTTAGCCTCCCCTTACTACACGGCCCCCACCTTCGACTCAATGAAAGAGGCTCACATGAGCGACAACAACGAGAACGTTGACCAGGACAAGACCCCCGAGGGTCCCCTCCAGACCGACCACGGCACGACCACCATCGAGGAAAACGTCGTCGCTAAGATCGCCGGCATGGCCGCCCGCCAGGTGCCCGGCGTGTACGGCATGGGCAACGCCGTGCGCCGCGCCTTCAGCGCCGTGACCGACCGCATCCCCAC
This sequence comes from Schaalia sp. HMT-172, assembly GCF_030644365.1. Classification (NCBI taxonomy): domain Bacteria; kingdom Bacillati; phylum Actinomycetota; class Actinomycetes; order Actinomycetales; family Actinomycetaceae; genus Schaalia; species Schaalia sp. HMT-172. The sequence continues at coordinate 1,894,647 of NZ_CP130058.1, forward strand.
CACCCAGACCAACGTCACCGGCGGCATCACCGTACACAAGGGCGAAACCCAGGCTGCCATTGATGTCACCGTCGTCGTCGAGTACGGCTATTCCATCATCAACGTCTGCAACGACATTCGCAGCAACATCATCGACCAGATCGAGGGCACCACCGGCTTGGAGGTCGTCGAGGTCAATATCGACGTCACCGACGTCCACCTGCCCGAGGAGGAAACAACCACCTCCGCCTCAACCGATCTGAAGTAGGCGACGTCGACGCCTAGATCTGAGGAATTCTCATGAAGACAACGCACCTGGCCCTCCTCGTGGGCCTGTTCATGGGAGCCGTTCTCGCTTTCGGTTCCTTCGCTAACTTCGTCCTCGTCGCCCTGTGTGGTGTCGTCGGATGGGCGGTGGGCCTTTATCTGGAGGGCCGGGTCGATGTCCAACGTATTCTCGATTGGCGCAGGAGGTGACGAGCGTGGCCGCGTCTGACTCCGCAGTCACGCAGTCGAGGCCGTCGCACGAGAAGGAGCCCTACCTGACACAGCGCGGCACCACGACTATCCCGGCCAATGTAGTCGCCCGAATCGCCGCTCAAGCCGCGTTTGAGTTCGCCACCGTAGGCTCGAACGCAGGTGGAGTCCTCGGAATTGGTTCCCGCCGAAACTTCGGATCTCGCCCCGAGGCCACGTGCCAACTCTATGGGCAGCGCGCAATCCTCCATCTGGACCTCGGCCTCGTCTTCCCCACCCCCTTGTCCTCCACTCTCGAGGACCTGCGCGCACACGTGAGTGATCGCGTCGAGAAGCTGTGCGGGATGAACGTTGGCAAGGTAACCGTCGACATATCCTGGCTCAACCCGAGCAATCGCGTCAGGAAACCCCTGAGATGAGAACACCCGTACCGCCAATCGTTTATCGCCCGACCCGGAGCGCACCTGCCACCCTCTTGGCGTTGCTGCTCCTCATTGTCGGAGGCCTCGGCACGTGGCTGACCGCGTACCGCTTCCTCACAGGGGACTGGCCACAGCGCACCGTGACCATGCTTGGCGAGGTTGGCGCGGCATCCCTCGGTTCCATCGCCGTGCTTGTCGCAGCCGGAATCGCCGCCGCCTTTGGTCTCTTCCTCCTGATCGCAGCGCTGTGGCCTGGCCGCCCCAAGCACGTCGCTTTTCTTCCCGACGATATCCCCGGGCAGACAGCACTTCACCGTTCTGACCTGGCAATCCTCGTGAAGAGGCACGTCGAACAGCTCGCCACGATTCGGTCCGCTTCCGCCACGGTGCGCAGGTCGCGAGTCGACGTGGTCGTCTTCAGTGACGCGGATGATTTAGACGCCGTGCGCGAAGCAGCGTCCAAGAGGACCAACGAGGCGCTGGAGGTTTTCAACCCCGAGGGCATCTCCCGCAGCCGCGTCCGCGCCAAGCGCGTGAGCTGAAAGAGAGCCACTTATGCGTTCAGTTTCTGCCGCTCTTAACAGAGTTTTCCTGGCCTTCTTCGGCCTGATTATCGTCTGCGCGGCCGCCTGGTTCCTCGCGTCCGGCCTCGACGCCGGTCACTGGGTGCCCAGCATTGCCGCTTACCTGGCCACGACACAGGACGAAATCGGAGCATTCCTCTCACCGCACGCTCACTGGCTTCTACCGTTTGGCGTTCTGATGTCTATCATCACCTTCGTCATCGGTCTGTTCCTGCTTCTCATGCAGGTGCCGCGCAGGCCCGCGAATTCTTCACTGAGGATCAGCGGATCTGACGGCACTCTGCTGGCTACTCTCTCCCCCGATGTTCTGTCGCGGGCACTCTCCGAGCGGGCACAGGGTGTTCCAGGGGTCGAACGATGCACCGTCTTCGTCACCGGTTCCCCGAGCAAGCTCTGGGTTCAGGCGGACACGAGCGTCGCACCAGACTGCGAGGTCGAATGGACCGTCACCGAACTACGCAAGCAGCTGAGCGAGGACGTGGCCACGTCTCTTGGGACTCCTCCCAAGCAGCTCGATGTCCTCGTACGGCTAGCACGCTCCGTGAGTTCGACATCAACATCGAAGGCCGTCACAGGCCAGCAGTCGCCAGTAATCACTGGAACAGACGCATGAGGCGTGGGGTAGGGCGGACGAAGCCTTGCCCCACGCTTATGTGTATCACGCGGCCACATTCACGAGGCCGGGGCTGAGCCTGTCATCACAATTCGCCCAAAGTGCAGACCACCTCGCTCCGATGAGGCGTTTTTCGCGACTTTTTACCGAGGTGGTCTGCACTTTGGGCGCTCTGCCGACTTTAGACCACCCTCAACAGCAAAGCCGGGCCACGCCCTCGCGCGACCCGGCCACTGCCTCGTTCAGAAATGATTAAACATTAAACCTGAACTCAACGACGTCACCGTCGTGCATCACGTAGTCCTTGCCTTCCATGCGGACCTTGCCGGCGGCCTTCGCGGCGGCCATGGAGCCGGCCTCGACCAGGTCGTCGTAGGAGACGACCTCGGCCTTGATGAAGCCCTTCTCGAAGTCCGTGTGGATGACGCCGGCGGCCTTGGGGGCGGTGTCGCCCTTGTGGATCGTCCAAGCGCGCGCTTCCTTCTCGCCTGCGGTGAGGTAGGTCTGCAGGCCCAGGGTGTCGAAGCCGACGCGGGCCAGCTTGTCCAGGCCGGACTCGTCCTGGCCGGATTCGGCGAGCATCTCACGGGCATCCTCGTCGTCCAGTTCGACCAGCTCGGCCTCGAACTGGGCATCCAGGAAGATCGCCTCGGCAGGCGCGACCAGGGAGCGCAGCTCGTCCTTCATCTCCTCGTTGTCCATCTCCGCGGCGTCCATGTTGAACACGAAAATGAAGGGCTTCGACGTCATGAGCTGGAAGGAACGCAGCGCGTCCTGGTCCAGCTTGGCGCCCTCGGGGCCAGACAACAGCTCGCCGCGCTCCAGCAGCTCCAGAGCCGCACGCGCGGTCTCAAGGATGATCGGCTCGGTCTTCTTGCCGCGCACCTCCTTCTCGAGGCGCGGGATCTGCTTCTCGATCGTCTGCATGTCGGCGAGGATCAGCTCAGTCTTGATGGTCTCAATGTCCGAGGCCGGGTCCACCTTGCCGTCGACGTGCACGACGTCGGGGTCCGAGAAGGCGCGCGTGACCTGGCAGATCGCGTCGGCCTCGCGAATGTTGGCGAGGAACTGGTTGCCCAGGCCTTCACCCTCGGAGGCGCCGCGCACGATGCCGGCGATGTCCACGAAGGACACGGTGGCGGGCAGGATGCGCTGGGAGCCGAAGATCTCCGCGAGCTTGTTCAGGCGCGGGTCGGGCAGGGGCACGACGCCGACGTTGGGCTCAATGGTCGCAAACGGGTAGTTCGCGGCGAGCACGGTCGCGCGGGTCAGGGCGTTGAACAGGGTGGACTTGCCGACGTTGGGCAGTCCAGCGATACCGATAGTAAGAGACACGCCCCCATCCTATCCGAGCAGACCCGGTGGTGTTGCCCTACTTCGTGTGGTTTGGCCCGGCCACACGCGGCGCGTGGGGGCGCGCGGGCGCCATTCCGGCGTTCTTCAGGTCGGCGCGCAGGTCGCGCGGCAGCGCGAAGGTCGTCGATTCGGTTTCGGTGCGGGCCACCTCGACGGTGGGGAATCCGCGCGCTTGCAGCCATTCGATGACGTCGCGCACCAGGATCTCGGGCACGGAGGCCCCCGACGTGAGACCCACGGTGCGAGCGCCCTCAAACCAGGCCTCCTGCAGTTCGTCGGCCTTGTCGACGCGATACGCGGAGCCCGCCCCTGCCTCGAGCGCGACCTCGACGAGGCGCACCGAGTTCGACGAGTTCGCCGACCCGACGACCACCATGACGTCCACCTGCGGCGCAATATGCTTGACGGCGCCCTGGCGATTCTGCGTGGCGTAGCAGATATCGTCCGACGGCGGGTCGATGAGCTGCGGGAAACGCTGACGCAGGCGGTCCACGGTCTCGCGGGTCTCGTCGACGGAGAGCGTGGTCTGGGAGATCCACACGACGCGCGAGGGGTCGCGCACGACGACGCCCTCGACCTCGTCGGGGGTGCCCACGACCTGAATATGCTCCGGCGCCTCGCCGAACGTGCCCTCGACCTCCTCGTGGCCCTGATGCCCCACCAGGATGATGTCGTAGTCCTCCTTCGCGAAACGCACGGCCTCGCGGTGAACCTTGGTCACCAGCGGGCAGGTCGCGTCAATTGTCGCGAGGTGGCGGGTGGCGGCGGCCTCGTGGACGGCCGGGGAGACGCCGTGCGCGGAGAAGACGACGCGCGCCCCCTCGGGCACCTCGTCGGTCTCCTGGACGAAGATCGCGCCGCGCTTGGTCAGCGACTCGACGACGAACTTGTTGTGCACGATCTCCTTGCGCACGTACACGGGCGCGCCGTACAGCTCCAGGGCCTTTTCGACGACGTCGACGGCACGGTCCACGCCGGCGCAGTATCCGCGGGGCGCGGCCAAGAGGATGCGGCCATTTCCCTCTCCGTGGGAGGCGGGCAGGGGGGAATCGGCGCTGGCACGCAGGTCGACGTTTTCGCTCATGCACCCACCCTAGCGCCCGGGGCGGCGGGGGTGCGCGCGCTCGTGGCAATCCCACACGCCCCTCATCGACGAGGCCGGGGCCCCTCCCGCTCTCGCGTGCAGGGTGAGAGAGCGGCCCGGGTGCCCCCTCGCGCTCACCCACCCCGGGCGCTGGGGCCGTCCACAGGGGCGTGGCGCGCCAGCGCGGCGGGGGCGCTCCTATGGCATGCTGAAGGACGTGACATCGCCTCATCGTCTCGCCGCGCCGCCTCCCGGCGGCTCGCCACAGCCTCGTCCGCCCGCCGCGAAGGCGGCCGACACGACGCGCGATAATCCGTGGCCGCTGCGCCGACTGACGGAAAACATCAAGGTGTACGTGGACCGCATGAGCCCCCTGTGGGTGGAGGGCCAGGTCGTCGAATACAAGGTGCGCCCCGGCGCGAAAATGCACTTTTTGACGCTGCGCGACCTCCAGACCGACACGTCGATGACGGTAACCGCGTGGGCGGGCGTCATGGACTCCACGCCGCTGACCGAGGGCGCGCGCGTGGTCACGCGCGTGAAACCCGTGTTCTGGGAGCGCTCGGGGCGCCTCAACCTGCAGGCCGCAGAGATACACCTGCAGGGCGTGGGCGACCTGTTGGCCCAGATCGAGGCGCTGCGCGCCCGCCTGGCGGCCGAAGGCCTGTTCTCTGACGCACGCAAGAAGCCGCTGCCGTTCCTGCCGCGCACGATCGGCCTGATCTGCGGGCGGGGCGCCAAGGCGGAGGACGACGTGGTCGTCAACGCGTCCGAACGGTGGCCCGCCGCGCGCTTCGAAATCCGCGAGGTTGCGGTGCAGGGCGACCACTGCGTGCCCGAGGTGGGCCGCGCCCTGACCGAACTGGACGCCATGGATGGCGTGGACGTCATCGTCATCGCGCGCGGCGGCGGCGCCGTCGAAGACCTCCTCCCCTTCTCCGACGAGCGCCTCGTGCGCGCCGTCGCGGGCGCACGCACGCCCATCGTCTCCGCGATCGGCCACGAGGGCGACTCTCCCCTGCTGGACCTCGTCGCCGACTACCGGGCCTCGACCCCCACGGACGCGGCCCGCCGCATCGTGCCCGACCGCGCCCGAGAGCGCGACGGCATCTCCCAG